>NZ_CVTU01000085.1:13024-106651 GCF_900004965.1 Pseudomonas sp. 44 R 15
TCCGGGGCGGCGTTCCCACGCGGAGCGTGGGAACGATCATCATCGCGCCTTTTTTTGCAGTGCTTTTATTAAAGTGACTTGTTCCAGAACAACATGCGGCCATGGGCGGGATCAAATACCGAATCGTCAAAACCGAACTTGCGATACGCCGACTGGGCCAGCGCATTGCCTTCAAGCACTTCCAGGGTGATCTTGCAGCAACCGCGCTGCCGGGCGATTTCCTCGACCTTCTGCAGCATCTTCTGACTCAACCCCAAGCCCCGAAACTGTTGCGCCACCACCACATCGTGGACATTGACCAAGGGCCGACAGGCGAAGGTCGAAAACCCTTCGAAGCAATTGACCAGCCCGGCCGGGACACCCCCAACGAACGCCAGCACACTGAACGCATGAGGGCGCTTGGCCAGCTCCGCAGGCAGTTGCTGCAACAGGTCGGCCGGCAAACTGTGGCCGCCGCCCATCGGGTCTTCAGCATAGTGGTTGAGCAGCGAACCGATGGCATCGGCGTGTACGGCGTTGGTGTAGCTGGCTTGCAGCACCAGGATGTCTGGGGTGTCCATTTCCTTCCTCGATAACGACAACCAGGGAACCGATTCCCTTTGAGAAGGTTGATTGTAAGCATGGAGTCGGCAGTAGATGAAGGAGATTAACGACAAATGTCTGACAGAAAGCGCGTAGATTGCACGTATCCAACGCCTCAAGCGCAGTGAACGCGGGGCTCTCAGGCGCCGAAGCGCTGCAGCTGCATTTCGCGCAAGCGGCTCAAAGTGCGACGAAAAGGAAACGCCAGGTAGCCTTCGGTATAGAGACGCTCCAGCGGCACCTGGGCCTCGATGAACAACGGCACTTTGCGGTCGTAACACTCATCCACCAGCGCGATGAAGCGTCGCACGCTGTCATCATGCCTGGACAACTCCGGCAATTGCCGATCCCCCGCGACCACGCGCTCGGCGCCGTCTTCGGTACCCCGGGCAATACGACCAGGGCGCTGCTGTGCGCTGAGGTTGGGCACCTCTCCCAGCAGGATGGCTTTGAAGCGATCACACAGCAGCATGAAATCCATCGCCGCCAGGGGTTGTTCGCAGAGCTCGGCGTAACGGCACCACAGCACCGCGTCACTGGCCTGCACCGCCGCTATCGTGCGATGCCCCACGTTCACTTCCTTCTCGTCGCTGAGGGTTTGCCCGTCGCTCATCTGCCGGAACAGCGTGGCCAGTGCATCGGGCCGATTGACCCAGTAGCGCTGCAGACCCACGCCGGGATGCAGGCGATGATCCTCGCCGCCGTCCACGGCCAGCACCTGCATATTCCGATTGATCGCCGCGATACCCGGCAAGAACCGCTCACGGTTGAAACCTTCGGCGTACAGATGCTCAGGGGGTTGATTGGAGGTGCAGACCATCACCACGCCCTCCTCGAACATCACCTGAAACAGACGGCCGAGAATGATTGCGTCACCGATGTCATTGACGAACAACTCGTCGAAGCACAGCACGCGCACGTCCCGGCTCAGTTCCCGCGCCACCGCCTGCAGCGGGTCCCGGGTCCCGGTGAGCTGGAACGAGCGCTGGTGCACCCAGCCCATGAAGTGATGAAAATGCTGGCGGCGCGCGGGCACGCGCAGGCTTTGATGGAACTGGTCCATCAGCCAGGTCTTGCCGCGCCCCACCGGCCCCCACAGGTAAACGCCGGTAATTGGCGAACCGCCCTGGTGCAACGCCTGGTGACAGGCTTGCAAGGCCTGCACCGCCCGGCGTTGAGCGTCGTCGGGCACGAAGCCCTGCCGGGCGATAGCGTCTTGATAAGCGGCGAGCGGCGAGTCGAAAGTCATTGGCGCAGTATGCCGTACAACGCAAACGTCTACCGCGCAATCTTCGCCCTCAGCCCAGTTCCGCACGCAGCTGGCGCGCCGCCGTCACCATGTGGATCAACGCCGCTTCCGTCTCCGGCCAGCCACGGGTTTTCAGGCCGCAATCGGGGTTCACCCACAACCGCTCAGCCGGAACCCGCTTGGCCGCCTTGCGCAGCAAGTCAACCATCTGCGCCACCTCCGGCACCCGTGGCGAGTGGATGTCGTAGACGCCGGGGCCGATGTCGTTGGGGTAGGCGAAGGCTTCGAACGCATCGAGCAACGCCATGTCCGAGCGCGAGGTTTCAATGGTGATGACGTCGGCATCCATCGCCGCGATGGACTCGATCACATCGTTGAATTCGCTGTAGCACATGTGGGTGTGGATCTGGGTCTCGTCACGCACGCCGCAGGCGCACAGGCGGAACACTTCGGTGGCCCAGTCCAGGTAGTGCGGCCATTGCGCCTGACGCAACGGCAAGCCTTCGCGGAACGCGGCCTCGTCGATCTGCACGATCCGGATACCGGCGGCTTCCAGGTCCACCACCTCGTCACGCAGCGCCAGGGCCAGTTGCCGGGCCTGCACTTCACGGCTCACGTCTTCCCGTGGGAACGACCACATCAGCATGGTCACCGGGCCCGTCAACATGCCCTTGAGCACCTTGCGCGTGAGGCCCTGGGCATAGCGAATCCACTCCACCGTCATGGCTTTCGGACGGCTCAGATCGCCGTAGATCAGCGCCGGTTTCACACAGCGTGAACCGTAGCTCTGCACCCAGCCGAAACGGCTGAACGCGTAGCCGTCCAATTGCTCGGCGAAGTATTCGACCATGTCGTTACGTTCGGCCTCACCGTGCACCAGCACATCCAGCCCGAGGTTCTCCTGCACCTCGACCGCGTGCCTGATCTCGCTGTGCATTGCTTCGACGTATTCGGCTTCGCTCAACCTGCCGGCCTTGTACGACTGGCGCGCCAAGCGAATCGACGCGGTTTGCGGAAACGAACCGATGGTAGTGGTGGGAAACAGCGGCAGGTCGAGGCCGACCCGCTGCTTCTCGATACGCTGGGCAAACGGCGACTGGCGCTGGCTGTCCCTGGCGCTGATCGCGGCAACGCGCGCTTGCACCGCGGGCTTGTGAATACGCGGCGAAGCGGCGCGCGCAGCCTGTACCGCGCGACTCTCAGCCAGCGCGGCCAGCACCTGCGGCGCCTCGGGCTGGTCGAGGGCCTGCGTCAGTACCGCGACTTCCGCGCACTTTTGCAAAGCGAAGGCCAGCCAGCTCTTCAACTCGCCGTCCAACTGGTCTTCACGCGCCAGATCCACCGGGCTGTGCAGCAGTGAACAGGACGGCGCGACCCACAAGCGCTCACCAAGTTTGTCCTGGGCGTGTTGCAACGTCGCCAAGGCTTTTTCCAGGTCACAGCGCCACACGTTACGGCCGTTGACCACGCCCAGGGACAGCACCTTATAAGCCGGCAGGCGATCAAGAATCGTCGGGTATTGCTCCGGCGCCCGTACCAGGTCGATGTGCAGCCCGTCGACCGGCAGATTGGCGGCCAGGCCGAGGTTTTCTTCCAGCCCGCCAAAGTAGGTGGCCACCAGTTTCTTCAACGGATCACGCTGGATCAGGTTGTAGGCGCGCTCAAAGGCGTTCTTCCACTCCTGCGGCAGATCGAGCACCAGGATCGGCTCGTCGATCTGCACCCACTCCACACCCAGCTCCGCCAGGCGCTGGAAGATCTGGCCGTACAGCGGCAGCAGGCGGTCGAGCAGATCAAGCTTGTCAAAGTCGCCGCCCTTGGCCTTGCCCAGCCACAGGTACGTCAGCGGGCCAATCACCACCGGCTTGACGGCGTGCCCGAGGTCGCGGGCTTCCTGGACTTCTTCGAACAACTGGTCCCATCCGAGGTGGAATTGCTGATCGACGCTGAACTCCGGCACCAGGTAGTGATAGTTGGTATCGAACCACTTGGTCATCTCCTGGGCGTGAGCGCCGGCGCAGCACGCATCGCTGACGCCGCGGGCCATGCCGAATAACGTGTGCAACGTGGCCTGGCCATCGGCCGGACGGAAACGCTCCGGGATCACGCCAAACATCAGCGAGTGGGTCAGCACCTGGTCATACCAGGCGAAATCACCGGCGGGCAGCAACTCGATGCCGGCCTGTTTCTGCAGGTCCCAATGGGCCTTGCGCAAGTCACGCCCCACGGCGCGCAGGCCGGCTTCATCGAGCTCGCCCTTCCAGAACGCTTCCTGCGCTTTTTTCAGTTCACGATCGCGTCCAATGCGCGGAAATCCGAGGGAATGAGCGACTGCCATGACTTTTTATCTCCAATGTCGGTATCTATGGCGGCCATTGTCGGGAGATGGCGATAATGAGACAAACTCATTTTTCTTTAGATGAATACAAAATTCATTCATACAGACAGCAACGCAGTGCCCACCCGTAACCACGATGCGAAGCGAGCCGCTCTTGATCTTGATCTGCTTTTGATCTCAGGCGCCCCGTTAAACCACGCTGGCCGAACGCAGGCTTGAATCCGTGGGCAACCCGGCAGGACGCCGGGTTAGCCGCACTGGGCCATGGATGGCCCATTGCGGCGGCCCACGGATTCAAGCCGGAGAGAGGGCACACCGAGCCTGGGCGAGGTGCCGAGTGGTGGGGCAAGAGCGTTTTGCTTACTTTTGCGCTTTTCAAAAGTGAGCCGCTGTAAAAGCGGAACCATTAGCAGCCGTTACCGCAGAAACGGATATGTACTCGGTCTGATCCAAGATACTGGTCGGCCCAGAGGCCGCCATCGGGGGCAAGCCCCCTCCCACATTTGGACCTCGGAGCGTCAGGTAGAAACGCGTCGGCTGTCCGGCCCTCACGGGAGCAAGCTCCCTCGCCACAGGTCCGGCGCCGTACCCGAGCTGTTACATCAGCTGAATCGAAACCTCAGTCAATCAACCCATGCGCGTCATAGAACGGATACGGCCCCGGATAATCCCCAAACACGCCGTTATGGCTGATCAAACCCTGTTGCGCATCCCAGCGATGCAACAGATACCCCGCCGGCTCCAGGTTGAAATGCGCGGGCGCCGCATCCTGCAAATCCAGCACGATCTGGTGGGACGTGCCGGGGCATACACAACTGAGGCTGGCACCGAAACGGCGCTGCATCGGCCGATGCAGATGCCCGCACAACAGGCGCTCCACCTGCGGGTGGCGTGCCACCACGCGCTCCAGGGCGGCGGCGTTGATGAAGGGTTCGCGGTCCATATGGCCGATGCCGCTGATAAACGGCGGGTGATGCAGGATCAGCAAGGTCGGCGCCTGCGGGCGCAGCGCCAGTTGCTCATCGAGCCAGTGCAATTGGCTGTCCAGCAACTGGCCACCATGGCTGCCGGGAATGGTGGAGTCGAGGCCGATCAGGCGCAGCGGATGCGTGTCTACCACCCAGTCCAGCGGGCCCTCTGCCGATAACGGCAAGTAGGCATGATCGCCGAACGCATCGAGCAACGGCCCGCGCGCGTCGTGATTGCCGGGTACCAGATAGAACGGCATGTGCAGGCGCGCGAGTTCAGGGTGCAGCACGGCGTACTCATCGGCGCGGCCAAAGTCCACGAGGTCGCCGCTGATCACCACGATGTCAGGCCGTGGTTGGCTGGCGTTCAGGTGATCGACGGCGCGGCGCAGCGCGCCCAGGGTGTCAACCACGCCATAGGTGAGGCGCTGACCGGCCTTGAGGTGCAGGTCGCTGATCTGTGCAACGAGAAACGGATGATTCACAGTGGATTCTCACGCATTCAGGGTGAACAACATGTGCGGCGCAATCGCCAGGGCAATCGGCGCGCCGACGACGTACAGCTGGTTGTCGCTGCTGTCGACCAGCAACGGTTGCGGGCCGCCCACGTCCACCAGCAAACGGCTCTGCGCGCCCTGGAAGAACTGCGCCAGCAGACGCCCGTGCAAGTGCCCTTCGCTTTCCATCACCCGCAGATGTTCGGGGCGGCAATACAGGGTGTCGGGCTGGTCGGCGCCGTGCCACGGCAGTTCGCCGCCGCAGACTTTCAAGCCCTTGGGCGACGACCCGCTCACGGCGAAGGCGTTGAGGTTGCCGACAAAGCCTGCGACAAAGGCATTGGCCGGTTTCTGGTAAATGTCCCGTGGGCTGGCCAGTTGTGCGATGCGTCCGTGCTCCATCACCAGGATACGGTCGCCCAGGGCCATGGCTTCGCCCTGGTCGTGGGTGACGAACACCGAGGTGATGCCAAGGCCGCGCAGCAGTTCGCTCAACTCACTGCGCAGGCGCTCGCGCAGTTGTGCGTCGAGGGCCGCCAGCGGTTCGTCCAGCAGCAATACTTTCGGGCGTGGCGCCAGGGCGCGAGCCAGGGCGACGCGCTGGCGCTGGCCGCCGGAGAGTTCATGGATACTGCGCTTGCCGTGCTGCTGCAAGCCCACCAACTCAAGCAGTTCTTCGCAGCGCTTGTTGCGCTCTCGCGGCGCCATCCCTCGAATCTTCAAGCCGTAGACAATGTTGCCGGCCACATCCAGGTTGGGAAACAGCGCGTAGTTCTGAAACACCATGCCCACATCGCGGCGCTCAATGGGCAGGCGAGTCACGTCCTGATCACCGAAAAACACCTGGCCCACGTCCGGGCGTTCCAGGCCGGCGATCAAGCGCAACGTGGTGGTTTTGCCGCAGCCGGACGGGCCGAGGATCGCCAGGGTTTCGCCGCCTTCGACGGTCAGGTCCAGGTCATACACGGCCACGGTGCCGTCGGCAAACGCCTTGCGACAGCCTTGCAGGCCAATAGTAATAGCGGTCATCGACGCTCTCCACGGGACAAACGGGCACTGATGGCCTGCAGCGCAATCAACAGCGGCACGATCATCAGCAGGAAGATAAGGGTGTAGGCACTGGCGATTTCCAGGCGCGCCGAGGCGTAGCTGTCGGCGAGGCCCACCGGCAGGGTCTTGGTCATCGGCGTGTGGAGCATCCAGGTCAGGTTGAATTCACCCAGGCTCAGGGTGACCACCATCAGTACGCCGGCCAGAATCCCCGCCCGGCAATTGGGCACCACCACGCTGAAAAAGCGCTTGATCGGACCTGCACCGAGGCTGGCGGCAGCTTCTTCCAATACCGGCAGTTGCTGGCGCTGCATCACCGCCATCACCGGGCGCACCAGGAACGGCAAGGTGAACAGCACATGGCCGACGAGGATGAACAGCCAACTGCTGCGAAAGCTGCCGAACTGGCCGTACGTCAGCAGCAGCGCCAACGCACTGGCCAACCCTGGCATCGCCACCGGCAACACCATCAGTTCTTCGAAGGCGCGACTGAAACGGTTGTTCATGCGCACCAGGGCATAGGCCGCCGGCACACCGATCACGCAGACGCACACCGCGCAGGCCAGGGCCAGTTGCAGCGAGAGCCACACAGTGGGTGAATAGGCTTGCCACACCTGGATCAACCAGTCGAAGGTCAAGCCGCTGGAAACGCCGACAAAGAAGTTGCGTGTCAGCCCCGCCAGCAGCGACAGCAGCACCGGCACCAACATGAAGGCGCACACCAACAGGGTAAACAGCAGTTGCAGCACAAACAGCGATGAGCGCTTCACAGCACAGTCCCCGAATTTTTCACCAGGCGCCGCGTGAGCAGCAGCACGGCCCAGGTCACCGCGCCAAGCACCACCGACAGCGCAGCGGCGACGGCAAAGTTGGCGTAATTGGTGAACACGTTATAGATCGCCACGGGCGTGACGTTAAGGCGCGTGCCCAGGGTGAACGCCGTGCCGAACGCGCCCATGGACGTGGCAAAACAGATCGCACCGCACGACGCCAGCGCCGGCGCCAGGCCCGGCACGATCACATCGCAGACCACGCGCCAGTGCCCTGCCCCCAATGAATGCGCGGCCTCCTCCAGGCTGCGGTCGAGGCTTTCGCAGGCAGCCATCACCGTCAGAATTACCCGGGGAATCGAGAAGTACAGGTAGCCCACGAACAGCCCCGCCAACGAGTAGGCAAAGATCCAGCGCTCACCGGCCAGTTGCAGGCCCAGGGCGGCAAACAGTCCCTGGCGCCCCGCCAGCAGGATCACCAGGAACCCCACCACCACCCCGGGAAACGCCAGCGGGAACGTGAGCAATGCCACCAGCGCCGAGCGCCCGAAGAACTGTTGCCGGGCGAGGAAGACACCGCTGATACCGCCGATCACCAGCGCGACCAGCGTCACCACCCCTGCCAGCATCAGGGTTTGCCCCAGGCTGCCCAAATACTGCGCACTGCTGAGCACCTGCCAGTAGCCGCTGCCGCTCCCATCGCGGCTTTCGGCGCCGAGCACCATCAGGTGCGCCAGCGGCAACAGCCAGAACGCGAGCAGCACTGCGAAGGCCGGGGCCAGCGCCCAGGCGGCGTGTTTTGCCGATGTCGCCACTTACTTGACCTCGTTCAGGTAACGGGCGGCGAAGGCTTCCTGCACAGCGGCCATTTTTTCGTAGTCCACGACACCGGCGCGGGCATAGTCACTGTCCGGGAGGAACTGTGCGGCGACGTCCGCCGGCATTTTCATCGGCCGCACCGGGCGCAGGTAGGCCTTGGCCCACAGTGCCTGGCCCTCGTCCGAGAGCACGAAGTCGAGGACTTTTTCCGCGTTCGCACGGTGTGGCGCGTTGGCGACCAGGCTCATGACGTAGGGCACGCTGATGCTGCCTTCCTGCGGAATCACGAAGGCGACATTGGCCTGGTCTTTGTAGCGGGCGCGGTAGGCGTTGAAGTCGTAGTCGACCAGGATCGGCAACTCGCCGGACAGTACCCGTGCGTAGGCGGTCTGCTTGGGCACGATGGGGCTGTTTTTTGCCAGTTTGCGAAAGTAGTCGATGGCCGGGGCGAAGTTGTCCAGGTCACCGCCCATGGCGCGGTTGATCGCCACCGCCGACACGTAGCCGACAAAGGCGCTGGACGGATCGAGGTAACCGACCATGCCTTTGTACTCAGGCTTGAGCAGGTCGGCCCAGCTTTGCGGCACCGGCAGACCGCCGAGTGCGTCGACGTTGACCATGATGCCCAGGGTCCCGGAATGGATCGCGAACCAATGGCCGGCGGGGTCTTTCAGGCCGGCGGGAATCTGCTCCCAGGCCTTGGGTTTGTAGGTGTCGACCACCTCGGCTTTTTGCGCCTGCAGGCCGAAGGTCACGCCGTAGTAAACGACGTCGGCCACCGGCGCGGCTTTTTCCGCCACCAACTGCGCCAGGGACTGGCCGGAGTTTTTGTTGTCCAGCGGCACCTGCACGCCGGTGCTGGCGGCGATGGCCTTGAGCTGGGTGCCCCAATCGGCCCAGTCCGGCGGGCAGTTGTAGCAAATCGCAGTGTCGGCGGCCTGGGCCAGGCTGGCCGCACCGCACAGCAGCAGGGCTGCCAGGGTTTTACTGAGTGCGCGCATCAAGGGTCTCCTCATGGGGCTGGGTACTTTCGCCTGGCCGGATATGGCAAGGCAGGCAATGGGACGTCGGGGCGTTGCCGGCGATTTGCGCCAGCAGTTGGTCAATCACGGTGCTGGCCAGCAGCGCAATGGGCTGCACCACGCTGCACAGGGTCGGGTGCATCTGGGTGCCGAGGCTGATGCCATCGAAGCCCATCACAGACAGTTGCCCGGGAACGTTCCAGGCGTTGCGGCGCAGTTCGGCAATCAGGCTGATCGCCAGGAAGTCGTTGGAACACACCAACGCCGTGGGCGCGTCGGGGCTCTTGAGAAACGGCGCGATCGCCGTGAACTCGGCCTGGGTGTGGGCCGGCATTTCGATCACCGGGCGGCTCTTGAGACCGTACGCTTCCATCGCCTCGCAATACCCCGCATGCCGCAGACGGGCACGGTCGGACTGCAACGCGGGGCCGGCGACCATGCTGATCCGGCGGTGCCCGGCGTCCAGCAGATAACGCGTGGCCAGGGCCATGCCCGCGCGGTTGTCGACCGACACGGCGCTGTAGTTGGGGTTGCTCGGCTGATGGTAGGCCAGCACGAAGGGTGTCTTTTCGGTGTTCAGGCTGCTGAGCACGGCATTGCTTTCGGCATCGGTGACCGTCAGTACCAGACCGTCGACGCGCTGGCGCAACAGTTCTTCCACTACCGTGCTTTCGCGCTCGCTGCTGTAATCGGTGGTGGCCAGCACCAGGCTGTAGCCCCGAGACCGCGCGGCGCGCTCCATGGCCTGGAACTGCTCGGCGAACACCGGGTTGAGCAGGTTGGGCACCACGACGCCGATCAGTTGGGTGGTCTGCAGGCGCAACTGGCGGCCCAGCAGGTTCGGCCGGAAACCCAACTCACGGGCGGCGGCGAACACCTGCTCACGGGTCACCGGGCGCACCTGGTCCGGGGAAGCAAAAGTGCGTGCAGCGGTGGCGCGGGACACGCCAGCCAGGCGTGCTACGTCTTTCAGGTCAGTCATTGGGGCTCGCTTGAGATCGATCTCATTGGCGAGGACATTAGCGAGGGAATGTGGCAGGAAGGTGGTGGAAAGATGACGGTTTGATGTCAGTGCCCCGACTGCATATCGCGCTCAATGTGGGAGGGGGCTTGCCCCCGATGGCGGCCTCTGGGGCGGCCGGGATGGTGGATTGGGTTGAGTACATATCCGTTGCTGCGGTCACGGCTACTTAGGGTTCCGCTTTTACAGCGGGTCACTTTTGGAAAAGAGCCCCAAAAGTAACCAAAAGGGCTCTTGCCCCACCACTCGGCACCTCGCTAATGCTCGGTGTGCCCGCAATCCGACATTGATGTGGGGGGCCGCCGCCACGCGCCATCCATGGCGCGGGGCGGCTAAACCGGCGTCCTGCCGGTTTACCCCCCACATCAATATCGAATTGCGGCCAGCGTGGTTTGACGGGGCGCCTAAGATCAAAAGCAAGAGCAAGAGCGGCTCGCTTCGCATCGTGGCGTACACCGCCGTCTGTAGGAGCGAGCTTGCTCGCGAAAAACGTCAACGATAACGCGTGCTTCCTGAATCAACGCGGCGCCTGTGAGTTTTTCGCGAGCAAGCTCGCTCCTACATAACGCAGCCGCGCCCACCCGTAACCACGATGCGCAGCGAGTCGCTTTTGATCTTGATCTCAGGCGCCCCGTTAAACCACGCTGGCCGAACGCAGGCTTGAATCCGTGGGTAACCCGGCAGGACGCCGGGTTAGCCGCACTGGGCCATGGATGGCCCATTGCGGCGGCCCACGGATTCAAGCCTGCGTTCGGGCACACCGAGCATGAGCGAGGTGCCGAGTGGTGGGGCAAGAGCGTTTTGCTTACTTTTGCGCTTTTCAAAAGTGAGCCGCTGTAAAAGCGGAACCATTAGCAGCCGTTACCGCAGAAACGGATATGTACTCGGTCCAATCCACCATCCTGGTCGGCCCAGAGGCCGCCATCGAGAGCAAGTCGAATCGTCGCACCGCCCCTCCCACATCAGGTCGGTGTATAACCATGGACGGTCATACTCAGGGCCTATGCTCGAAACCCGGCGCAGCAAATTCCGCCCACTAACCTTTCGATCTGTTCCAAGTGCGGGCACAATGCGTGTCCTTTTTTGGCAGGCACCGCCGCAGGCTCTCAAAAATGATCAAAACGCCGTACTACCTCATCGATAAACAGAAGCTTCTGGTCAACATGCAGAAGATTGCCTACGTGCGCGAGCAGTCCGGCGCCAAGGCTCTGCTGGCACTCAAGTGCTTTGCCACCTGGTCGGTGTTCGACCTGATGCAGCAATACATGGACGGCACCACCTCGTCGTCGCTGTATGAGTTGAAGCTCGGCCGCCAGAAGTTCGAAGGTGAGGCGCACGCCTACAGCGTGGCCTGGGCCGATGATGAAATCGAAGAGATGCTGGACAACTGCGACAAGATCATCTTCAACTCCATCAGCCAGCTGCAGCGCTTTGCCGAGCGCTCCGAGGGCAAGACCCGCGGCCTGCGGGTCAACCCGCAAGTGAGCAGCTCCGATTACCTGCTGGCCGACCCGGCGCGTCCGTTCAGCCGCCTGGGCGAATGGGACCCGGTGAAGATCGAAGGCGTGATCGAGCAAATCTCCGGTTTCATGTTCCACAACAACTGCGAGAACGGCGATTTCAGTCTGTTCGACAAAATGCTCGGCACCATCGAAGAACGCTTCGGCGCGCTGCTGCACAAGGTCCAGTGGGTCAGCCTCGGCGGCGGCATCCATTTCACCGGTGAAGGCTATGCGCTGGACGCGTTTTGCGCGCGTTTGAAAGCATTCTCCGAGAAGTACGGCGTGCAGGTGTACCTGGAACCGGGGGAAGCGGCGATCACCAACAGCGCGTCGCTCGAAGTCACCGTGCTCGACACGCTCTACAACGGCAAGAACCTGGCCGTGGTCGACAGCTCCATCGAAGCCCACTTGCTGGACCTGCTGATCTATCGCCTCAACGCCAAGCTGGCGCCAAGCGAAGGCGAACACACCGTCATGGTGTGCGGCAAATCCTGCCTGGCCGGGGATATTTTCGGCGAGTATCAATTTGATCGTCCGCTGGCCATCGGCGATCGGCTGTCGTTCATCGACACCGCGGGCTACACCATGGTCAAGAAAAACTGGTTCAACGGCCTGAAAATGCCGTCCATCGTAGTGAAACAACTCGACGGTACAGTCGAAGTGGTTCGTGAATTTGGTTACGACGACTACCTGTCCAGCCTTTCGTAAGCTGGCGGATAAAGGAGAGATAAAGCAATTGAAAAAGAACGTTCTTATCATTGGTGCAGGAGGTGTCGCCAAGGTGGTGGCCCACAAGTGCGCGCAGCACAACGACGAACTCGGTCGTATTGCTATCGCGTCGCGCAACATCTCCAAATGCCAGGCCATCATCGACAGCGTCAAGGCCAAGGGTAGCCTCAAGGTTCCCGCCGACATCCAGGCCTTCGCGCTGAACGCCCTGGACGTGGAAGCGACCAAGGCCCTGATCCGCGAGACTGAATCGCAGATCGTCATCAACGTGGGTTCCGCGTTCCTCAACATGTCGGTACTGCGTGCCTGCATCGACACGGGCGTTGCGTACCTCGACACCGCCATTCACGAAGAGCCGGGCAAGGTCTGCGAGACCCCGCCGTGGTACGGCAACTACGAATGGAACCACCTGGAAGAATGCAAACAGAAGAACATCACCGCCATCCTGGGCGTGGGCTTCGACCCGGGTGTCGTCAACGCGTACGCCGCGCTGGCGCAGCAACAGCATTTCGACCGCATTGATTCGATCGACATCCTCGACGTCAATGCCGGCTCCCATGGCAAATACTTCGCCACCAATTTCGACCCGGAAATCAACTTCCGCGAGTTCACCGGACAGGTGTGGAGCTGGCAGAACAGCCAGTGGACCAGCAACACCATGTTCGAAGTCAAACGCACCGACGACCTGCCGGTCGTCGGCTCGCAGAACCTCTACCTCACCGGCCACGATGAAGTGCACTCACTGTCGAAAAACCTCGACGTGCCCAACGTGCGCTTCTGGATGAGCTTCGGCGAACACTACATCAATGTGTTCACCGTGCTGAAAAACCTCGGCCTGCTCTCCGAGAAACCGGTCACCACCGCCGAAGGCCTGGAAGTGGTGCCGTTGAAAGTGGTCAAGGCCGTCCTGCCCGACCCGTCTTCGCTCGCCCCCGGCTACACCGGCAAGACCTGCATCGGTGACCTGGTCAAAGGCACCAAGGATGGCCAGCCGCGCGAGATGTTCATCTACAACGTGGCCGACCACGAGGAAGCCTTCGCCGAGACCGACAGCCAGGGCATCTCCTACACCGCCGGCGTGCCACCGGTCGCCGCCGCGCTGCTGGTAGCGCGTGGTGAGTGGGATGTGAAACACATGGCCAACGTCGAGGAACTGCCGGCCGAGCCGTTCCTGAAAGCGCTGGACGTGATGGGCTTGCCGACTCGCATCAAGGACGAGCACGGTGATCGGGCCTGGAATGCGCCTGCCTGACAGGCGATCGCTGACCGAACAAAGAAATGCGCCCTCAGGGGCGCATTTTTTGTTGGGGCACGGATACCCAATAAAACAACGCGATCCCCTGTGGGAGGAGGCAAGCCCCCTCCCACACTGGGTCCGGGGCTACCCGCAGGCACCCCGTGTGCTTTTACAGGTAAACTCCCCTCCTTTTCCTCTTCTGCACGGAGTTCGCCTTGCGTCTGTTCCACACCTCCGACTGGCACCTTGGGCAAAACCTGCACGGCCAGGAACGCGACTTCGAACACGCCTGTTTCCTCGAATGGCTGCTGGACCAGTTAAAGGCCCACCGCCCGGAGGCGCTGTTGATCGCCGGCGATATTTTCGACACGGTCAACCCGCCGCTCAAGGCACAGGAGCGCCTGTATGACTTCATCATCAGCGCCCACGAACAAAACCCGACACTGACGATCGTGATGATTGCCGGCAATCATGACTCCGGGTCGCGCATCGAATTGCCCGCACCGTTGATGCGCCGCCTGCGCACCCACGCCCTGGGCCGGGTGTTGTGGCTCGATGATGGCCAGTTGGATGCCGAACGCCTGTTGATCCCGTTGCCGGATGCCAAAGGCAAGATCGCCGCCTGGTGCCTGGCGCTGCCGTTCCTGCGCCCGGCGGAGGTCACGGGCGCGCAGTTGGGCGATGATTACCTGCAGGGCATCGGCCAGGTGCATGAATGGCTGATCGCCGCCGCCAACGCCAAACGCAAAAAGGGCCAGGCGCTGATTGCCATCAGCCATGCGCACATGGCCGGGGGTTCGGTGTCGGAAGACTCCGAGCGCAGCCTGATCATCGGCAATGCCGAGGCGCTGCCGGCCAACCTCTTCGATAGAAGTGTCGGCTACGTCGCCCTCGGCCACTTGCACAAGCCGCAGAAGGTGAATGGCGAAGAGCGTATCCGCTACAGCGGTTCGCCGATTCCGCTGTCTTTTTCCGAAATCGGCTACAAGCACCAGGTGCTCGACGTGACGTTCCAGGGCGAAAGGCTGGTCAGCGTCGAACCGCTGCCGATCCCGCGCTCGGTCAATCTGCAACGCCTGGAGGCCGCGCCTCTGGCAGATATCCTCAAACAGCTGGCCGACTTGCCCGATGTGGATTTGCTGGCCGAAACCCAACGTCACCCATGGCTGGAAGTCCGGGTACGCCTTGACGAACCGCAGCCGGACCTGCGCCAGCAGATCGAAAATGCCCTGCAAGGCAAGGCCGTGCGCCTGGTGCGCATCGCCGCCGAATACGCAGGCAATGGCCCGCGCGAAGGCAATGATGAGGAGCGCCTGGTCGAACTCGACCAACTCACCCCCCAGGAATTGTTCAGCCGCGCCTGGCAGGACAGCTATGGCAGCGAAGTGGATGAACAGACCTTGAAGGACTTCGCCGTGCTGCTCCAGGAAGTGCAACAGGAGGGCGAACAGCCATGAAGATCCTCGCCATCCGCCTGAAAAACCTCGCGTCCCTGGCCGGACCGTTCGAGATCGACTTCACCGCCGAGCCGCTGGCCAGTGCCGGTCTGTTCGCCATCACCGGGCCGACCGGCGCCGGCAAGAGCACCCTGCTCGATGCGCTGTGCCTGGCGCTGTTTGGCGCGGTGCCGCGCCTGGGCGATACCGGCCAGGCCAAGATGCCGGATGCCGACAGCGACATTTCCATCGGCGACCCGCGCACCCTGCTCAGACGGGGCACCGGCGGTGGTTATGCCGAGGTGGATTTCGTCGGCGTCAGCGGCCGCCGCTACCGTGCGCGCTGGGAAGCCAATCGCGCGCGCGACAAGGCCAGCGGCAAGTTGCAGAACAGCCGCCAGAGCCTGATCGACCTGGACAGCGAGCAACTGCTGGCCAGTCAGAAAACCGAATACAAGACCCAGCTGGAACTGGCCCTGGGCCTGAACTTCGAACAATTCACCCGCGCAGTGCTGCTGGCGCAAAGCGAGTTCAGCGCCTTTCTCAAGGCCAACGACAACGAGCGCAGCGAACTGCTGGAAAAGCTCACCGACACCGCGCTGTATACCCAACTGGGCCGCCGTGCGTTCGACAAGGCCAAGGATGCCAGGGACGTGCACAAACAATTGCAGGACCAGGCCAGCGGCGTGGTGCCTCTGGCTGCCGAAGCCCGCGCCGAGCTGGATCAACAACTGAGTCAGGCACAACAGCAACTCAAAACCCACCAGGCCCAACTCAAGCAGTTGGAGTTGCAGCACACCTGGCTCAAGGAGTTGCGCGAGTGGCAGGAGCGCCGGCAAAGCGCCGCCGAGCAGCTGCAGCAAGCCCAACAACTGTGGGACAGCCAAGGCCAGCAGCGCCAGGACCTGACGCGCCTGGACCAGCTCGCGCCGCAACGCCATCACTTCGTGCGTCGCGCTGAACTCGACGCATTGCTGGCCCCGCTCGCCGCGCAGATTCAACAGCACCTTGAGCAACAAACCGCGCTGCACAGCCGTCAGGAACAGGCGCAACAACAGCAGGCCGCCGCCCAATCGGCCCTGGCCCAAGCCCAACAGAACCAGGCAAGCGCCGCGCCTTTGCTGCGCCAGGCCTTCGAAGAACAGACCACCCTCACCCACTTGACCAAAGAGCTGGCCAAGCGCACCGAGGAAAAGCAGCAGCACGAAAGCGCCTGCCACGAAGGCCACGTCTTGCTCACAGGCTTGCAGGACAAACAGGCCCAGGTCGCCGAGCGCCTGCAAAGCCTGGCCACCGAACTTGAGCGCAGCGCCACCCTCGCGCCACTGAGCGATGCCTGGACGGCCTACCGCGACCGCCTGCAACAACTGATGATGATCGGCAATCGCCTGAACCAGGGCGAGGCTGAACTGCCGCAGCTTGAACAGCGCGTCAACGCCGCCGTCGAGCAATTTACCCTGCAACGCGAGGCCCTGGACCTGCTGTACCAGGAGGCCGGCGCCGAACCCCACGCGGTGGCCGAGCAAATTCAATTGCTCGCCAGCCTCCTGCAGGACAATCGCAAGCAACAACGCGCTTTCGAAGACCTCGCACGCTTGTGGGGCAGTCAACAGCAGCTCGACACCCAGGCTGGCACCCTGGCGCAGAAACTCGCCGACGCGGCGCAGCAGCGCGAGCAACTGAACCAGACCGGCCTGCAAACCAAAGCCGAACTGACGGTGGCCGAGCAAACCCTGACGGTGACCAAGCAACTGCTGGAGCGCCAGCGCCTGGCCCGCAGTGCCAGCGTCGAGGAACTGCGCGAACAGTTGCAGGATGGCCAGCCCTGCCCGGTCTGCGGCAGCCACGAACATCCCTATCACCAGCCCGAAGCGCTGTTGCAGAGCCTGGGTCGCCACGATGAAAGCGAAGAGGCCACAGCGCAGCAAGCCGTCGACCGCCTCAAGGAAAAACTCACCGAGCTACGCGGCGAAGTGGGTGGGCTGATCGCCCAGCAAAAGGAATTTCTAGCCCAACAGGAACAGCTGGCGCTGCAGCAGCAGGCGTTGGCGCCGAGCCTTGAAGCGCACCCACTGTACGCGACGCTGTTGCATCAGGACGCGGTCAAGCGCACCGACTGGCTGGCCCAGCAACTGGCGCAACTGACGCAAAGCATCGCCCAGGACGAACAGCGCCAGGGCGCCCTGCTCAACCTGCAACAAAACGCCGGGCGTTTGCAGCAGCAATTGCAGGCCGCCCAGGACGCGAGCCAGCAGGCCCGACAATTGTTGCTCGACCAGCAGCGCGCCCTGGCCGGTGACCGCGAGCGCCTCGACACCGAGCTTGCCAGCTTCGCCAGCCTGTTGCCCGCCGCCACCCTGGAAGGTTTGCGCAGTGAGCCGGCGGCGACCTTCATGCAACTCGACCAGCAGGTCAGCCAGCGTCTCGAGCAACTGGGCCATCAGCGCGATGAACTGGCCGAGCAGCAAGAGCGCCAGCAGGCCATCGAAAAACAACAGACCCATCAGCAGCATCGCCAGCAGCAGTCAGAAGCCCTGAATCTGCAGGTCGCGCAGCTCTGCACCCGGCAACACGACGCCCAGGCCAAACTCAGCGACTTGCTCGGCACTCACGAGAGCGCCGAACAGTGGCAACAGCAGTTGGACCAGGCCGTCAGCCAGGCGCGCCAAAGCGAAGCCGACGCCAGCCAGGAACTGCACGCGGTGCACACCGCGCTGGTGCAACTGGTCGCCGATCTCAAGGCCCTGCTTGAACGTCAGCAAGCGCTCGAGACGGAGCAACAAGCCTTGGACACGCGCATCACTGCGTGGCGCGCCGCGCATCCCGAGCTGGATGACCAAGGCCTGACCCGCCTGCTGGCCTTCGACGAGGCCGAGGTCACGGACCTGCGCCAGCAGTCGCACACCCGCGAAAAAGCCGTTGAACAAGCCGGTGTCTTGCTGCAGGAGCGCGAACAGCGCCTGGCCGAACATCAGGCCTTGCACAACGGCAACCTGGACGCCGAGCAGCTGGACAACAGCCTTGCCGCGCTCAACCAGCAACTGGCCGAGGGCGAGAAACACTGCGCCGAACTGCGCGCCCGCCAGGCCGAAGACCAGCGGCGCCAGGACGCCAACCACGCCCTGGCCGAGCAGATCGCCAAGGCCTATGACCAATGGCAGCGTTGGGCCCGCCTGAATGCGCTGATCGGTTCGGCCACCGGCGACACGTTCCGCAAAATCGCCCAGGCCTACAACCTCGACCTGCTGGTGCACCACGCCAACGTGCAATTGCGCCAGCTGGTGCGCCGCTACCGCCTTAAACGCGGCGGCAGCATGCTTGGCCTGCTGGTGATGGACACCGAGATGGGCGACGAACTGCGCTCGGTGCACTCGCTGTCGGGCGGTGAAACCTTCCTCGTCTCCCTGGCGCTCGCCCTGGGTCTGGCGTCGATGGCGTCCAGTACCTTGAAGATCGAGTCGCTGTTTATCGACGAAGGTTTCGGCAGCCTCGACCCCGAATCCCTGCAACTGGCGATGGACGCCCTGGACGGTTTGCAGGCCCAGGGGCGCAAGGTGGCGGTAATCTCCCACGTGCAGGAAATGCACGAACGCATCCCGGTGCAGATCCAGGTCAAGCGCCAGGGCAATGGCTTGAGCACCCTGGAGGTCAAGTGAGCGCGGCGCTGCTGTACTCGTTCCGGCGCTGCCCCTATGCCATGCGCGCGCGGTTGGCGTTGCGCTATTCAGGCGTACCGGTGGAGATCATCGAGGTGAGCCTCAAGGCAAAACCGGCCGACATGCTGGCGTTGTCGCCCAAGGGCACGGTGCCGGTTTTGAGCCTTGACGGCCGGGTGATCGAGGAAAGCCTGGAGATCATGAAATGGGCCCTGGCGCAGCACGATCCCGAGGATTGGCTGCTGCAAGGCGATCCTGCGGTGCTGGCGTTGATCGCCGAGAATGACCAGGTGTTCAGACATCACTTGAATCGATACAAGTACGCCGAGCGCTACCCTGAGCACGCAATGGAACATTATCGGGCCGAGGGTGAGGTGTTCCTGCAAAGGCTGGAGGACTTGCTGGCGGACCATGAATACCTGCTCGCCGGGCACATGAGCCTGGCGGACGCGGCCGTTGTGCCGTTCGTACGGCAGTTCGCTCATGTGGATCGCGAATGGTTTGCGGGGGCGCCGTATCCACGGCTTCAGGCGTGGCTGCAGCGGATTCTGGAGTCGCAGCTGTTTATCGCGGTGATGGCAAAACCCTGAAACCAACATCAATCAACCTGTGGGAGGGGGCTTGCCCCCGATGGCAATGTGTCAGTCTGCTTATCTGTAGCTGACCCACCGCAATCGGGGGCAAGCCCCCTCCCACAGGTTGATCTTTGTTAGCCCTGGGTCTTGTGATCCAGCGCGGCATAGAAGTTGGCGCTTTGTTGCAGGTACTTCTGGGTATAGGCAGTGGTGCCGGATTTTTTGCCGGAGACGTCCACGCTGGCTGCCGCAGGCAGAGCAACGGTCGCGGAAACGGCGGAAGCGGCGATGATCGAGAAGATATTGAAGTTCATGACGGTAACCCTCGTGTGCGTTGGTTTTGGTGGCCGGGAGGCCTTGGAAGCCAACTTACGCCCGAGGGTTGAAGCTTAGAAATGCTTTGAAACAGTAGCCGTCATCAATAAAATTAATAGTGAAGGTCAGGCCCCGGCGTTCGGGGCCTGTGGCTTATTGACGCACCAGGAACTTGAGGTCGCTGGGCGCATCGATCGGCAATTTCTGCACGGTTTTACCCAGCAGGCCGGTCTTGGGGTCGCGTTCAACCACCACGATTTCATTGCTTTTCTGGTTGGCGATCAGCAGGAACTTGCCGCTCGGGTCCAGGCTGAACTCGCGCGGGTGGTCGCCTTCGACCGAGCGGCGCTGGATTTCCTTGAGGTGCGCGGTGGCCGGGTCGATGCTGAACACTACAAGCTGATTGGCCGTCCCACGGTTGCTGACGTAGAGGAACTTGCCGTCGCTGGAGGCATGCAGCGCAGCGCCGGCTTTATCGGACACCGGCTGGCCGGCGGCGAAATCCACCAACTGGGTTTGCACAAGCTTGCCATCGTTGTAGTCGAAGACCGCCACCTGGGCGCTCATCTCGGTGGTCAGCCAGGCATGCTTGCCATCGGCGCTGAACAGCAAGTGGCGCGGGCCGCTGCCCGGTGGCAGTTGCACGGCGGCCGGCTCTGCCGGGGTCAGCGGCAGTTCGTGGTTGGCCTTGGGGTCGTAGCGGTAGGCAAACACTTTGTCCGCACCCAGGTCCTGCACGAATACATACTTGCCGTCCGGCGACGACACCACCGAATGCACGTGGTTGGAAGCCTGGCGTTCAGGGTTCACACCGCTGGCCGGGTGCCCGCTCAACTGCACCGGGGCCGACAGCTTGCCGTCGGTGTCCAGCGGCAAAATCGCCAGGCTGCCGCCCGGGTCTTCCACCACCGAATAGTTGGCGACAAACAGATAACGCCCGTCGGCGGCCACGCTGGAATGAGTCGGCTCATTGCCCAGGCTCTGCACCTGATTGATCAGGGTGAGCTGATAATTCTGCGGATCGATACGGTAGCTGCTGACGCGACCGACCACATCGTCCTGGCCCGGACCGTTTTCGTTGACAACAAACAGCTGCTTCTGGTCTTTGGAAAGCGTCAGCCAGGACGGGTTGGCGGTTTTCGCCGCCAGCACCGGCTTGCCGCTGAACTGCCCGGTACGGCTGTCGAATTGCAGGCGGTAGATCCCCTCGCTGCTGCCGGCGGTATAGCTGCCGACCAGCAGTTCATAGGTGTCGGCCGGTGCGGCCTGCACCGACATCGCGCCGACACTGCCGGCCATCAACAGGGGCCAGAATTTACGCATCATCTGCTTCGTCCTCATCGTTATTGTTGTCGCCCTGGATGGCGCTCAGGCAGACCAGACGGTGTTCACCGTCGTCGTTACACAGCACCCAGCTTTGCAGGCTGTCATCAAAGGTCGCCGCCTCCAGTTGTTCTGGACTGAAGGTCCACCGCTTGAGTTCCCGACCGTCCATGCTTTCGATCAGCAACTGCCGGTCCAGCGTGAAGTCGAAGGCGTGCAGCCCGTTGATGATCAGCATGTCGCTGGTGGCAAGGGCGGTGGTCAGAGTGTCGGCAGTCATGGCAGTCAATCATTTACGAGGAAGGTCGCAATGATAGCCCAAAGCAATAATGTAGGAGCGAGCTTGCTCGCGAAGAACTCACAGACAGCGCATTTATCCAGAATGCATGCGTTATCGTTGACGTTTTTCGCGAGCAAGAACTAGGCGTCCCCCTCGCTCCTACAGTTCAGTGCGCAAACAACGAGTTGCCCTTCTGCCCTGCCAGCTTCTCGGGCTTGATCAGGAACCGTGCCAGTGCCGGCAGCAGCCACAACGCGCCGAACATGTTCCACAGCAGCATGAAGGTCAGCATCAGGCCCATGTCGGCCTGGAACTTGATCGCCGAGAAGATCCAGGTGCACACGCCGATGGCCAGGCACAGACCGGTGAACAGCACGGCTTTACCGGTGGACTTGAGCGTCTGGTAATACGCCTCTTGCAGCGGCAGGCCGGCGCGCAGGAAGCTTTCCAGGCGGCTGTAGATGTAGATGCCGTAATCCACGCCGATGCCGACGCCCAGGGCCACCACCGGCAAGGTCGCGACCTTGACGCCGATGCCCATGAACGCCATCAGCGCGTTGCCCAGCACCGAGGTCAGTACCAGCGGCAGCACGATGCACAGGGTCGCCGCCCAGGAACGGAAGGTGATCATGCACATGGTCGCCACGCACAGGTACACCAGGATGAGGATGATCAGCTCCGACTCCTTGATCACCTCGTTGGTGGCCGCCTCGATCCCGGCGTTACCGGCGGCGAGGATGAATTCCAGGCCGTCCTTGTTGTTCTCCCTGGCGAAGTCCTGCACCGCATGCACCGCACGGTCCAGGGTCTCGGCCTTGTGGTCGTTGAGGAACACCAGCACCGGCGCCAGCGAGCAATTGTTGTTGTACAGGCCATCGGCGCGGGCGATGGAGTTGTTAAGCACGTCCGGGTTGCGCGACAGGGTTTCCCATTTCAGGTTGCCCTCGTTCATGCCCTTGATCATCTGCTTGGACACGGTCACCAGCGAGATCGCCGACTGCACGCCCTCGGTGTTCTGCATCTTCCACATCAACTGGTCGATGGGCGCCATGGCTTCATAGCGCGAGCAGCCTTCAGCCTTGGTCTTGACCATCACCACCAGCACGTCGGAGCTGGTGGAGTAGTTGCTGATGATGAAGTTGTTGTCTTTGTTGTAGCGCGAATCCGGGCGCAGTTCCGGCGCACCCTGGTCGAGGTCGCCGATCTTCAGGTTCTGGCTGTACCAGAGGCCGCCGCCAAAGGCGACCAGGGCCAGCAGGATCGAGACGGGTGCGACTTTGGCGCTGGCGAATTTTGACAGCAGGCGCCAGAACGGATGATCGCGGTGTGCGTCCTTTTTACTGCGTTCGATGGCGCGGTTGCTGATGCCCGCATAGGAAATCGCCACCGGCAGCAGAATCAGGTTGGTGAACACGATCACCGCCACGCCGATGGACGCGCCGATGGCCAGTTCGCGGATCACGCCGATGTCGATGATCAGCAGCGTGATAAAGCCCACGGCGTCAGCGAGGATCGCGATCATCCCCGGCAGGAACAGTTGCCGGAAGGTGCGCCGGGCTGCGGTCAAGGCGTTGTCCGCCTCGCTGGATTGCAGGGCGATGCCGTTGATCTTCTGCACGCCATGGGAGATGCCGATGGCGAAGATCAGGAACGGCACCAGCATCGAGTACGGGTCCAGCCCGAAACCGAAGAAGTGCATCAGCCCCAGTTGCCAGACCACCGCCACCAACGTCGTGCTCAACACCGCAATGGTGCTGCGCAGGCAATTGGTGAACCACAGCAGCAGAATCAGGGTGATGACGAACGCAACGCCGAAGAACAGCACCACCATCACCAGGCCATCGATCAGGTCGCCGACCTTTTTCGCAAAGCCGACAATGTGGATCTTGACGTTGGGGTTCTGGGCTTCGAACTTGTCGCGGATCTTGTCTTCGAGTTCATGGGAGAACTTGCGATAGTCCAGGGCCAGCAACTTGCCCTGGTCCTGCGGGTCCGGGTAGGACTCCAGCAGCGGGATATCGACGATGCTCGACTTGAAATCGTTAGCGACCAGGCGCCCGACCTGGCCTGACTTGAGCACGTTGTTGCGCAGTTGATCGAGACTTTGCGGCGAGCCGTTGTAGCTCTGCGGGATCACTTCACCGCCGGCGAAGCCTTCCTCGGTCACTTCGGTCCAGCGTACGCTGGGGCTCCACAGCGACTTGAGGCCCGAGCGGTCGACGCCGGAGATGTAGAACACCTCGTCGTTGATCTGCCGCAGGGTCTCCATGTACTCCCTGGTGAAGATGTCGCCATCCTTGGCCTCGACCGAAATGCGCACGGTATTGCCCAGGTTGGCCAGGTCATTGCGGTGCTCCATCATCTTTTCGATGAAGGGGTGCTTGAGGGGGATCATTTTTTCAAAGCTGGTGGAGGGGCGAATCAACGTCGCCTGCCAGAACAGGAAGACACTCACCAGCAGGCAGATGAGGATCACTGCCGGGCGATTGTTGAAAATCAGGCGCTCAAGAAAGGTCGCTTTATCGTTGTGATGACTGCTCATGCTTCCCGCCTTTTTCTTATTGTTTCGCCGGTTCGGCGCCAGCAGCTGTCGCGACGCGAACGCCGCCCTGCCCGACCAGAATCAAGTTGCCATTGCCTGCCGCCGTCACCGCTGAAAGCGAAATCCGGTCCGGGCGGTTGAATACGCTGAAGGTCTGGCCATCGTCGTGGCTGACCACCACGCTGCCGCCATTGCCCACCACGACAATGGAACCGTCATCGAGCAAGGTTGCCCCCGACAGCCCGAATTCGAGGGCGCCACGGGCGGCATTCAACTCGACCGGCTCCCAGGTGCCGCCAAAGTCGGTGGAACGGTAAAGGTTGCCGCGCAGGCCGTAGGCCAGCAGGGTGCGCGGCTGAGCGGTGGCGATCACGCCAAACAACGAGCCCTCGTAGGGGCCTTCGAGTTTTTCCCAGGTCTGGCCGTCATCGCTGGAGCGGAACATGCTGCCCTGCTCCCCCACGATAAACAGGCCGGCGTCCTTGATCGAGGCAATGGCGTTGAGGTGGAACTGGTCTTCGTTGTCGAGACGGTCGCTGACGTCTTCCCAGGTCTTGCCGCCATCGGTCGTCTCGATCAGCGCGCCGTAGGCGCCTACGGCCAGGCCGTGATTGGCATCGTTGAACCACACGTCGAGCAGCGGCGCTTCGCGCTTGAGGTCCTGGTATTGCTGGGTCCAGCTGGCGCCACCGTCGCTGCTGGCCAGGATCTGCGCATCATGGCCAACCGCCCAGCCGTGCTTGGCATCGACGAAAAACACCGCCGTGAGCAGTTGCCGGGTGGGGACCTTGGCCTGGGCCCAGGTGCTGCCCTGGTCATCGGAATAGAGGATGTGCCCGCGATCACCCACCGCCACCAGGCGCTGGCCGGCATGCACGACATCGATCATCAGGCCTTTGGCGGCCTTGGGGGATTCAATCGCAAAAGTGGTATCGCTGGCGGCCTGGACGACGGTCGGCAATGCGACGGCCCCAAACAGCGAGAGCGCTGTGGCCAGCAACGCAAGCTTGCGTGCGGCGCGTGGGCGGCAAACAACCCAACCCATGACAGGCTCACTCATAGACCTTTCTCCCATTTATTATTGTTAGGTCGTGTCGCCTGGCGCAGGGCTCTGAAACCTGCAATCTAGAGCGCCTGGGGCAAGCACGGGCCATCCTATCGGGCTTTCGAATCGTCTGACAATCGGCGCTACGTTATCTTTTGTTAACTGACGGCATTTGGCCACAAGCTGAATATCCCTGCATCAGCTGAAATGATGATTCGCCTGCGCATGGTGAGCGCTGCACATCAAATGAATTTTTATTCCATCTATTGAGTTTTGAGAATATTTATTCCATTAATACGCTTCCTGAAAACAATAATCCAAAGGACCACGGCGATGCGTGAACTCGGAATCGGCTTGATCGGCACAGGCTTCATGGGGCGCGCCCACGCGCTGGCGTTCAACAACGCCCGGGCGGTTTTCGAACTGCCGGTCACGCTGACACTGGCGGCGCTGGCC
The DNA here is from genome assembly GCF_900004965.1 of Pseudomonas sp. 44 R 15. Taxonomy (NCBI): domain Bacteria; kingdom Pseudomonadati; phylum Pseudomonadota; class Gammaproteobacteria; order Pseudomonadales; family Pseudomonadaceae; genus Pseudomonas; species Pseudomonas sp. 44 R 15. The sequence goes on from NZ_CVTU01000085.1 coordinate 38,437, forward strand.
GATGCCGACGCCGAGCGCGCGCAACGCTGCGCCAGTGCCTGGGGGTTTGCCCAGGCCCATGCCGACTGGCAGGCGCTGATCGACGACCCCAGGGTCGATGTGGTGGCCATCACCACGCCCAACCACCTGCATTACCCCATGGCCATGGCCGCGATTGCGGCGGGCAAGGCGGTGTATTGCGAGAAGCCGCTGGCGGTCAGCCTGGAACAGGCCGATGCGATGCGTCGCGCGGCCAGCGCGGCCGGGGTGGTGACGCGCGTCGGCTACAACTACCAGCACAACCCGATGATCGTACTGGCGCGACAGATGATTGCCAGCGGCGAGCTGGGCGAAATCATCAGTTTCCAGGGCGAGTTCAGCGAAGACTTCATGGCCGATCCGGCCTCGCCCTGGTCATGGCGCTGTGAGGTGGAACACGCAGGCGGCGCGCTGGCGGACCTCGGCAGCCATTTGCTGTCGATGGCCCATTATCTGGTGGGCGAAGTGGTCAGCGTGTGCGCCGATACCCAGACCGTCCACGCGCAACGGCCGGCCTTCAAAGGCAGCCTCGAGCTGAAATCCATCGCCGTGGATGACCAGGTGCACGCCCTGCTGCGCTTCGCCAACGGCGCGCGCGGCACGGTCAGCAGCAGTTGGCTCAAGCACGGCTACAAAAACCACCTGAGTTTTGAAATCAGCGGCACCCTGGGCACGCTCGCGTTCGATCAGGAGCGCTTGAACGAATTGCGCCTGTGCCGCGTCGGCCAGGACGGTTTCCAGCGTCTGCTCGCCGGCCCCACCCTGCCCGGTTATGCCGCGTTCAGCCCGGCGGCGGGGCATCAGTTGGGTTACAACGAGCTTAAGACATTGGAGGTACAGGAGCTGATCATGGCGCTGGCGGGGCAAGGCGGCGATGGCACTGATTTTGAGGCGGCGTGGGCGGTGGAGCGGTTGGCGACGGCGATTCGGATGGCGTCCAAAGAAGAACGCTGGGTCCAAGTGAACTCGATCTAAATGTGGGAGGGGGCTTGCCCTAATACTGTAGGAGCGAGCTTGCTCGCGAAAAACTCACAGGCACCGCGTTCATTCAGAAAGCACGCGTTATCGTTGATGTTTTTCGCGAGCAAGCTCGCTCCTACAGACATCAGGGCAAGCCCCCTCCCACATTTGGTCTGCGTTACCTTCACTATCAGCGCAGGGCTCGGCGTAGCACCTTGCCGACGGTGGTTTTGGGTAACTCCGTGGTGCGAAACTCCACATACCTGGGCACTTTGTACCCGGTCAGGTATTCCCGGCAGTGGGCGAGGATCTGCTCCTGGGTCAGCTTGGGGTCCTTGCGTACCACGATGATCTTGACCCGCTCGCCGGTCACGCCATCTTCCACGCCAATCGCCGCTACTTCCGCCACCCCTGGGTGCATCGCCACCACATCTTCGATTTCATTGGGGTACACGTTGAAGCCCGAGACCAGGATCATGTCTTTCTTGCGGTCCACCAGGCGAATGTAACCGCGTTCATCCATCACCCCGATATCACCGGTGGACAACCAGCCGTCGGCGTCCAGCACTTCGGCGGTTTCCTTCGGGCGCTTCCAGTAGCCCTGCATCACTTGCGGCCCGCGCACCTGCAATTCGCCCGGCTCGCCGATTTCGGCCAGTTCACCGTCTTCACGCATGAAGCGCACCCAGGTCGACGGCAACGGCACGCCGATGCTGCCGGTAAACGCCATTTCGCGCATACGATGAATGTCGATGGGGCTGATGCTCACCACCGGTGAACACTCGGTCAGCCCATAGCCTTCAACGATCGGCAGCCCGGTGACTTCTTTCCAACGCTTGGCCACCGCCGTGTGGGTGGCCATGCCTCCGGCGATCACCAGGCGCAGGTCGGAAAAGTCCCGCGCACAGAATTCCTTGTTCTCCAGCAAACCGTTAAACAGCGTGTTGACCCCGGCAATCCCGTTGAAGCGCTCCTTGCGCAGGATCATCTGCACCCGTTTCACGTCCCGGGGATTGGCGATGAGGATATTGCGCCCACCCAGGCACATGAACATCAGGCAGTTCACCGTCAGGGAAAAGATGTGGTACAGCGGCAGCAGGGTCACGTTGGTTTCCTGCTTGTCCTGGTCCAGTTGGTCGCCGACCCAGGCCTTGGCTTGCAACAGGTTGGCGATGATATTGCGATGGCTGAGCATCACGCCCTTGGCATCGCCGGTGGTGCCGCCGGTGTATTGCAGGAAGGCCAGCTCATCGCGGTCCAGACTGACCGGCAGGTACGTCAGCGCCCGCCCCTGCTTGAGCACTTGGTTGAAACGCACAGAACCTTGCAACCTGAAAGCAGGCACCTGCTTTTGCACGCTGCGCAGGATGAAGTTCATCGCCGCGCCCTTGAAGGTACCGAGCAGGTCGCCGATGGCCGCCACCACCACGCGCTTGACGCTGCTGCCGGACACGACTTTTTCCAGGGTGTGGGCGAAGTTTTCGAAGATCACCACGGTCTCGGCGCCGCTGTCCTTGAGCAGGTGCTTGAGTTCATGGGCGGTGTACAACGGATTGACGTTGACCACCACCGCGCCGGCCAGGATCGTGCCCAGCAGGCAGATCGGGTACTGCAAGCAATTGGGCATCATCAGCGCGACACGGTCGCCCTTCTTCACCCCCTGACCCTGCAGCCAGGCGGCGAAGGCGTGGCCTTGGGTGTTCCAATCGGCATAGGTCATTGGCGTGCCGATGCTGACATAGGCCACGCGCTCGCGGAATTTTTCCAGGTGCTCCAGGAACACTTCGCGCAATGAGGGGTAATCCTCGATGGCCGCATCGATGTCCGCCGGCACGCCGGGCAGGTAGGCGTTCAACCAGATGCGTTCGGTCTGTTCCAGGCTGATGGCGTTCATGGCAGTGTCCTTATTGTTGTTGTGGATGAGGCTACTTTTCGACGATGGCGGTGATACCCAACCCGCCCGCCGCACAGATCGAGATCAACCCGCGACCGCCACCGCGCTCATGAATGGCCTTGGCCAGCGCCGCCAGTTGCCGGCCACCGGTGGCGGCAAACGGATGGCCGCAACCCAGCGAGCCGCCGTTGACGTTCATTTTGCTGCGGTCGATAGCGCCCAGCGGCGTGTCCAGGCCCAGACGCTCGCGGCAGTAGTCCGGGTCTTCCCAGGCCTTGAGCGTGCACAGCACCTGGGCGGCGAAGGCTTCGTGGATCTCGAAGAAATCAAAGTCGGCAAAGCCCAGGCCTTCGCGTTTGAGCATGCGCGGTACGGCGTAGGCCGGGGCCATCAACAGGCCTTCGGTGCCGTCGACGAAATTCACCGCCGCCGTTTCGCCGGTGCGCAGGTAGGCCAGCACCGGCCAGCCATTGGCCGCGGCCCAGTCTTCACTGGCGAGCAGCACCACCGAGGCACCGTCGGTCAGGGGCGTCGAGTTGCCGGCGGTGAGCGTGCCGTTGTGGCGGTCGAAGGCCGGTGCCAGGCCGGCGAGTTTTTCCAGGCTGATGTCGGCACGCAGGTTGTTGTCCCGTGCGAGGCCCCGATGGGGGCTGATCAGGTCGTCGAAGAAACCGCGCTGATAGGCCGCGTCGAGGCGTTGATGACTGGCAAGGGTCAACTCATCCTGGGCCAGGCGCTTGATCTGCCAACGCTTGGCCATTTCTTCGCAGTGCTCGCCCATGGACAGGCCGGTGCGTGGCTCGCCATTGCGCGGCAGCAACGGCTTGAACAACATCGACGGGCGCACCTTCAACAGCGTCTTGAGTTTATCGCCCAGGCCCTTGGCCCGATTGGCCTGGAGCAAGGTGTGGCGCAGGGATTCATTGATGCCGATGGGCGCGTCGGAGGTGGTATCGGCGCCCCCGGCGATGCCCACTTCGATCTGGCCGAGGGCGATTTTATTGGCCACCAGCAACGCGGCTTCCAGGCCCGTGCCGCAGGCTTGCTGCACATCGTAGGCGGGCGTCTGCGCGGACAATGTGGTCGACAGCAGTGACTCACGGGCCAGGTTGAAATCGCGCGAATGCTTGATCACCGCGCCGGCGGCGAACTCACCCAGGCACTGGCCGTGCAGGTTGTAGCGGTCGACCAGGCCCTGCAGTGCGGCCACCAGCAAGTCCTGATTGGTCTCATGGGCATAGACGGTGTTGGAACGGGCAAACGGCAGGCGATTACCGCCGATGATCGCCACGCGTCGGCTCGGGGGCGGATTGAAGCTGTATTCACTCATGCAAGGCTCTCATTCCAGGCGATTGATCCCACATAAACAACCCGCGCATATGCGGTTTGTCGCCGGCGACACTGCGCACTTCGAACTCGCGCAGCGGGCCGGTCACAGGGTGACTCCACAGGGCCACCTGGCCGGGCAGGAAGATCGGCAACTTGAAATCGCAATGGGCTTCGGCGCGGTCCAGGCCACCCGGTGGCTGCTGGGCGGCCAGCGCCCGACCCAAGGTCCACATGCCGTGGGCGATGGCGCGGCGAAAGCCGAAAATCTTCGCGCCCATGACCGATGTATGGATCGGATTGAAGTCTCCCGAGACCTTGGCAAAGCGGCGCCCCAGGTCGGCGGGCAGGACCCAGCGCTGGGTGCGCAGCAAACCCTCTTCCTGCAACGGCAGTGCATCCGCCCACAGCTCCCCGACGGGATTTTTCACCTCGCGGCGCAGGTACAGGCTGTCGCTTTCCCACACCAGGGCTTCTTCAGCGTAGGCACGGGTGGCGATGCTCAACGCCTGCCCCTTGGGATGAGCGACCCAACGCTCGCAAAACACTTCCAGGCGCAGCGCCTGACCTTCGTGCAAGCGTTGATGCTGGCGAATGCGATTGGCCAGGTGCACCATGCCGCTGGCCGGGTACGGGAAGCTGGGGCGGGTCAGCAGCATCAAGTGCAGCGGGAACGCCAGCACATGGGGATAGGACAGCGGCACGCCCTGCTCGCGGCGAAAGCCACAGGCGCGGCCATAGGCGGTGATGGCGGCGCCCGACAGTTCCACCGCCGGCCGCACCAGGCGCTCCCTGGGCAATGGCGGCGCGGCGTCGGACTTGGGCTTGCGCAAGCCGCGCACGCCGTCGAGCAACAGTTGGGTGCGCGAGGGCGGCGGGTCGATAATCTGCGTTACATAGTCCATGGCTCAGGCTCCCAGCAGGCTTTGGCCGCACACCCGCACTACCTGGCCAGTGATTCCACCCGAGGCGGGATGGGCCAGCCAGGCGATGGTCTCGGCCACGTCGATCGGTTGCCCGCCCTGGGACAGGGAATTCATGCGCCGCCCGGCTTCACGGATCATCAGCGGAATTTTCGCGGTCATCTGCGTTTCGATAAAGCCTGGCGCCACCGCATTCACCGTTACCTGGCGCGCCGCCGCCTGCGGGGCCAGGCCCTGCACCAGGCCGATCACACCGGCCTTGGAGGTGGCGTAGTTGCTCTGCCCGAGGTTGCCGGCAATCCCGGAAATCGACGACACGCACAGGATGCGCCCGCCAGGATTCAGGCCCTGGTTATCCAGCAGCGCCTGGCTGAGCTGCAACGGCGCTTCAAGGTTGACCGCCAGCACACTGCGCCAGGCAACTTCGGTCATTTTGGCGATGGTCTTGTCGCGGGTAATCCCGGCGTTGTGCACCACCACATCGAAGGCGCCGTACTGGCCGACATGCGCCTGCAATAACGCAGCGGCATCCGCAGCGGTAATGTCCAGGGGCAGCGCCGAGCCGTTCACGCTGTCGGCGGCCTGTTGCAGCGCCAGGTGGGCCTGGGGCACGTCGACACACACCACATGGGCACCGTCGCGCGCCAACACCTGGGCAATGGCCAGGCCGATGCCCCGCGAGGCACCGGTGACCAGGGCGCGCCGGCCGGCGAACGGCTTGTCCCAATTAACACTCAGCGCGTCGTCCAGCGGTTTTTCCAGGCGTACCACTTGCCCCGACACATAGGCCGAACGACGCGACAGAAAGAAGCGCAGGCTGCTGTCCAGCGCGTCTTCGGCGCCGGGCGCCACGTAGATCAATTGCACGGTAATTGCCCGGCGCAGCTCCTTGGCCAGCGAGCGTGCCAACCCTTCGAGCGCGCGCTGGGCGACGGCCTGGGGCAAGTCCTGGCAGTGTTCCGGCGCAGTGCCGAGTACCACCACGCGCGCGTGTTGGCCCAGGCGCTTGGCATTGGCGTGAAAGAACCGGTAGAGCTCGTCCAGGTGCTGCGGGTCGGTCACGCCGGTGGCATCGAAAACCGCGCCCTGCACCTTCACCGTGGACGGCGCCCTGAGAGTGGCCGGGCTGGCGGCGACGGTATCGGTGCTGATGAAGATGCGTTGCACCTGCTCCGCCAGGCGCCCTGCCCCGGCGAGGATCACCGGGTTGGCCAGGCCCTGCTGGCCACTGCGGTGGCGTTGCAGGGGCAGAGGTTGCGGCAAGCCGACGGCCTGGGCCAGACGACGGCCCCAGGGGGAATTGACGAAAGAAAGGTAGCTGTCACTCATAGATAGATCCATTCACAACACAATCCTGCCGTGGAAACCCGGTCACCTGTGGGAGGGGGCTTGCCCCCGATAGCGGTGTGTCTGCTCACACAGATGCACCTGTCAGACCGCCATCGGGGGCAAGCCCCCTCCCACATTTGGACCGCATTTGGATTAATTGACCGACGCATTTTCGCTTTGGCTGGCGCGACGCTTGGCGGCGGGCTCCAATGCTTGCTTGCGCTGTTGCAGGGCCTCCAGCAAACCGAAGTCCTGCGGGAAGTCGTCGACCTGGATAGCGTGGTCGGCGTATTCCACATAGCGTGCGAGCAAGGCCTCTTCGTCGTCGCTGATCAAATCCAGCGCCCGCGCCTTGACGCGCCAGTCGGTAAAGGCCACGGCGGAAATCGGCATCGGCTCAAGCAGGCCTTGCTTGATGGCGGGCTTGAGCCGTGCCTCGATCAGCTCAACCTGGGGCAACAGGCGCAGTCCCAGCTCGCCATAGGCCAGCTTGTCGATTTCCGGCCGGGGGATGTAGGAATTGGCCAGCAGCCGGTCGCGGGTCTCGCCGGGGACCTGCACCACATCGGCGACCTGGGCCAACAGGCGATCCGACGGTTTATGCAAGGGAATGCCGAACGGAAAGCTCAAACCGCGCAGCACCCCGGCAGCGACTTTCGAGGGGTAATTGTCGAGCACTTCAGCCAGGGCTTCATGGGCGCGCAGCAAGGCATCCTGAGCCGCCCAATGCACCAGCGGCAGGTCCGCCTGGGGCCGACCGTCATCCTCGAAGCGCTTGAGCACGCAGGACAGGATGTAGAGCTGCGAAAGAATATCGCCCAGGCGCCCGGTGATGCTTTCCTTGCGCTTGAGGGCACCGCCCAGCACGCCCATGGAAATGTCCGAGACCAGCGCCAGCACCACCGACAGGCGATTGGCCTGACGATAGTAGGACGCCAGCGCCGGGTCGGTCTTGGCCGGGGCAGACAGCAACCGGCCACCGGTCAATGCATGCACCGCCGCACGCACGGTGTTGGCCAATACAAAGCTCACATGGCCGAACATCGCACTGTCGAACGCCTCCAGTGCCTTGCGCCGATCCGGCTGGCGCGCCGCTTCCATCTCGCGGAACACATAGGGATGGCAGCGGATCAGGCCCTGGCCGTAGATGATCAGGCAGCGGGTCATGATGTTCGCGCCTTCCACCGTGATGGCGATGGGGCTTTGCTGATAGGCACGGGCCAGGAAATTGTTGGGCCCCATGCATATGCCCTTGCCGGCGACGATGTCCATGCCATCGTTGACGATCATGCGGGCGCGCTCGGTGACGTGGTATTTGGCAATGGCCGAGATCACCGAAGGTTTCTCACCGGCATCCAGGGACGCCACCGACACCTTGCGCACCGCGTCACAGGCATACAGGTGCCCGGCCATGCGCGCCAGGGGCGCCTGCACCCCTTCGAACTTGCCGATGGGCAGGCCGAACTGCTTGCGCATCGCCGCGTAGGCAGTGGTGCCACGTACCGCGACTTTGCCCAGGCCGACGTTGGCCGACGGCAGCGAAATCGCCCTGCCCGCCGCCAGGCATTCCATCAGCATGCGCCAGCCGTTGCCGACTTGTTCACGGCCGCCGATCACCCACTCCAACGGAATGAACACATCCTTGCCGGTGGTCGGGCCGTTCTGGAACACCGCGTTCAACGGCCAATGGCGCCGACCGCTGTTCACGCCCGGATGGGAGGTGGGAATCAACGCGCAGGTAATCCCCAGGGAACCGGCGGCACCGAGCAGCCCGTCCGGGTCTTCGGCACGGAACGCCAGGCCCAGCACCGTGGCAATCGGGCCGAGGGTGATGTAGCGCTTGTCCCAGGTCACCTTGAACCCCAGCACCTGCTCACCTTCGTGCAGGCCTTTGCACACGATGCCCACGTCGGGAATTGCGCCGGCGTCGGAGCCGGCATACGGGCTGGTCAGCGCAAAGCACGGGATGTCCTCGCCCCGCGCCAGACGCGGCAGGTAGTAGTTGCGCTGGGCGTCGGTGCCGTAATGCAGCAATAGTTCGGCGGGGCCCAGGGAGTTGGGCACCATCACCGAAATGGCCGCCGCCGAGCAGCGGGTCGACAACTTCATCACCACCTGGGAGTGCGCATAGTGGGAGAAGCCCTTGCCGCCGTACTGCTTGGGAATGATCATGCCGAGAAAGCCAGCGTCCTTGGTGTACTGCCAGCCCTCGGGGGACATGTCCTGCCACACTTGCGTGGTTTCCCAGTCATTGGCGATGTCGCACAGGGTTTCCACTTCGTTGTCGAGGAACGCCTGCTCTTCGGCACTCAGGCTGGCCGGTGCGGCTTGCAACAGGCGCTGCCAGTCAGGCTTGCCGCTGAACAGCTCGGCGTCCCACCACACAGTGCCGGATTCGATGGCCGCACGTTCGGTATCGGACATCGCCGGCATGATCGTACGAAACAGCCCCAGGGCCTTGTTGGTCAACAGCACACGGCGCAGGGGTTTGACCGCCAGCACCAAGGCCGGGAGCAGCACCAGCACCGCCGCGACGGTGATACCGAATGCGGCTACTGCGTTAAACAGATAACCGGCCGCCAGCCATACCAGGCCAGCGCCCAGCCACAGGGTGGCGGCGGCTTGTCGATACGCCAGGGCAATCGCTGCGGCGAAACCCACCAATAACCAGATAACCATGGGATACCTCTACTTGATCCAGGGCGTGACACCTGCGGCCGCTCGGATTGAGCGACGGCTCAGGTCCACACTACAAACTTGGAAAGACAAATTCAAATTTTGTTTTGAAATTTTTATTTAACGCTTTGGCGAAGAAATAACGGGCTGAGCGGGTCAGCCTGTCAGGTCATCAACGGGTTGTATCAGCACTGCCTGCGCGACCTGTCCAGCACAGGTCGCGCGCCATCAACCGATCAAAACGCGTAGGTCGCTGAAAGGCTGACCACCTCACCCTTGGCGTCGGCTTTACCGTCAAGGGTTGCACCGCCCAGGCGATCCTGGTTGTGCGTCCTGAGCTTGGCCTTTTCGACGAATTGCCGCGAGTAGGCGCCGTCGATGCTCAAACCGGGAATCGCGCGGATGTTGTAGCCAAAGCCCAGGGAGGCGAATATCCGGTCTCCGTCGGGGATACGCGGGTCACGCGTAGAGTTGCGGGTGGGCGTCTGGTCGGTGGCGACACCGGCGCGGAAGGTGAAGTCGTCGGTAAACTTGTAATCGCCACCCAGCGACACCATCCAGGCATCCTTGTAGTTATAGGGAATCGACACGAGTTGCGTGCCCTCGGACTTCAATGTCAGCGCCTTGAACGACGACCATTGGGTCCACGTGACGCTGGCGCCCAGGGTGAGGCGATCATTGAACTGGTGCACCCAGTCGATGGAGGCGTTGGCGGGCACGTCCAGTTGCGTCGAAGCCTTGGCGCCGTTGACGTTGAGGTCGAGCCCCGGATAAGCCAGCGCCGGCAGGCCGCCTTCGATCAGTGACTTGTTCGCCTCGTCGGCATACAGGCTGTACTTGCCTTCGAGTTTATTCTTGATTTTCGCGTGGTAATTCAGACCCAGGGTATCGAATTGGGTAGGCTTCCAGACCACACCGGCAAACCAGCCGACCGAGGTGTTGTCCACCTTGACCCGCATCAGCGAGGAGCCGACTCCGGAAGGGAACGGGAGACCGATCGCCGGCGACAGGGCTGCTGCGGAATACAGGTCCAGATTCTGGCTTACAAAACCTTTGGTGTGCTGGACGATGGCACCGCCACCCACCGAGAACTGGTCATTGACCTTGAACGACAGGGAGCCTGTGACACCCACCGTTTCAATACGCGTATCGACGGCAAAGTCGCGACCGATCCAGTCTTGATCCCACGTGGTGCGCGCACCCATCGGCACCACCTGACTGAGCCCGAACGCAAAACGGTCGTTGATCGGTATCACCATGAAGCCGGTCGGCAACCAGGCGGTAAACCCGCCTTGCCCACCATCGCCGGTGCGCGGCGTGGAACTCAAATCCGTAGGGTCGACCGCCGCAGGTGCGTTGCCGGCGTAGTCCGTGGCCGTGCCCTTGTATTTAACGTTGATGCGCGCGTAATCAACGGTAAATTGAGAAATCGTATGGTCGATGAACGCCATGCCGGCCGGGTTGTTGTAGGCCGCGGAAGGATCGTTCTGGAACAGTGAGCCACCCCCGAAGGCGCGCCCCCACCCGGGAGCACCGAAGGTCGGCGTGGTGAAACCGCCGGCGTGTGCGGGTCCCGTTGCCGTGATAAGGCCGCCGAGAATTGCCAGGCTCAACAACGTACGTGCCTGTTGCTTTTTATTATTCATGCTCCACTCCTTATTGTTTTTATCCTCCGAGATCGGTTGTCCCGACCTGGCCTCCCGCAGCCAGTGCCCCTTGCGAGGCACTGGCGTATTTCAACGTGTGATCATCACGTCAAACGCTCACGACCTTTATGGGGTAACGGTAAAGGCCGGGCTTGGTGTAGCGGTCAGAGCGGTAATTTTGCAGTTGCCAACGGTTTGTGTGCTTGGCACCTTCAGCTGGTTGGTGGAGTTATTGAAGCCGACATTGATGGTCACCGGCGAAGCGGAGCAGTTGTTGAGAATCTGGAAATTCACGCCCGACACCGTACCGTTGAAGGCATCAGGGCCACCGCTTGCCACGTTCAATGTCCACGGCAGGCCCAACAACTTGGGTACGCCACACAGCGAGTTGGAACCGTTGACCGTTGCGCCGGTGATCGAAGCGCTCGAGCCATCAGCCGCGACGGAACCGGTGAAGGCGATGTTGCAGGTCACCGGCAGGTTCAGGGACGCGGGCGAAGTAACGGTAATCGAGCCCGATGTGGAGAACGCCGTGCCGGCAGGCGCGATAGTGGCAGCGTTGGCCATCGACACTGCACCAAGGCTCAGGGCGAACGAAGTTGCACAAACGAGGGTTTTCAAGCTTTTCATTATTTTGCCTCACATGTAATGGCGAATTATTCGCCTGGGGTAATGACCATGAACACGAAGCCACGGGTAAAACTGCAGAGCTTCGTATTCCAGCCAAATTCAGTTAAATCCGACAACCTTATTCAACGACTTTGAAATCAGGCGGCATCTTGATTGACACCGTTTTAATGATGCAGTCATCACCAATCGGTACATTGGCAGCCTGCAACTTGCCCGTGGCGTTATCCCACGTACCGACGGCGGTAGAAGGACCGCACTTGCCGCCCAGACCGAAGGCATGCACATCCACGCTGATCTTCGACATCGAGCCGCTTTTTGTATCCTTTGCAATCAAGATCCAGGGCAAGTTAATAGCTTCGACCCGGCTGCACTTGAGCCCGCCATCGAACGCCACCTTGTCGATATTGACGGATGTCCCATCGGCCGCCACCTTGCCGGCCACCTTGATGGTGCAGTCGGCACTGATCAACGCGCCTTTGGAAAAGCTGATCGGGCCCTGGGCTGTAAACGCACTACCGGCAGGTTCGATACGGGCGGCCTGTGCCTGGTGACAGCCGATCAGGCCCAGCGCAGCCAATACGAAGTTAATGGTGAACTTTATAGTTATAGGAGTTACTTGCATGTTTACGCCCTTCCCTTGAAATTATTTTTCGTTCGGGTAAACAACCGCCTTGCAACTAAACTAACAAACCATAGACGTAGAAATCCTTATCGAAATATCCTTTGAAAATGCGCTTTTATTTCAAATTAAAACGGCTTGGCTTCGCCGCTGTACTTCTCCAGATACTTCAAACGCTTTGACGGCTGAAGATTGGTCAAGGTTATATCGCCGGCATAATGATTCAATACCCGGTGGTCCATCCGTCGGCGCCACAAATAAGGCACGTACGCCCAGACAATCATGCTTGCGTAGCCGTACGGAAGTTGCGGTGATTCATCAAAGTGGCGCAGCGACTGATAACTACGGGTTGGATTGGCATGGTGATCGGAATGCCGTTGTAACTGGAACAAAAAGATATTGGTCACAATCCGGTTGCTGTTCCAGGAGTGACGCGGCGAACAGCGCTCATAACGACCGTTGGGCAATTTTTGCCGTTTGAGGCCGTAGTGCTCGACGTAATTGACCACTTCAAGCAGCGAGAAACCGTAGACGCCCTGGATAATCAGAAACGGGATCACTGCCGTGCCCAGCCAGGCAATCATTGCGCCCCAGAGCAGCACGCTGTACATCCAGGCGCTGAGCACGGCGTTCTTCCAGTGCCAGGCCGGCAGCCCGAGTTTGCGCAGGCGTTCGCGCTCCAGGTTCCACGCCGAGCGCGCGCTGAACCACACCGAACGCGGCAGGAAAGCCCAGAAACTTTCACCCAGGCGCGAGCTGGCAGGGTCCTCCGGGGTAGCGACGCGCACGTGGTGGCCGCGGTTGTGTTCGGTGTAGAAGTGGCCGTAGAAGGTCGGCGCCAGGGTTACCTTGGCCAGGAACACTTCCAGTGGCTTGGGCTTGTGGCCCAGCTCATGGGCGGTGTTGATCGCGATACCGGTGGCCGCCCCGGTAGACATCGCCATGCCCAGATAAGTGAAGCCACTGACCTGGCCGTGCAACTCGGTGCGAGAGGTGATGAACGCTGCGGCTCTCGCCCAACCGCTGGACGGGTCGAGCATCGCGGTGGCCCGCAGCAAACCGCCGCCGATGATCCAGTCAATGCCGCCGGCGGCGAGCCAACCGGTGATGACCACCGAGGCGATCACAAACAGCACGCCGGTGTAGACGATCCAACGGTAATAGGTTTGGGATTCGAGGTGGCTGACGGCGGATTCGGGCGGGTTGCTGACATCCTCGCCCAGCAGGCCGTCGATCAACGGGATCACGCCGAAGATGACCAGCACACCGACCCACCACAGTTGCTGGATGCCGGTGCCGATCGCCAGGGCACCCGAGAGCAATGGTGTTGCCAGCGGCATGATACCGAGCCACCAGAGGTAGCGCTTGCCGTCGGCCCACACGCCTGGAACACTCAGAGCAGGGTTCATGGCAACCTCCGAGGGCATCCGAAGGCAGAAAAGGCAGTGGCGCAGCGCTGACCGCTGCGAGACATCAACCATGCGATAAAAGGCGTTCTTTTCATTATTTTATTCGCTCTTAGGCATTTCAAAAACTGTTTCAAATTAGACATTGAAATAATTTTTTTAAATAAATAGCGCGGAATCGTTAGGTCGTCAACTAGTTTATCCAGACCTTTTTTCCGTGACCGTACAGTCGTTTTTTCAGACCGTCGGCCAGGTGTCTAGGGCAAGCGTTGGCGCGCTGGAACCGCGAATGAAATGGCACGATTATTTGCTCGCCACGGCGAACGAAGGATGCAACACGGTGGCGGTTTGTACCGGTCTAACCCGCTTGGCGACCTGCTCGACCAGCGCCACCACACGCTCGGTGGCGGTAATCGGCAGCATGTGCCCACGGTCTTCCACGACCTGCAGCTTCAGCCCAGGCACCCTGCTGGCCAGGCCCTGGCCATGCTTTTGAAAGTCGAGCACCTTGTCACGCGTGCCGTAGATGAGGCCGATGGGCAGCGTCAGCTGCGGGTAACGCGTGACCATGTCCGGCAAGTGGTCATTGACGCGGTTGATCTCGGTGGACGCCGCGTAGAAGTTGTCGGGACGCATCCCCAGCAGGCCACCGCCGCGCGTGGCGAAGTCCGTCGGGGCGGCATCGGGAGCGAACACGCCCTTGACCACCGATCCCTGGGTCAGCAGGCCGACAGGCATGGTCAAGGTGCGCGACATCCAGCGACACAGCCAGGCGGGGCGCACCGCCAATGACAGGAATACCAACGGCAACATGCGTTGGGGATGGGTCAAGGGCGCCACCAGAATCAAGCCCGATACCGCGTGGGGATGATCGAGGGCCAAGGCCAGGGCAATCGCCCCGCCCAGGGAATGCCCAAGCACCAGCGGCTTGTCCAGCTTGAGGGTGTTGATGAAGGCGGCCATCTGGCGCGCCTGGGCCGGCAGATCCGCCGCCGTGCCCTGCTGCCGGGTGGAGTAGCCCGAGCCTGGCCGGTCTACGCTGATAACGCGAAAATGCTCGCGCAACTGACCGGATAACGCATAGGTCAGGTTGCGGCTGCTGCCCATCAGCCCGTGGATCATCACCAGTGCCGGGCCTGCGCCTTCTTCTACATAGTGAAAGCGCTCGCCATCCACTTCGACAAAGCGCCCATTGATCGGAACAGCCGTTTCGATGCGCCGTGTCATCCACGCACTGAACGCCCACAACGCAGCGCTTGCGCCTATGACCACACCCGCAACGACAACCCACTCGACAGCCATAGCTCGGTCCTCTGCTTCCCTGCTGCTGGCGACCTGACCGGGATTGATCGAGGCCTCAACGTTCGCGCTTACCTTGGGGCCAACCTCTATGCGCGTCTGTCGGACAAGTCGCATGTATCGAACAAGACCCTGGCGGCGGCGAAATTTTCAGGTAGATTATTTAAAATCTTTTTTTAAAATAATTAATTCAATTTTTCTTTGCAATGGTGTTCTATCTAAAACACACAACAAAAACGGGAGCACATCCGATGCTCACAAAGGACAACCTATGAATGCCCACAGTGACAACGTCGACATCGCGATCATCGGCTCAGGCTTCGCCGGCCTGTGCATGGCGATCAAACTCAAGGAAGCCGGTTTCACCGATTTCTTTGTCGCCGAGCAGGCCGACAGCCTGGGCGGCACATGGCGTGACAATCACTACCCCGGCTGTGCCTGTGATGTGCAGTCCCACGTCTATTCGTTTTCCTTTGCGCCCAACCCCGACTGGACGCGCCAATTTGCTCCGCAGGCGGAGATTCGCGCTTACCTGGAGCACTGCGCGCAGCGTTTCGAGCTGGCGCCGTACCTGCGCTTCGGCATGGGGTTGCAGCGGGCGGTGTTCGATGAGCAGCAACAGCGCTGGCAACTGACGTTCAGCGACGGCCGTCAGGCCAGTGCGCGCGTGCTGGTGTCGGGCATGGGCGGGCTGTCGCGTCCGGCACTGCCGGACATTCCCGGGCTGGACAGTTTCAAGGGCAAGCGTTTCCATTCGCAGCAGTGGGACCATGACTACAGCCTGAAGGGCAAACGCGTCGCGGTGATCGGCACCGGCGCCAGCGCCATTCAGTTCGTGCCGCAGATTGCACCGCACGTGGCGCACCTGGACCTGTTCCAGCGCACACCGCCCTGGATCATGCCCAAGCCCGACCGGCCGATCACCCGTACCGAACGCTGGCTGTTCAAGCATCTGCCGTTTACCCAACGGCTGGTGCGCGGCGCCTTTTATTGGGCACTGGAAGGCCGCGTGGTGGGCTTTGCCCTGCACCCGCGCTTGATGAAGATGGTGCAGAAAATCGCCCTGCGCCACCTGCGCAACCAGGTGGCCCGCCCTTCCCTGCGCAAAGTCCTGACGCCGGACTACACTATCGGCTGCAAGCGTGTGCTGATCTCCAACGACTACTACCCGGCGTTGTCACGCAGTAACGTCGAGGTGGTGACCGACAACGTGCTGCGCATCGAAGCCGATGGCGTGATCACCGCCGACGGCATCAAGCACCCCGCCGATTGCCTGATCTTCGGCACCGGGTTCCAGGCCGCCGATCCCCTGCCCCGTGACTGCATCATCGGGCGCAACGGCGTCGACCTGATGGACACCTGGCAGGACGGTGCCCACGCCTACAAAGGCACCACGGTGCCGGGCTATCCCAACCTGTTCCTGATCGTCGGGCCCAACACGGGCCTGGGGCACAATTCGATGATCCTGATGATCGAGGCCCAGGTCGCTTACATCCTTGGTGCGTTGCAAAAGATGCAGCGCCAGCGCATCAGCGTGGTGGACGTCAAACCTGCCGTGGAGCAGGCCTACAACGAGCAATTGCAAGGCAAGCTCAAGCGCACTATCTGGAACACCGGCGGCTGCCGCAGCTGGTACCTCGACCCGCGCACCGGCAGGAACACCACGCTGTGGCCCGGCTCGACGTGGCGCTTCAAGCAGATCACCCGGCATTTTGCGCTCAAGGACTACCTGGTCAGCCAGGCGCCGGCGGCATCGGTGCCGCGTGCGCAGCCAACCCCTCATTGCGCCACAGAAGGCAGCCTGTCATGAAGTCATTCAACGGCCGCGTGGCGGCGATCACGGGAGCGGCCTCCGGCATGGGCCGCGCATTGGCCCTGGCCCTGGCACGGGAAGGCTGCCACCTGGCCCTGGCCGACAAGAACAGCCAGGGGCTGGAGCAGACCCTGGACTTGATCAGGACCTCCACCCTGTCGCCGGTGACCGTCACCACCCAGGTGCTGGATGTAGCAGACCGCCAAGCCATGCTGGAGTGGGCGGCGCGCTGTGCGGCCGAGCACGGCCAGGTCAACCTGGTCTTCAACAATGCCGGCGTGGCGCTGTCGAGCACCGTGGAAGGCGTGGACTATGCCGACCTTGAGTGGATCGTCGGCATCAATTTCTGGGGGGTGGTGCACGGCACCAAGGCGTTCCTGCCTTACCTGAAGGCCAGCGGCGACGGGCATATCGTCAACACCTCGAGCGTATTCGGCCTGTTCGCCCAGCCCGGCATGAGCGGCTACAACGCCAGCAAATTCGCGGTGCGCGGCTTCACCGAAGCGCTGCGCCAGGAGCTGGACCTGCAACGCTGCGGCGTCTCGGCCACATGCGTGCATCCCGGCGGGATTCGCACCGATATCTGCCGCAGCAGCCGTATCGACGCGAACATGACCGGCTTTCTGATCCACAGCGAACAACAGGCGCGCGCCGATTTCGAAAAACTGTTTATCACCGACGCCGATCAGGCCGCCAAAGTCATCCTGCACGGCGTGCGCAAAAACAAGCGCCGCATACTGATCGGCCGCGATGCCTATTTCCTCGACCTGCTCGCCCGTTGCCTGCCGGCGGCCTATCAAGCGCTGGTGGTGTTTGCCAGCAAGCGCATGGCCCCCAAACCGCGCACGCCCGTGTTTGAAACCAACGACGAGCCTCGCCTCTGAACAGGAGTACGCCCCATGTTGCCCATTCGCCGTGATATCCGCTTTGCCCTGCCCACCGGGCGCATCACCAACTGGCATGAGCAAGGCCCGTTCGTGACGCACTTTTTCAATGCCCTGTCGCTGCTGTTTCCCCAGGGCGAGCTGTTTTTCATGGACAGCGTGCGCCACTACCGCACCCGCATCGACGATCCGGACCTGAAGAAGGAAATCCAGGGATTTATCGGCCAGGAGGCCATGCACAGCCGTGAACACGTGGCCTACAACGAGCTGCTGCACGCAGCGGGCCTGCCTGCGCACCGCCTCGACCGGCGCCTGAAATTTTTCCTGGACCTGCAGAAGAAGCACCTGCCACCCTCATTCAATCTGGCGGTGACCATCGCCCTTGAGCACTACACCGCGATGCTCGCGGAGATCCTGCTGAGCGACCCGTCGCGGTTTGGCGATTCACTCAAGGGCTACCGGCAGATGTGGTATTGGCACGCCCTGGAAGAAACCGAACATAAGGCAGTGGCCTTCGATGTGTGGAACAAGGTGATCAAGCCTGGGCCCGGGCGCTACCTGTTACGCACCGGCACCATGCTGTTCACCACGGTGCTTTTTTGGCTGGTGGTGTTCGACTTCCACGTGCGCCTGCTGATTGCCGACCGCAAGTCGGGCGGGCTGGTGAAGGGGTGCTGGCGCATGCTCAAGTTTCTGTATGGCCCCAAGGGCGTGTTTCCACGCATGCTGCGGCCATGGCTGCACTATTTCAAACCGGGTTTTCACCCATGGGATCATGACAATCGTGCCCGGCTGCAGGGGATCGACGGGCTGGTCGAGGAGATTGAACAGACCAATCGGGCCTACGAGGCCGCCTAGACGGCGTGAAAATGTGGGAGCCCACCCGCTCCCACATTCCAACCGGGGCGCCTTGCCCACCTGATCAAGCCAACGCGGCGCGCTCGCGCACAAACTGCGGCACCTCATCCCCCGGCAACGCTCTGCTGAAATACCATCCCTGAATAAACAACTCGGCTCCCGTATTCAGGAACGCCAGTTGCTCGGCGGTCTCGACCCCTTCGACCACCACGCCCAGGTTCAATGCCTCGCAGAAACGCAGCATGCCCGTCAGTACCTGCGCGCCCTTGGGATCGTGCTGGGCGACCACGAAGCTGCGATCGATCTTGATGAAATCGACCGGAAACTGGTGCAGGTAACTCAACGCCGAAAACCCGGTGCCAAAATCATCGATATACACCTTGGCCCCCAACGCCTGCAGTTTGCCAATGGTCTGACGGGCGGCCTGGATATCGCTGACCAGCGCGTCTTCAGTGATCTCCACCGACACCCAGCCGTGGGCCTGGGCGAGAATCTCCACCAGGCGATCGCCATAGGCCGCGTCCTTGAGCGTGAAGCTGGACACATTAATGGTGATGGGCAATTCAAAACCGGCCTTCTTCCACTTTTGATGTTGGCGCACGGCCTGGGACGCCACCCACACGTCCACGTCGGGCATCAACCGCGCCTGCGCCAGCCATTGCAGGAACTCCCAGGGCGAATGCACCGTGCCCTGGGCGTCCCGGGCCCGCATCAAGGCTTCGCAGCCGGTGCACAAGCCGGTACGGGTGGAGACTTGGGGCTGGAACTCAAGATAGAAATCGTAATCGCTGATCTGCTGGATGCGGCTCAGCTCAATGGCCTGGCGGGCCAGGGTGCGATGGGAAGCCAGGATCGGGTCGAACTCCAGCAACCGGCCTTTCTCCTCAAGGCCGCGAAAGGTCATGTCCAGTGACTTGAGGTACACCGTGCCGCCCTCACTGGCCTGGCGATGAATCGCCCGTACATAAGGCGCATACACCAGCGTGCCCAAGCCCGTCAGCACAATCTGCAGCACCACGGCGGCGACGTCGCCATGGGTACTGAGGTAGGCATTGAGCAACACCGGCGCGGTAAACGGCACGCTGGCCACTGCCGGTGACACCCAGCCCAATTGCACCACTGCCAACGCCACCATCGCGTTCAACGCCGGCACCAACAGAAACGGGATGAACAAGCGCGGGTTGAGGATGATCGGCAAACCGAACAACAGCACTTCGCTGACATTGAATAACGACAGCGGCAAGCTGGCCATCGCCAGCAACCGCATGGACCGACTCCTGGAAAACAGCAGGATAGCCAGGAGCAGGCACAATGCGCTGCCCGACCCGCCGATAAACGCGAAGCTGCCCAACAGGCCACTGTTGAGCAGGTACCGCACCGGCTCCCCCGCAGCCAGCGCCGCAGCGTTGAGCGTCACGGCCTGATCCAGCACATCGAACAGCGGCTGCAGGGCGTACACACCGTGAATGCCGAAAAACCACAACAGCGAGTTCATCAAGGTCACGAACAAACCGCTGCCATAGGGCGCCTGTAACGCATTGAGTACCTGCGGCCCCTGCCACTGCGCCACGTAGGGGATCTGCAGCAGCAACGACAGCACCACCACCCATGCCAACACGCTGATCGCGCCGGGCAGCACCATGTTGATCGTGCCTTTGAGGTTGTGTCCGATCAGGTCTTCATGGACCAGGCGTGTCCAACGAAAACGGTGCAGCCAGGCAACGGCGGGCACATTGATCAGCGGCGAAGCGATGGCAATGAACAGCAGAAAGGTGGCCGACGCTCGAGGGTATTCACGCAACAGAAACGTGGCCACCACCACATGGGTAAGGCACAAGAAGGCGATCGGCAGCTGTGGCAAGCGGTGCTGAATGGCTAGCATGTAACCGATGGAGGCGGCGACCAGCAGCGGGATGACCGCGCTGATGCGGTCATGCAGACCTGCCAGGAAGCTGGCGGTCTGAGGGCTGAACCCGAGCATCCTGGCGCATTCGGACAGGATAAGGAAACCGGCGGAGACCAGCAGGCAGGGCAGGATCCACAACAATCCCTCGCGAATCGCACGCAACGACTCGATACTGGCCAGGGCCGCCAGGCGCTGGGTAAGGAAAAGTTTGAACAGCGTTTGCGCCATGAGCCTCCCTCTGCCCGTATTCACGGGTTCTGGAGATCAGCGCCGGAATACGCGTCAACGCTACACGCCCTTATGCTCGGAGCGAAAGCTTTTTGCCATCGCCACTGGCGCTTTCGGCGAAAAACTCGGAGACATAGGAAAATACCCACATAAAAAATCGAACTTTCTGACGTGTGCCGCTCCCTAACCCTGCCTGAGTCGGTATCATCCGCAGCTTTCCGTGTGTCGAAGGATGTTACAACCTGGCTAACGCCGGGTGTCTACTCAGGGAATACGGCCTGTATGCAAGCAGGCACAAAGGAGAGAGCTTTACCATGCACGATAAGCAGTCCAGCCCCATGCGTCCTCTGTTCGTCACCATCCTGTTGTGGTTGTGCAGTGTGGTGCTGTTATTTGTGATCAAGAATGTCATCGAACTGTTCACCGGGCCCGTCGCGGAAACCTGGATAGACCTGGCGTTGGTGCTCGTCGCCTACCTGATGTTCTTTTTATTGGCGCCGGTGCAGCGCTGGATCCAGCGCAGGTCGCGCAAGCGCGCTCGGCGTCACGTCGGCAGGCACGCGCCCGACGTCGACACCCATCCCTCTCACTGAGGGGCCTGGCGTTGTTAGCACCTGGCGATAACTATCAACGCGCACTGGACCGGTTCCTGCGCGAACACCCGGACGTGGCCGCCGAACTGGACAGCCTCAACCCTCTGGCCGCCCAAGCCAGGGGGGAAAGCGTGGCGCAGTATCGTACCGAGCGTCTATACGAAGCATTCGAGGCGCAGGCCGAGCGCGAAGGCTTGTTCGCCTGGGAGCTGACCCTCAAGCTGACGACCGACTCCAGCCAAGCCTTCGAAGCCCAGCGCCTTGAGGTGCATAAGGAAGTCGCACAGATGGCCGGCATGAGCTGGGCCGACTACTGCCAACTGCATGACTTGAGCGGCTGACGCGGCGGCCAGCCGTACCAGCGAGGCCGCTTGCAACCGATGGCCTCGCGCAATTCGGCCACCGTCAGGGTCCGCCGTTGCGGGTCCGGCGCCAACGCAGTATGGAGTGCCGGCCAGCAACGCCGCGGCAACTGCCTGGGCCGTGACAGTGTGTGGCCCGGTGGGTAATCGTCACGGCGACGCCCCTGGGCCAGCTCATACAGAACACACGCCACGCCATACAGGTCGGCCGCGGGCGTCAATGCGCCACCGGCGAGTAACTCAGGCGCTGCATAGGCGCGAGTCCAGGCATTCAACCGGCTGCGACTCACACTCGGCAAGTCCGCTGTGGTTTGCACAATGGACTGCCCCAGGCCGAAATCGAACAGGCGCACGCCCTCTTCTCCCACGATGACATTGGCCGGTTTGATATCGCCATGCAGCACGTTGTGTTGATGGGCGTAAGC
The DNA here is from genome assembly GCF_900004965.1 of Pseudomonas sp. 44 R 15. Taxonomy (NCBI): domain Bacteria; kingdom Pseudomonadati; phylum Pseudomonadota; class Gammaproteobacteria; order Pseudomonadales; family Pseudomonadaceae; genus Pseudomonas; species Pseudomonas sp. 44 R 15. Next base: position 60,232 of record NZ_CVTU01000085.1, read on the forward strand.
CAACGCATCCAGCAGTTGCAGGGCAATCGGTTGCAGTTCGGACCAAGGCAGTCCGTCGGGACATTCCAGCAGCAACCGGTCAAGCGTCATGCCATGCAGCAGCTCCATGGTGAAAAAAGCGATCTGGCTGCAGGTATCCACCTCAAACGAATACATCCTCACTACATGTTCGTGGCGCAGGCGCCGAGACAACGCAAACTCGCTGTGCAGCAATACATGGGCATCCGGGCACGCCGATAAAGACTCGTCCAGCAGCTTGAGCGCCACACCTGAACAAGGTTCGCCGAACTGCTCCTGCAACAGATCGCGCGCGCGGTACACCACGCCCATTCCACCCCGGCCCAAGACGTGCTCAAGGTGGTAGCGCCCGACCAGCAACAGCGGAGTCGATCCTGTCTTCATGACTGCACCACCACGGCGGTCAGGTCGTCGCGCGCCGGAGTGTGCAGCGCGCTGGCGAACAATCTGTCCACAACCTGTCGCGGCCCGCCGGCGCTCAACGCCCGGCCCAGTTGGGCATGGCTGAGGGCCTGGTAGAGACCATCGCTGCACAGTAAAAATACATCGCCGGGGCGGGTCCTGAGCTCCAGCACCTCCAGGCGCAAGGGCGAGTGCCCGCCAACCGCACGGGTCAAGGCTCTGGCATCAGGGTGAGCGCGAGCCTGGGTTGCACTCAGCCGACGCTCGTCCATAAGACGCTGCAACAGCGAATGATCCCGGGACAGCTGGTACAGGGTCTGCTCGCGCCACAGATAACAGCGGCTGTCCCCCGCCCACACACACGCCGCACGCCCGTGCTCCAGCAATAGCGTCACCACCGTGCTGCCTGTCACGGCATTGCCGGATGCCCCTGGCGCCTGCCGCGCATTCGCCAGCCGCTGATTGACACCCTGCAAGCTCTGCCGGACCGCATCGACCCGCTGATCAAGACTGCCCCGCGCGGGCAACGCAGCCAGGCTGCCGATCACCCACTGGCTGGCGACATCGCCGTGCCGGTGCCCGCCCATGCCGTCCGCCACGGCCCAACAGCCCAGCTGCGGGCAATCGAGCAAGGCATCCTCATTACGCGGCCGTGATTGCCCGCGCTGTGTACGCCCGGCACTGCGCCATGTGGGGCTCACAGTTGCTCCGGCAGGCGAAAGGTGCGCCACGTGTCCATTTCAAATGGGCTGGGTGTTCGCTGGCTCGCCAGCAGGTAATGGGCGCGCAGCCCGGCCAGGTCGGCCTTGACGATCTGCGCGTTGCCGCCGGTGGCAGGCTCTCGGTGCAGCAGGTCGAAAAACCGGAACAACGACCAGGCGCCGGTGTTCTTCTCGATACCCAGGGGCCGCAGTTCGGCGCCTCGCTCCAGCACGAGGCTGGCACGACCGTTGTCCGCTTCGATGGGCCAGCGGAACGCCATGGGGATGATCGGGCCGTGCCGGTATTCCAGCTGCTGTCCACCCAAGCGCAAAGTCGCGCGGTTGACCGACTGATCCAGGCTGTAGGGCGCCAGGGTAAAACGCACGGCCAGCTCGCCCTGCTCCTCGGTGAAGAAGCCACGCCGGATAAGCTGGGCTTTCGTCAATTGATCCAGCAGCGAGCGCGAGAGGGGTAAACCCTGCCCGTCCAGTCCGCGTAACCGGTAGCGCGTGCCATCGGCGCTGACAAAAGGACGCAGGTAAGCTTCGTAAAAACGCGCCAGGACACCCTGGGGTTTGAAAAACTCGCGAAAATCCTCAAGGGCCACATCACTCGTGGCGTGGGCAGTGAACGGATACCGTTGGCGAATCGTCCTGGCGTAAAGACCCTGCACCTCGCTCTGGTAGTGCTGATTGACGTGGGCATAGGCCTGGTCCAGCACATGGCGCCAGGTTTCTTCGGCAATCCCTTCGAACCACCCGGCCAGCGGAAGCGGCAGACGGGCGGCCGCTTCACGCAGGTCACCCAGCACGTCCTGCTGGCCGTCCATGCGCCGCTTTGCCCGTAAAAAAGCCGCCTGCTCAGGCGAACCCTCACGGTTCAGCGCCGCCAATTGCAGGTGCAATTGGTCGAGCAGGCCCAACCCCCGGGCCAGCTCGGCGCCGGGATTCTGCTGCTCGTCCAGCAATTGATGCAGCGGTTCAAACCGCCGCTGCAACGCCCGGCGCGCCGAGTCGCCCAGGCTTGCCTGCCCCTGCGCCAACGCCGCCTTGGCAATGGAGCCCAACGCACCTGCCGGCTGGGCCGCCGTGGCCGGCAACTCCAGGCCAGGCAGTAAACGGGTGTTCTCACGAAGCTGCTGCAATAACAGCAGTACCGGCGATTGCGCCGAGGTCAGCCCCGCGAGCCGTTCAGCATCCCCGCGAAGGCTGTCGGTTGGCAACAGCCTGACACGCCCGAGGACGTCGCTCCAGGCCTGGGCGTATTCGCTGAAGTAGCGCTGTTGCAGTTCGGTCATCAGACGCTGCAAATCCTCGGCGCTCAAGTCAGTGCCTTCCCCCAGTACCCAATTATCCTGGGCGATGGCGTTCACCAGCCGGGGGCCCTGGGTTTGGAAGTACTGCACATACCTTTTGGTGTAGAAACCGGGAACAGAGGGCGCGATGGCCGCAAATACCTTGCCCTCGGCCAGGCGCAACGGCTCCAGGTCGCGCGATTGTTCGCGCAGCACTCGATACACCACATCGGCCAATGACTCTCCCCGCAGCGCGGCACGCGCCTGGGCCACCAACTCGTCATTGAGCGGTGCTGAAAACGGCTGTTCGAGCAGTCGCGCCCAATGTTCATTCAGGCGCGTCTGTACCGGCGTATCACCGGCAAACCGCAGCGACCAAAAGCTCGCCATATGCTGCGCCAGCCACGCGGTATCACGCCGCTCGCGCAGATTGAGCATCAGGTACGCACGCAGGTTGTCGAGCAGGCGTTCCCTGTCGCCGAGGCTGGCGCGTACCTGCTCTTCCAGCAGGGCCGCGGTGCGGCCCAGCAGTCGCTGCTGCAACGCCTGCTCATAGGCGCGCGTCACCCATGGACGGCTGACCTCGCCTTGATACAGGCCGGCACGCTCAATCAGCGCAGTGTCGCCTGCGGGGGGAAATATGCGGGTTGCCGCCCAGCGCGCGTCCAGCAGCGCCAGGGTCGTCAAGGTTTCATCGCTACCCGGAGCAACGGGCGCGCTGAGTGCAGCGATCTGAGCCAAACGCTGCTGGTTGATCGCGTAACTGTGCATCCACAGCCCACCGGCACACGCCAGAACCAGCGCAACGGCACTCCCCAGCAAGCCGTTGCGCCGCCAGATGCGCTGTCGCTCGCGGCTCTGCAACGCGGCCAGATCCGCCTCGGCAAAAATCACCCGGCTGAACAGCCCCTGCACGAAATAGCTGCGCCTGTCACTGGCACAGGTCAGGTAGAACCCGCGTAAACCGTTGCTGCGCGGGTAGCGATGGGCACCGAACACCCACTCGATGAACAGGCACAACTGCTCGCCCATTCGCGCCGCCTGCTGGGGAAGCTCAAGCATCTGCCTGCGACGCTCGACATCGCGTTCCTGGTGCAATCGCTCGATCAATTCAGTGTGCAAACGTTGCAGCAACTGCTCGAACGCCTGGCGAACCTGGGTCATGTCATTGCCCGCCTTCTCAGCCCCCAGCGGCTGGCCCAGCACCGCGTCGACATCGTCCGCCGAGGGTGAGTCGAAGTACTCGGTGAACCCCGACAGTCGATCAGCCTGGGTCAACACCAGGTAGACGGGTACATCCACATGCAGCACCTGCTGGATTTCCTGCAGGCGCGATCGCACGTGGCGTGCCGATTGCTCCAGATCGTGCTCGTTAGCGCTCAGAAGGCTGTCCGCCGAAAGCGTCACCACCACGCCGTTGAGCGGACGCACTCGGTGCCGCCACTTCAGCCTGTTCAACAGTGTGGTCCAGCCGGCGACATCCACCGAACGGTCGGGTTGAAGCAGATAGCGCCCTGGCGTGTCGATGAGCACAGCGTCGTCGGCAAAGTACCAGTCACACTGTGCGCTGCTGCCCGTGGACCCTGTGTCCATCTGATCGAGCGGTGACCGCAACCCGGCTGCTTCCAACAGCTGGGTCTTGCCACTGCGCGGTTCACCGATCACCAAATACCAGGGCAAGTCACGGCGCCAACGCGCATTACGCTCCGCATAGCGAGGTGAGGTTTTCAACCGGTGCAGCGCTTCCCTGAAACGGCCACGGACGTACTTGCGCTCCTCCTCCACCGCCGCCAGCGCAGGTTGGCTCGCGGGCGAATCCGGCGTTTCGCGTGCGGCGGCGCGGCGCCCATCCGCCATGACCATCGCCAACCCCCACAGCAGAAACAAAACGCTGATGGTGACCAGGCGGGCAGTCGCGCCCTGCCAGAACCGGTGGTCGTCCACAGCCAGCAGCGGCCCGACACACCACACCAGCACAGCGCAGCAAAGCACCAGTATCAGGCTCCAAACCCAGACTCTGCCCAGCACGGCGCCCACGCCCTTGAAAAATGCGTTCATTCATTGCTCCCTGCGTTTTTTTACAAGGGCGTGCGGGTAAGCTCCGACGCCGAAAGTTGAAGAGGCTGCAGCGCGTTCGCCCTTTCTCGCTCCAACACCCAGCAGAAGCCGGCGTACATCGCGAGCAAACAGCACAGCGTGAAGGCAACACACCAGCGGGCAGGGATGACGCGTATGCACCTGCTTCGCGCGCGTCTCTGCCCGGTCGGCAAGACCGGCGCCGACGACGGGTTGCCACGCACCTGCCGGATCTGTCGATACAGGCCATCGCGGACGGCCTCCAGATGCAGCATCCCCCGCTCCATCACGCGAAACTTTCCTTCGAACCCCAGGGACAGGCACAGGTACCCCAACTCAAGCATCGCCACGTTTTTTATCGGGTCACGCGCCAGGCGTTCGAGCAACTGGAAGACCTTCTCGCCGCCAAATGTCTCGTGGTGAAAGCGGCTCAACAGACTCATCTTCGACCAGTCGCTTCGAGCGCCCCACGCCGTGGTGACGACGGCTTCGTCAATCAGGCTGCACAACACGTAGCGCGCAGACATGACCTGAGCGTTTTCAACGCCTCCCTGCAGGGCACGGGTTTCGAATTGAGTCACCGCCGATGACAATCGATCGTTGATCGTGACGAGGTTTTCACGACCGGAGCAGCCCTTGAGCCGGACCACTTGCGACAATACCTCCCAAGCCGCGACCACCAACGGGTTGAGCGTTGTCGTGAAGCTGTGTGCGTCCAATGCCTGGCTCGCATAGATCATCCGATCCTGTAACTGTTCGTAGCGTGGCGGCGAAGGGAACTGCGTGAGCGGCCCTTGTGCGGACCCAAGGCCGTCGCGGTCGAGCAAGACGGTCTTTTCATCCTGCGAATATTCACTGTCCATAGCGTTCAATTCCTGATGGCCCAGAAGGTCAACTCAAGCCCGGAGAACTCGCCCCCCACGTGGAAGGCGAACCCACCCGACTGCTGCAGCTGTGCGATGTCGCGGGCACTCATGTCCAGCATGAAATACGTCTTGCCGGCATGAAACGGAATCTGGCGCGGCGCTACGGGCAGTGGCTTGACCTTGATCCCCGCCAGATGCAGGTTGACCAGCTCGCGTATGCGCTCAACGGGACCGATTTTCAGATGCGCTGGCAGGCGTTGGCGTAATTGCTCCGAATCAGACTGCGCGGAGGCCGCCAGGATGAACGTCGCAGTGCCCAGCAATTTCAAGTCGCTTACCGGGCAAACCAGTACGCCGTACTGACGCTGTTGCAACGTCAACTCGATAGAGTGTTGTTCCAGCACGACCGACAGCACGCCACGCACTGCTTCCATCAGCCCACGGAAGCTTGCCCCCTGGTCGGCGTGCCGGTAATGCACGTCCAGCTCAGCGCGCCTGCTATCGCTGGCGAACGTTGATAACTCGCCGAGCAGCGCGAGCAGTGCACTGAACACCGCCTCAGGGCGAACCCGGGCCTGGCTCAAGCAGTGACGCAGCGCAAGCTCGGTACGATTGATGACTTGCAGCATCAGAAAATCGCCCACCTGAGTGCCGGCGGCGGTGCTCTCCCCCCTGATCCGCGCGGCGATGGCATCGCCTCGCGACGCAAGCAAGCCGATCACCTCCTTGAGACAAGAAGCGACATACCCGCGGTCCTGCATAAACATGAACGTAGGCACGAACTCCGCGTCCAGGCGCACGCCCCCCGCGTCGGTAGACTCCAGCACCTGTGCGACCTTGAGTGTGACGTAACCCTGTTCCCGCTGCCGCTCACCCAGCAGGAGACGCAGATCAGGCCGCGCGCAATGAATCAGGCAACGCGAGCCGGTCCCGGCATTCGAGTCGCCCACCTCCACTTCACAGCTGAGGTAGCGCGCCAGGACATCGCCCTGCTCCGGTTGACGGGCTTCAATCTGATTGTCGGTCGCCAGTAACAGCGCCAGGTAAACGGCCTGTTCCCCGGCATTGGCGGGCACCTGTAATACCAGCGGTTCCATGGCGGTACCGTGGTCGAACAGAGTGCCGTCCGGCAACACACCGCTGGCTTGAGTGACCACCAGCTTGCCCAGGTTGAGGTACTGCACATCGAACTCCAGCGTGAGGAATCCCCAGGCATCAGGGCCCAGCAGACGCGTCTGGTTGAGCTGTTGCTGGTAATGCCGGTCGTTGTGCTGCAAGTGCTGTGGCCGCAACAGCATGCCTTCCTGCCATATGACTTTATGTGCGTGCATATCACTGCACCTCCTTGTCGGAACGCGGGTCGGCAAGCCGGATTCCGTCCTGGTCCAGCACCAGCTCGGCACGGTTCAATTGCCGGGCGGTGAGCGGAACGAGCAGTCGCCACTGAACGTGCGGCAAGTCGCGATAGGCCGCCAGAACGCCGACAAAATGACTGTTTGGCTCGACCCTCAACTTGAGTGCCTGTCTATCGCCCGGGCGCAGTTCAACTTCCTCACTGCTCACCCAGTCCTTCGGCAAAACCTGCTCGGCGTTGTCATACAGGCTGAAGAAGTCGGCATTCTCAAAGGCAACGCCATGGCGCAGTTCAATCAACTGCAGCACGACCGGCGAGGGTCGACCCTGAAGATCCGGGTTGACGCGCTCATTGGCGCTCAGTACCAGGTCCAGTTTGGTCAACGTCGAGAACGGCGATAGAGCGCTGCAGCCAGCCAACAGGCCGAGCATGAGCGACAACGATGTGAGCGCGGCTCGATACATGAACGTCATCCTGGATAATCGTTGTGCAGGGTTGAGATCAGGCGCACCTGTTCCTCATAGGCCCTGGCGAAGTCGCTGCCCAGCGGTCGCTCGTCGAACTGCCCATCCGCCACCAGGCGCCGGTAGTGACGCAGGTATGCCCGCCAGCGCGCGCCGTCGGCACTCCATCGGGGGGCTGCTTCCTGAAATTCGGCGCATGCCAGTAAATGGCCTGGAGCAAAAGCGGCCCGAGCGTTACGCAACGCACTTCGACAGGCACTCAGCAACGCGACCTGATGCACTTGCAGCGCCCGGTGCGCCTGGGCGATCGCCTGTTCGCCAGACAACGGGGCCACTTGCGCCATGTCCAATATCGCGGTTAACGCTGCGTCGGTATCGATACAACTGCGCAAGGGGTTGTGGGCGGTGCGCAACGCGTCGGCAGGCAGCGTTGCCAGTTCGCCCTGCAATTGCTCACAGGTGCGCAGGCTGCTTTGCAGGCGTTCTACCTCCAGCCGAAACAAGCGCGCAACCTTGATTGCCAGCGCTTCTCGGGCAGCGCTGTCAAGCCTGCCCAGGTCCAGCCCAAGCGCGGCTGCGAACGCGATCCAGAAGACCTCGTCGGGCGAGGTTGCCATCGCGACCGGCTCAACCGCCGGCATCTCTCTGACGGGCTCGACCCGGCACGGTATCGCGACATGTTCACGGTCTGCGGCATACCGATCAGCCCACGCGCCGAGTTCGCCAACACCTGTACTCAACGCCGCCAGCTCATCCGAGGCATTATGCCGCTGGTGCTCGAGGTCCAGCGCCTGCAACGGGTCCAGCCCCAGGAACGCGTCATCGGGAATCGGTGTCCCCGTACTGATCGACTGCTCGTCGAAGGGTTGAGCAGGTTCCATCAACCGCGCGCGTACCAACAACATCCCCAGTTCGAACACATCGCCATCCTCGATCAAGCGCGCCTGCCCCTTGCGCAGTCGTTCGCCACTGCCTGGCATGCCGATACCGTTGCTGCTGATATCGGTGAGAAAGTAACGTCCTTCCCGGCACCCCACCAGAGCATGGTGGCTGGAGAGCAAGCGACTGGGATCGTGGATTACCCAGTCACAGCCGGAGCCACGGCCAATCACGCCGCCGACGCCGTCAAAAACCTTGCGCACCGTGGACGCCGAACCGGCGCCTGCGGCCTCACTGACTTCAAACACGAGTTGCATGGTCAGGCTCCCTCCTCTGTTCAGCGGCCACGGATGACCGCCTGAGGCTCACCCAAAGGCCGGTATTGGGCGTCATCGAATACATAGTTGGCGTTACAACCGCCGAGCAGACACAGCACAAGCACGACGAGGTGCCGGGGACGATCAAGCATCAGGTTTCTCCTCGGTGAATAGGCACGCCGGCATCGCCGCAGGCAATGTTTAAGCGCGCAAGCCGGTACAGCAGCGTGCGCCGTGCAACCCCCAGTTCCCGTGCGGTACGGGTTCGGTTGCCACGATTCTTGTGCAGGCAATCGAGCAGGAACACCCGCTCTACCCGCTCCATACGCTGGCGCAGCGTTACATCATCAACGGCGCTCGCCACCGCCTGGGGCAGCGACAGGTGCACCGGCAGAATCACGTTGTCGTCACACAACAGCACGGCTCGCTCCACCAGGCACTTGAGTTCACGCACGTTGCCGGGAAAGGGATGACTCGACAGTTGATCAAGGGCGATATTGGACCACTGCACAGGCGTCCTCCCCAGGCTTGCGCACGCTTTGGCGGCGAAATGCCGTGCCAGTTGCAGCACATCTCCATCCCGCTCACGCAAGGCCGGCAACTGGATGGGGAACTGGGCAAGCCGGTAATAAAGGTCTTCGCGAAAGCTGCCTGCAGCGACCATGGCCGCCAGATCGCGGTGGGTGGCCGCGATGATGCGCACATCAACCTTGTGCGCGGCACTGGCGCCCAATGGGCGAACCTCGCCTTCCTGCAATACCCGCAATAGCTTTGCTTGCAGGGACAGCGGCATGTCGCCGATTTCATCCAGCAGTAACGTGCCGCCATGCGCGGCGTCGAACAGCCCGGCATAGTTGCGCTCGGCACCGGTGAACGCGCCTTTTCGGTAGCCGAACAGCTCACTCTCCAGCAAGCCTTCCGGGAACGCTGCGCAGTTCTGCACCACAAATGCCTTGGCCGCGCGCGGCCCTGCCAGGTGGATGGCCCGAGCCACCACTTCCTTGCCGGTGCCGGTTTCGCCCCGCAGCAGGACGGTATAAGGGGTATGCAGCACCTTGCCGATCAATTGGCAGGTCTGCGCCATTGCTGTGCTGCCGCCAATCAGGCCATAAGTGTCGACCAGCGACTTCTCGGGCCCTTGCGGTGCAACAGCCGGCACCCACCGCAGGCTGCGCAACAGGGCCAATTGGTGCAAGGCGAAGCTGCCGAACCGGCCCAGCGAGTGCGCGTACCCCTGTAACGGCGCCGGGCGTTGAGCGGCGCATAGCAGCACAGCCGTGACTGCATTGAGGCGGTTGAACAGCGGCACACTCAACAGGGCGCGCCAGGGTGACGCGAGCACTGGCAAGAAAGTCGTGTCGTAGGGGCTGTCCTGCCCGTCATTCACATGGACGGCAACGCCCTGGTTCACGGTGTCGCGCAGCAACGGCACCTGCCGCAGATCGATAGCTGCAGCCGCAACCACCAGCGAGGGTGTCGCGCTCAGGTGTTGGGCGATCAGATCGAGCCGGCCGGTTTCTTCATCGAGCCGGTACAACTGGCTCAGTTCACAGCCGCTCATGTGGGCCGCAGCCGAAACGCACACACCGGGCAATGAAGCGACGTCAGTGTCCAGGCCGATTCGTGTGAACCAGTCGAGCATGGCGCTGGCATGGGCAAGCGGATCAGGCAGTTGCTCAAGGCTTTTTTCGGTCATTGGCTGAACTCACAGACGGGCTGGCCGTTGCCATCCAATCGGGCATGCACCGAGGCAAGCGGTGCGTCCGCGGCCATGGCGCCGAGCAGGCCATCCACCATCTGCGGCAATAAATGCCGCTCGATCCACTGGTCGATGTACCGCGCACCGCTGTCACCGTCAGCGCAACGCTCGGTCATGTGCGCAACCAATCCCGGCGACCAGGTGAACGCCAGTTGGCGTTGCTGCAGCCGCTGGCCAAGGCTCGCCAGTTTGAGTGCGGCCACCTCGTGCAGCACCTTTTCCCCAATCGGGTAATACGGTACGACACGCATGCGGGCGAGCAAGGCGGGCTTGAAGTGGGCACGCAGTACCGGGTAAATCGCGTCTTGCAGCACCTGGGGATCAGGTCGTTGACCGTCTGCGCAGAGCGCGTTGATACAGTCGCTTGCCAGGTTGGAAGTCATCAGCAGCACGGTATTGCGAAAGTCGATTTCCCGCCCTTCGCCATCATTGGCACGGCCTTTGTCGAAGACCTGGTAAAACAGGTTCAAAACCTGCGGATCGGCTTTCTCCACCTCGTCGAGCAGCACCACCGAATAGGGGCGCTGGCGTACGGCTTCGGTCAATACCCCGCCCTCGCCATAACCGACATAACCCGGTGGCGCGCCGATCAGTCGGGAAAGCGCGTGCTTCTCCTGGTATTCCGACATATTGATCGTGGTGACGAACTGCTCACCGCGGTACAGGAGATCGGCCAGCGCCAGCGCCGTTTCGGTCTTGCCGACGCCGCTTGGCCCCACCAGCAGAAACACCCCGACAGGCGCATCGACCTTGTCGATCCCGGCGGCGACCGCACGCAAGGCACGATCCAGGGCCTGGACGGCGTGTTCCTGCCCAAGCACGCGCGCGCGCAAAGCCTCGGCAAAACCCAGGACTTTTTCATTGGGTTCGAAGGCCAGCTGCTCAGTGGGAATACCGGTCCACGCGCTGATGACGTGCGCTATGCCACGCGGGCACACCTCAGGTTTGGCCAACGGTTGCTCACCCAGCTCAAGCCAGCGCCGCTCAAGTGCCAGGCCCTCGTGCTCGAGGGTTTCCAGGCGCAGCTTCAACGCCTGCAAGGCCTGTGTGTCCACCGGCAAACCGAGTTCGGCGTCTCGACCCAGCGCCCGCGCCTGCCGCTGACCCTCGATCAGTTCGGCGCGTACCGCCTGCAATGCCTGTGGCGGCATGGCCTGACGCGCGCGAACACTGGCACAGGCGGTGTCCAGCACGTCCACTGCCTTGTCCGGCAGCTGTCGGCCTGCAAGATAGCGTGCGCTCATGCGAGCGGCCGCCACCACTGCATCATCACGCACATACACGCCATGACTCGCTTCATAGACAGGCACCAGTCCCCGCAGAATCGTTACCGCCTGCTCGACACCGGGTTCCTCGACCAGTACCGGCTGGAAGCGCCGCGCCAGGGCCGGGTCCTTTTCGATGTAGCGCTTGTACTCCGACCAGGTGGTGGCGGCAATCGTACGCAGTGCGCCGCGAGCCAGCGCCGGCTTGAGCAGGTTGGCCGCGTCCAGGCCTCCCGGCTGGCCGCCGGCGCCAACCAGGGTATGGGCTTCGTCGATAAACAGGATCACCGGCTGCGGTGATGCGTTCACTTCATCGATTACCCCTTTGAGACGCCGCTCGAACTCGCCCTTGAGGCCGGCCCCCGCTTGCAGCAGGCCCATATCGAGGACCAGCACGCGCACTGCTTTAAGGGCCTCGGGCACTTGCAAAGCGACGATCTGCAACGCAAGGCCTTCGACGATCGCCGTTTTCCCCACCCCGGCCTCCCCCACCAGAATCGGGTTGTTCTTGCGCCGCCGCAGCAGAATATCGATCAACTGGCGTATTTCACGCTCACGACACAGCACGGGGTCTATCCGGCCCTCACGAGCCTGCCGGGTGAGGTCCTGGGTAAAGCGCTGCAACAGCGACTCGTTGGCAATCGGCTGATTCTCGCAGGGCCGGCTTTTCAGGAAATCCTGCAGCCTGCTTGTGTCCAGGCGGCTGAGCACGGCGTAATACCCGCTGCCCGCATGTTCCAGCGGGTGCTGTAAAAGTGCCAGCAACAGCGCGCCGTGATCGACGAAACGTTGACCCAATTGCGCGTGAGCAATGACCAGCGCCTGTTGTAACCACAGCACCAAGGCCTGGGCGAATACCGGGTTGCGTGTAGCACTCTGCTCACTCCTGGGCTGCAAGGCCGCCTGCAGTTCGCCCACGGCAACGCCGGCATCGGACAACGCCTTGGCCATCAGCCCGGCGGGATGCTCGAGCAAGGCCAGGAGCAGATCCTCCACTAACACTTCATGGCCGCCTCTCGTCATGCAGCGCTCGGCGGCACGCGTCAGGTCACGGCGGGTCTGGTCCGTCAACGTGCGGATCAGTTGTTGCAGGTCCACATTAATCATGCTCATCGATCCTTAATGAAAATGCCCGGCGAGTGTGATCGCACCCTCGGCTCGTTCATGCTCCAGCCAACTGGTCCAACCCAGGCGGCACACATTGTCAGCGCCGATGTGCAGCGCCCGGATTTCGCCGGGCGCCAGCACCAGGCGCAGGTCAAATTGCAGCGCGTCCGGCGCGGTCAGACGCACCAGCGAACACGCCGGGGCATACGCCGTTCCCGTGGGGAGAAAATCGTGAAAGCGCTGCCAACCCAACGCGGTGATATGCACCCTGAACTTGCCGCTGCGGTCGGCGATCCGGCGCCCCAGCACCAGGTCCTGGCCAAGCCCACAGTTGGCGCGGCCCAAGTCATTGCACTGCGACGGCGCAACGTCCACCGTGCGCGCGACCCACTGTTCGATGAACACCGAGGCATGTTTGAAGTAATACCGCAGGACGGTCTCGATCAGCGCAGCCGAGTGCGTTCGCAGGCTCAGAAGCCCGAGGTAAGGCAGCAAGCGCTTGCAATCGAGACGCGAGGCACCCCTTAGCGCGTGGCTGCCGAGGCCGATCAGCGCAAACATCTGCTGCGAAAACCCATCACTGGCGCCCTGTTGGAAACAGGCCGGGTAACGGTACTTGCGCCAGATCGGTAACATCAGGCGGTGCAATCGGTGGTGGAACATGTCGAGGAAATCCCGCGTGGGATTACCACCCGCGCGTTCCGCCAATGCCTGCTCAGCGTAAAACGCGGGCAATGGTGAACCGGCGCCGAACAACCCCAGCACATTGATGCGCAGGCGCGCCCGCAACGTCTCGTGGTCCATGAAAAACTCCACGCGGTCAATATCGTGCCCCGCAAACCCCAGGCCCGGATTGGCCTGGAACTCCAGCAGGTCGTACAGCGCCTCCTCATCCAGCCGTGGATGGGCTTGGCGCAAGCGTGCGACCACCTGCACCACCGCCTGGAACAGCGTGTATTCGCGGATGCCACGGCAAAGCCGAGTCAAAGCAGGGGTTGCTGACCCATCTGGAACGGCCATAGGTACACGTCTCCTTGTGTGCTGATAACTCGCAACTCGTGATAGGAATTGAGGCTGGCGTACAGCGCAAAGAACTGATTGAGAACCGAAGCGAACACAAACAGATCGCCCTGGCCGGCAAACCCCAGAGGGTCCACGGTCAGGTCCACCCGCAATCCGCGAATCGGCAGGCCACGGTGTAAACGGTCAACCGCTTCATGCTGGATCGAGCGCAGCGCCCCCAACTTTTTCCGGCTGATGTTCAGCGCCTGTCGATCGTGATAGCGCGGCAGATCGTAGGTTTCGAGAATCACCCTCAGCGCGTTGATATCGGTCAACGACAGATAGTTGAGCGACATGTTGCTGATCAGCTTCCAGAGATAGTCCTGGTCCAGCGGCGGCGCAAAACTCGCGGTCGGCGCGCAGATATTGCCAAACGTCAACGACTCCGGGGCGTGCTCGCCGGGCTGGTTGATTTCACCGGCCCGTAACTGTCGCGGCAGGCCGGCATTGGTGCACGTCAGCTCGATTGACAGGGTTTCCGGGCCCTGCTCGCGGCGACCATCAAACCTTATCCAGGTAGCCAGCCCATCATGCTGTACCGAAGGCCGTTGACGAATGCTGAAGCTGGGGCGCGCGCCCGTAGTCTGCAGGTCGCCGTCATGCTCGAACGACTCAAAGGGCACGTACGTCTGATGTCCCAGGCCACCGGGGCGCCATCCTGTAACACGATCAACCGAAAACACACCGGCATTTGCCGGGGAGTATTCCCCGGGCAGCAGGAGGTATTCGTCCTGTTTTCCGTCCAGCCGAATGGGTATCGCATCGTGATTGAACAGGTTGACGATCGGCGTGCAGTACAGCTTCACGTTGTCCAGGGTGGGCCGCCCAAGCGCACGGCCCTGGCCGCGTAGCTCGAAGCGCAACAGCATGCCGTGCGCCTGCTTGAGCACCTCCTGGGGAAACCGATGGAGGGCAGCCAAGCCTTCGATATCGACAAACAAGTACTTCTCGGGAAACGTGAAATATTCCTGCAAGTGGCGATAACCGCAAAAGGTGTTTTGCGGGTAGGGAATCAGTGCGTGTTCCTCTGCGAAACCCACCGGCCGGACCTGGCCGGCGCTGAGCCTTAGCGTGGCAGGCTGATCATCGATTCCGTTGACCGGCGAACCGTCCTGGTCCAACAGTTGCAACTCAATGCTGTGCAGATGGCGCAACAGGCCCAGGTACAGGCCTTGGCTGACAGAGCGGTCTCCGGCCAGGTGCAGGCGCAACGAATCGAATGTCAACGCACTGAAATTGCCCGCTGCGCTCATGGTCAGGCGCAGGTCCAACCAGTCCACTGCGCCCTGGCAGGTATAGTCCAGGCTACGCAGTTGCAACGGCATGACGTCGATGGCATAGCAGGTTTTGAAACGGCAACGTTCGCCTTTGATGGGCAGGCTTTCCACGGCGGTATCCCGTGCCACTCGAATACTGGGGCCGGCGCACTTCAACGGGTCAAATTGCAGGATGCTCATAGCAGGCATCGGCCGCATGTAGTTGGGCCATAACAGATGCATCAAGGAATGCGTCAGCTCAGGCAGCTCGTCATCCAGCTTCTGACGCAGGCGCGCGGTCAGGAATGCAAAGCCCTCCAGCAAACGCTCCACATCCGGGTCCTGACCGGCCTCGGCGAGAAACGGTGCCAGGGCCGGGTTGCGCTCGGAAAAGCGCCGCCCGAGTTGCCGCAGGGCACTGAGCTCGCTTTGAAAATAACGGTTAAAGGCCATCTGCGCAGACCTCCACTTGCCCTGCATCCGCCAGGCGCGCATGGAACACGACAGATTGGGTGCCACCGTCAATGAGCAGTCCGGCGTCAATGGCAAATGCCAATGCCAACGTTTCGTGCACGCGGGGCAGCACCCTGACGCGTACATTCACCAGCCGAGGTTCGTAGGCCTGGATGAAGCGCTCGATCAGCAGCCGCGACTGCGTCAGGGATTCGTGCAGGCTGAGCCGCATATCATTGAGATCAGGCAAGCCGTAATCCGGCAATGTCTGGACGCTGCCTGCGCGGGTGCTGAGCATTTTCGTCAAATGCGCCGCGACGGACGTCACGCGGCACACACTGGCGCAGGCGTCGGGCTCAAGGCGCTCGAAGAGGCTTCTGCAGTGGCGCATTCCCTGGCTTCGACTCATTCTTTATCGAGCTTGCCGACCAGGGACAAGGTGAAGTCCGCCCCCATGTACTTGAAATGCGGGCGTACGCTCAAGCTGACGCGGTACCAGCCCGGGTCCCCCTCGACATCGCTGACGACAATGCGCGCTGCGCGCAGTGGACGCCGCCCGCGCACTTGCGCACTGGGATTCTCCTGATCCGCCACGTACTGGCGAATCCACTTGTTGAGTTCCAACTCCAGGTCGGTCCGTTCCTTCCACGAGCCCAATTGTTCACGCTGCAGAACCTTGAGGTAGTGAGCCAGGCGATTGACCACCATCATGTAAGGCAACTGGGTACCCAGCCGGTAGTTCAGTTCGGCTGCCTTGCCCTCCTCGCTGATGCCGAACGTCTTGGGTTTCTGCACGGAGCTGGCGGAAAAGAAGGCCGCGTTGTCACTGCCCTTGCGCATGGTCAGGGCGATGAACCCTTCCTGCGCCAACTCATATTCGCGCCGGTCCGAAACCAGTACCTCGGTAGGAATCTTGGTTTCAATCTCGCCCATGCTCTGGAAGTGATGCAACGGCAGGTCCTCGACCGCTCCCCCACTCTGGGGGCCGATGATGTTGGGACACCAGCGAAAACGCGCGAAGCTGTCGGTCAGGCGTGTAGCGAAGGCGTAGGCCGTATTGCCCCACAGGTAGTGTTCATGGCTGTTGACCACAGTCTCCTGGTAGGCAAAGGTCTTGACCGGGCATTCGAGGGGGTCGTACGGCGTGCGCAGCAAAAAGCGCGGGACCGTGAGGCCGATGTAGCGCGCATCTTCGCTCTGGCGAAAACTCTGCCACTTGGCAAACTGAGGGCCTTCGAAATGATCCCGCAGATCCTTGAGGTCAGGCAGGCCGGTAAAGCTTTCCAGACCAAAGAAACCTGGCCCGGCCGCCGCAATGAAAGGGGCGTGAGCCATACCGGCAACAGCAGCCACGTATTGCATGAGCTTTACATCAGGCGCGCTGGGCGACAGGAAGTAGTTGGCGATGATCGCCCCTACCGGCTGCCCGCCAAACTGGCCGTATTCCGCACTGTAGATGTGCTTGTAGAGCCCCGACTGGGT
Source organism: Pseudomonas sp. 44 R 15 (assembly GCF_900004965.1). NCBI lineage: Bacteria > Pseudomonadati > Pseudomonadota > Gammaproteobacteria > Pseudomonadales > Pseudomonadaceae > Pseudomonas > Pseudomonas sp. 44 R 15. Next base: position 76,988 of record NZ_CVTU01000085.1, read on the forward strand.
AACTTCCGGGGAATCCTCGAAATCGTCCAGCAGGTCCTGCCGCGAGACATTCAGCAGCTCTATCTTGATGTTCTCACGAAAGTTGGTGCGCTCGACCAGCAGTTGCAGCCCGCGCCAGGCCGCCTCCAGGGCCTGGAAATCCGGATGGTGCAGAATCTCGTCCATCTGCCGGCTGAGCTTGGCATCGATCTCGGCGATCATCCGATCGACCAGCCGTTTCTTGACTGGTTCTTCGCGGTTGTGGGGCTTGACCAGTTCCTCGATAAACGCCGACACACCGCGCTTGGCAATGCTGTACGCCTCGTCATCGGCACTCAGTAGCGTCTGGGCAATGATGTTGTCGAGAATGCTGCACTCGTCGGCGGCTTTTGGCAGGGGCTGCGGGTCATGCTGGGGAGTTGTCATGGTGTCAGTGTCCTTTTACTGAATAGGTTCGGCATCAGCGTTGCTCAGCCCCAACTCGGCCAGTACCCGAGCACGGGAGTCGTCATCGGCCAGTGCCTGCTCAATGGCTTTGCGAAAGCTCGGGGTGTTGCCCAGCGGCCCCTTGAGCGCCACCAATGCCTCTCGCAGCACCATCAGCTTTTGCAGCTGAGGTACTTGCTCGACCAGGTTGGCGGGGTTGAAATCCTTCATCGAGTTGATCCGCACCTGGATCGCCAGATCGTCGACGTCAGCGTCTTCCTGCAGGCGATTGGGCACGCTCAATGTCAAGTTCAGGGCCTGTTTGGCCAACACCTCGTCGAAGCTGTTCCTGTCGATGCCGATAGGCTTGCGGTCTTCAAGCTTGCGTGGGTCCTCGCGTTGTGAAAAATCCCCCAGCGCCAGCAGTTTCAAGGGCAGCTCGACTTCCTCCTGCGCACCACCAACGGCGGGTTTGAAGGTGATATTGATACGTTCCTTGGGTGCTACCGAACCGTCTTTGGCCATGGTGTTACTCCTTTTGATGATTTTTATTCGAGTACCGTTTCCAGATCGAAATGGCACAGCCGGCGGTGCGTCGCCTCCCTGCTTTCGCGCACGGCGTGGCTTTGCGGCAACAGGTCATAGCAGCGGTACAAAAGCCTGCCGACGTGCAGGGCCAGTTCCGGCTCCCAGCGGTCCAGGCCCGCGCGCTGTAATTCGAGGTCCAGCTGTTCCAGTTGAATCCTGCCCAGGTCAGGCTTGCCCGCCCGTATGCACAACCTGGCCAGCGCCAGTCGCCAATGAAAGCGCGCGCGTTCACTGCATGCGCTCTGCAAACCTTGCTTGAGCACGCCCACTGCAGTCTTGAGCCCTTCCTGGCGCAGGCTCGGCATGGCCGCCTGCAAGGCGGCTTCCCAGGGTTCGCTGCCGACATCGGCGACAGCCGTGAAAGGCTCGGGTTTGTGCAGGTGGCGAATCACGTGGAGCGTGATCCATTCACCAGTCGCGGGGGCCGCAAACGGCGTACCGTCGTCGAAGCGCAATTCAGGCAGGTTCGGCAAACGTTGCAATAACAGCGCGAAGCTCATTTCCAGCTCAGTCATTGCCTGGTTTGCGTGCAAGGCTTCAAGGCATTCCCAGACCATGCGCAGGCCATCAAACCAGAACAATGCGCCCGCCAGGCTGGCCTCGAGCTCAAGCAACAGCTCGGCGTGATGGCCATGACCGAGACGATCCTGGTAACGCTTAAGCTTGTCGGGAGCCAGCGGGCGCAAGGCCGTCACCCCCTCGCTGTTGGCATCGGGATAGTTGACGAGGCTCAGCCAGGCCAGGGTTCGCCCCAGACGCAAGGCCCGCAGGTCGGTGGCATTGTGGCGCAACCACCAGCTACATAACGTTCGGGCCTGTTCCTGTAAGGCGCGCAGCGCTTTGTGGGCATCCTTCTCGTTGTTGATGGGCGATTCAGGCTTGAACAGTTGCGTGCTCGCCTGCCTGACCTGGGCAATGACACCCGCGATGCCCGCCGGCTCCTCGCCGCCCTGGGTGGCACGCGCCAGGCGCTCCGCCAGTTGACGCCGGCTCGGCAACAACAACGGGGCGTCGCTGCCCAGATGCTCGTTCAACAACTCATCAAGGCGCACGAGGTGTTCATGCAGCGCCCGGAACAACGGCAACTGGTCGACAAGAGACAGGTTGTGCGAGAAGAGCGAGTCGAGGCGCGCCACCAGCCAACCCAACGCGGCAGCGCGGGTGCGTGGCTTGGCGGGATACACCTGTGCCCAGTGGTGCTCACAGAGATAAACCAGCAAGACGAGACCGGCCAGCAGTCCGGGAAATGAATCACGCTGGTGCAGTGCCCAGGTGAGCCATACAGCGACGCGCAGATCCTTGGATTGCTCACGCAGCACGCGCTCACTGAGCTCGCAGACCTGCTGCCAATCCGGCAGGCTCGCACCATGTATCGAGTGTGTCTTGGCGACCTCGGTTTCCACGGTTTCAAACTCACTCGAAAAACGCACGTCGTTGCCGGCGAAATTCCCCGGCGAACAAGGGCTTCGTGCAAGTTCCTGGTAATAAGCGCAAAGCTTTTCTGAATGAACCATTTTTTGGCCGCACACAACTAATAAGGCTGAATAGGCAAACCAGATACCGAGAAATACGGATCAGAGTGCCGCTAACCCCGCGTTCAACACGCTACGAAGTGAACAAACCTTAGCCACCTTAAAAACAACCAGCAAGCCGCAGGGCGGGACTTAAGGAATTTCCTACAACGCCTTGAAATCAAGGCCTGCGCAATGAATTGCGCACTTAATAAGCGAGAAAACCCTTCAGTTACCCGCACCTGCGTTTAATGACTCACTCATCATCACGAGCAATTAACTGCGCAGTTGTGTGCAACTTTAATTACTAAAAAACTCATAACTCCCTGGCGTATTAAATCTTTCCAACGGCATCGCCTTTATTTCATTGGGGCACGCACTTTCAGGCACGCTTTTTGTTATAGGCATTTACCCGCCCGGCAACTTTGCTGTTCGGGAGTACCTACTTAACCAGACAAGGAAACCCGTCATGCCAACACCCGCGTACCTCTCCATCACCGGTGTCAAACAAGGCTTGATCACCGCAGGTACATTTACCCAGGACTCGGTAGGAAACATTTATCAGGAAGGCCATGAAGATCAGATCCTGGTGCAGGCGTTCGCGCATCAGGTGATCATTCCCCGGGATCCGCAATCGGGCCAGCCGACCGGCCAGCGTGTGCATAAACCGCTGATGGTGAGCAAGGTCTTCGACAAGTCCTCGCCCCTGCTATTCAGTGCACTGACCTCGGGGGAAGAAGTGTCGTGCCGGCTGGAATGGTTTCGTACCTCTTCGGCAGGCACCCAGGAGCACTACTTCACCGTTGAACTGGAAGGCGCGACGATTGTGGACATCCAGTCGCGCATGCCCAATTGCCAGGACCCGGACAACGCCCATTTCACCCACCTGGAGGACGTGTATTTCAGCTATCGCAAGATCGTCTGGACCCATGAAGTAGCCGGCACGTCCGGCTCGGATGACTGGCGCAGCCCTGTGGCCGGCTAACCGCGGCGTAGGCGGGAACGGTCCAGGGAAGGCACCGTTCCTGCCGGCACTACACCATCGCCAGCGGATGCTTGCGCTTGGGCGCGCCGAACACGCGATCAATCGCGTCCAGGTCATGCTCGTCCAACACCAGCTTCACAGCGGCGGCGTTCTGCCGTATGTGTTCGGGAGTGACCGCCTTGGGGATGGCGATTACGCCGTCTTGACGCAAGACCCAGGCGAGAGCGACTTGCGCGGGAGTGGCCTCATGACGACGGGCAATCTCCTTGAGCGTCTGGCTGGCCAACAGCGCACCGCCCTGGGCAACAGGACAGTAAGCCATCAGTGGCAAATGGTGCTGTTGCCACCACGGCAGCAGGTCGAATTCAATACCACGCTCTTCAATGTTGTAGAGCACCTGGTTGGTTGCACACACGGGGGATGCCAGTTCCTGCAGGTCTGCCACATCAAAATTGGAAACACCCCAACGGCCGATCTTGCCCGCTTCGCGCAAACGCTCGAACGCCTCGACGGTTTCTTCAAGAGGGTATTGGCCGCGCCAGTGCAGCAGGTACAGATCGATGTAGTCGGTGCCCAGGCGCTGAAGGCTCGCTTCGCACGCACGGGGCACGCCGGTGCGGCTGGCATTGTGCGGATAGACTTTGCTCACCAAAAATACCTGGTCGCGCCTGCCCTGGATGGCCTCGCCGACCACCTTTTCCGCACCGCCTTCGCCATACATTTCAGCGGTATCGATCAGGGTCAGGCCCTCGTCGATGCCCAGTTGCAAGGCGCCCACTTCGGCGCGGTGCCGGTCCGGGTCTTCACCCATGCGCCAGGTGCCCTGGCCAATGACAGGGACGGGAACGCCGGCCAGATCGATAGTACGCATGACAACCTCCTGATGAGTTGGCGAATTAACAGTGTGGCATTGACCGGACAAAAGGGTTCAATCGCAGTATGGTTGGCCTTTGATCAATCGCCAGGAATCACTCGCAATGCTGTTTGTTGTCATGCTCGGGGGCAAGCACCCCAGGGCCCGGATCGAAGTACACGATGTGGCGTTTGCCGTGGCGGATACCCTGCAGGCCACCTACCCGCAATTGCGCGACGCCTGGTTTGGCAGCCCCAAGGGCGTGCATATCGATTCGTGGATGGCGGTCGAGGGTGTCGACGGCTGGCAGGTCCAATTCAGCCAACTGGCGCCGCACGGTGATGCGCCGCACTTGTATTTCATCAACCTCGGCGGCTATGAGGCCAACAGTTTTGGCGAGGCCCATCACTACCTGTTGCTGGTCGCGCGCGACAAACGCGAAGCCATGAGCAAGGGCAAGCAGCACCTGTTGCGCCACTGGTCCCAGGCCCACACCGACGCGGTCATGGATATCGACGATTGTCTGCCCATCGACCTGGTGGACGGCCGCTACATCCATCTGGTCAAGGGCCCGCACGCCCCCATCGTCCAGCAGAACGACTACATCGTTTTGGCCTGAAACCCGCAGGCCAGGCCGTTCTTCAGCCGCTCAGGCACGCCGGTGGAACTTTGCCGGGAAATAACCGCCTGAATCCGGTAGGCTCACCGTTTTTCACTTAAGGAGTTATTTTCCATGGCCAAAGCCACCGCCCGCCACATCCTCGTTTCCACTGAAGACAAGTGCAACGAACTCAAGGCCCAGATCGAAGGCGGCGCTGATTTCGCCGAAGTCGCCAAAGCCAACTCCAGCTGCCCGTCCAGCCGTCAAGGCGGTGACCTGGGTTCGTTCGGCCCAGGCCAGATGGTCAAGGAATTCGACAGCGTCGTCTTCAGCGCCCCGGTCAATACCGTACAAGGCCCGGTGAAAACCCAGTTCGGTTATCACCTGCTGGAAGTCACCAGCCGCCAGGACTGATCGGTCCGTGCTGATGCTGTAAACAACGGCCCGCCATTTGGTGGGCCGTTGTGCATGTGATGACTGACGACGCTTAAGCCGTTAACGTACCGCTCTCCCTTTCATGTTCATCCGCGCTCAAGGCTGATAATGCGACTGGCTTTTCCAAAACTGTTCAGCATCACCCTGGTCCTGTTCATGACAGGCACCGCCGTGATCGCGGCGCCACAAACGTCCCTCACGGTGTACGGCGAGCCGGCCAAATACCCCGACGGCTTCAGCCATTTCGACTATACCAACCCGGATGCGCCCAAGGGCGGGACCCTGCGCCGCTCGGCCATCGAGATCGGGCGCTTCGACCATGTGTTGCCGTATATCGACAAAGGCATCGGCGTTTCCCAGGTTGACGGCTGGCTGTACTCACCACTGGCCCAGCGCTCCCTGGACGAGCCCTACACCGTCTACGGCCTGGTTGCCGAGAAAATGGAGCGCGCCGATGACGGTCTGTCGCTGCGTTTTTTCCTCAACCCCAAGGCACGCTTTGCCGACGGCAAACCGATCACCGCCGAAGATGTGCGCTACAGCTTCGACTTGCTGATGACCCAAGGCAGCCTGCGTTTTCGCACGTTGTTCGCCGACGTCAAGCACGTCGAAGTCGAAGGTGAGCGCCAGGTCCGCTTCGATTTTTCCAGCAATGAAAACCGCACCCTGCCCCTGGATATCGCCACCCTGCCGGTCTTCCCGGAGCATTGGTGGAAGACCCGCGACTTCGCCAACGGCGGCGGTTATGAAGCGCCATTGGGCAGCGGCCCCTACACCGTCAGCAAGATCGACTCCGGCAGCACCATCACGTTTACCCGCGACCCGAATTGGTGGGGCAAGGACTTGCCCGTCAGCCGTGGCCTGTACAACTTCGATCACCTGAGCCTGGAGTATTTCGGCGACACCGAAGTGGCGCGCCAGGTCTTGCGCGGCGGCGCCTACGATTTCAACCGCGAATTTTCCGCCACCGGTTATTCCATCGGCTACAACGGTCCGGCCCTGGACGATGGTCGCCTGCAGCGCGCGCACTTGGCCAAGGAGATGCCGCAACCGGCCCAAGGTTATGTGTTCAACGTGCAAAAACCGATGTTCAAGGATCGCCGCGTACGCCAGGCGCTGGCGATGCTGTGGGACTTCGAATGGGCCAACCGGCAGATGATGCGCACTATGTATATCCGCCAGCAGAGTTTTTTCTCCAATAGCCCGCTGGCGGCCAGTCAACCGCCGACCAAGGAGGAACTGGCGATTCTTGAACCCTTGCGCGGCCAGGTGCCCGACGAGGTGTTCACCCAGGTGTTCAAGGCCCCGGTCACCGACGGCAGCGGCATGATCCGCGACAAACAGCTGCAAGCCCTGGCGCTATTGGAGGAAGCCGGCTGGAAACCGGACGGTGATAAACTGGTGAATGCCGAGGGCGAGCCGCTGGAGTTCACGTTCCTCAACACACAGAACGGCCTCGAACGTCTGCTGCTCCCTTACAAGCGTAACCTGGCGCAGATCGGTATTACCTTGAATATCCGTCGTATCGATTCTTCGCAGTACGTGAACCGGATCATGTCCCGGGACTACGACATGATCGTCGCCGGCTTCCCCGTCACCACGTCGCCCGGCATGGAGCTGTACAACTACTTCGGCTCGACCGCCGCCTTTGACCCCGGCGCGAATAACTACATGGTCCTCCAGGACCCGGCCGTCGACAGCCTGGTCAAGGGCCTGGTCAAGGCCGACACCCAGGCGCAGATGCTCACCTACGCCCATGCGCTGGACCGGGTGCTGCAATGGAATTACCTGTGGATCCCCAATTACTACCCGCCGGGCACCTCTGCCGCGTGGTGGAACCGCTTCGGCCGCCCGGCCATCGAGGCGAAGAACGACGAAGCCCTGGAAACCTGGTGGGAAATCAGCCCCACGCCGCTGACCAACGAGCAAATGAACGCTGAACTGAAAAAACGCGGAGGTGCGCGCTGATGTTTGCCTATATCGTGCGGCGCCTGCTGCTGATCATCCCGACCCTGGTGATTATCCTGCTGGTGAATTTCGTGATCGTGCAGGCCGCGCCGGGCGGGCCGGTCGAACAAGCCATTGCCCACCTGCAAGGCATCGGCGGGGGCGGTGTCGCAGGCGCTGCCGGGGAAAGCATCAGCGGCTCGCGAGCCAGCCGCGGCCTGGACCCGAAACTGATCAAGGACATCGAAAAGCAGTACGGCTTCGACAAGCCTGCGCCGGAACGCCTGTGGCTGATGCTCAGGAGCTACGCCCGACTGGACTTCGGCAACAGCTTCTTTCGCGGCGCAACGGTGATCGACCTGATCCTGGAAAAGATGCCTGTGACCATTTCCCTCGGTTTGTGGGCCACCTTGATTACTTACCTGGTATCTATTCCCCTGGGGATACGCAAGGCGGTGCGCCATGGCAGCAGCTTTGATGTATGGAGCAGCACCGCCATCGTGATCGGCTATGCCATGCCGGCGTTCCTGTTCGCGATGTTCCTGATCGTGGTGTTTGCCGGTGGCACTTCGCTGAACTGGTTCCCGGTGCGCGGCCTGGTGTCGGAGAATTTCGAAGAACTGAGCACCGTGGGCAAGATCGCCGACTATTTCTGGCACCTGGTATTGCCGGTCACGGCGCTGGTGATCGGCGGGTTCGCCACCCTGACCATCCTCACCAAGAACTCGTTCCTCAACGAAATCACCCGGCAGTACGTGGTGACCGCGCGCGCCAAGGGTTTGAGCGAACGTCGCGTGCTCTACGGCCATGTGTTTCGCAACGCGATGCTGCTGGTGATTTCCGGGATTCCCCAAGCGTTCATCAGCGTGTTCTTCGCCGGTTCGCTGCTGATCGAGGTGATCTTTTCCCTCGATGGCCTGGGCCGCATGAGCTATGAGGCAGCGGTGTCGCGGGATTACCCGGTGGTGTTTGGTTCGCTGTTTATCTTTACCCTGTTCGGCCTCTTGATAAAACTCATCGGCGACCTCTGCTACACCCTGGTGGACCCGCGTATCGACTTTGCCGCGAGGAACGCCTGATGCTCAATCTGTCTCCCGTGGCGCGCCGGCGTTTCGAGCGATTCAAGAGGAACCGTCGCGGCTGGTGGTCGCTGTGGCTATTTATCGGCCTGTTCATTCTGACGCTGGGCGGCGAGTTGATCGCCAATGACAAGCCCCTGGTGCTCAGCTTCAAGAACGAGCTGTATTTTCCCGTGTTCAAGCGCTACACCGAGCAGCAGTTCGGCGGCCAATTGCCGTTCCAGGCCGACTACCGCAGTGACTACGTGCAAAAGCTTATAAAGCAGGACGGCGGCTGGATGCTGTTTCCCCCCATCCCCTTCAGCGACGACACCCCCAACTACGAATTGACCCGCCCTGCCCCCAGCCCGCCGTCGACGGTGAACTGGCTGGGCACCGATGACCAGTCGCGGGATGTGCTGGCGCGAGTCATCTTCGGCGCGCGCGTGTCGATCCTGTTTGCCCTGGCGTTGACCGCGATCAGCGCAGCCATCGGCATCGCCGCCGGCGCGTTGCAGGGTTACTACGGCGGCTGGGTGGACTTGCTCGGCCAACGCATCCTGGAAGTGTGGTCGGGCCTGCCGGTGCTGTACCTGCTGATTATCCTGTCGGGGTTCGTCGAGCCGAATTTCTGGTGGCTGCTGGGGATCATGGCGCTGTTTTCCTGGCTGGCCCTGGTGGACGTGGTGCGCGCCGAGTTCCTGCGCGGGCGCAACCTGGAATACGTCAAGGCCGCACGCGCCCTGGGCCTGGGCGACGGCAAGATCATCGCCCGGCATATCCTGCCCAATGCCATGACCGCGACCTTGAGCTACCTGCCGTTCATCCTGACCGGGGCGATTTCGACCTTGAGCGCCCTGGACTTCCTCGGCTTCGGCATGCCGGCCGGCAGTGCTTCGCTGGGTGAGTTGATTGCCCAGGGCAAGCAGAACCTGCAAGCGCCGTGGCTGGGCCTGACGGCATTTTTCACCCTGGCGCTGATCCTGTCGCTGCTGGTATTTATCGGCGAGGCGTTGCGTGATGCCTTCGACCCTCGCTCATGAGTGATCGCGTATGAACCTGATTGAAATCCGTGACCTGAGCGTGGCGTTCGGCGACCAGACCGTGGTGCGCAAGGTGAGCCTGGACGTACGCCCAGGCGAATGCCTGGCGTTGGTGGGCGAGTCGGGCTCGGGCAAATCCGTGACCGCCCATTCGATCCTGCAATTGCTGCCCGAAGCCGGCGCGCACAGTACAGGCTCGGTGAAGTACCGCGGCCAGGAGTTGATGGGCGCGTCACCTGCGGCCCTGCAAAAGCTGCGCGGCAACCGCATTGCCATGATCTTCCAGGAGCCGATGACCTCGCTGAACCCGCTGCACACGGTCGAAAAGCAGATCGGCGAGACCCTGCTGCTGCACAAGGGCCTGGGCGGCAAGGCGGCGCAGGCGCGCATCCTCGAGCTGCTCGAGCTGGTGGGCATCCAGAAACCCCGGGAGCGGCTGAAGGCCTATCCCCATCAACTCTCCGGTGGCCAGCGCCAGCGGGTGATGATCGCCATGGCCCTGGCCTGCGAGCCGGAACTGCTGATTGCCGACGAACCCACCACCGCGCTGGACGTGACCGTGCAGCGCAAGATCCTGCTGTTGCTCAAGTCCCTGCAGCAACGCCTGGGCATGTCACTGCTGCTGATCAGCCATGACCTCAACCTGGTGCGCAGCATTGCCCAGCGGGTGTGCGTGATGCGCGCCGGGGAGATCGTCGAGCAGGCCGATTGCCAGACGCTGTTCACGTCGCCTCAACATCCTTACAGCCGCCTGCTGCTGGACGCCGAACCTTCGGGCGATGCGCTGTGCGGTGAGGAGCGCGAGACGGTCTTGCAGGTCGATGACCTGACCGTGCAGTTTCGCCTCGGCGGCGGGTTGTTTCGGCCCAAGACCTACCTGTGCGCGGTGGACGGCATCAGCCTGAGCGTGCAACGGGGCAAGACCCTGGGGATTGTCGGCGAGTCCGGCTCGGGCAAGTCCACCCTCGGCCAGGCGATTCTGCGCTTGCTGGACTCCAGCGGCAGCATCCGCTTCCAGGGCCAGGCCCTCGACCCGCTCAACCATCAGCAGATGCGGCCGTGGCGCAAGCAGATGCAGGTGGTCTTCCAGGACCCCTATGGCAGCCTCAGCCCACGCATGTCGGTACAGCAGATCATCAGCGAAGGCCTGGAAGTGCATGCCCCGTGCAGCCTCGACGCGCGCGAAGCGCAGGTGATCCAGGTACTCAAGGATGTAGGCCTGGACCCCGCCAGCCGCCATCGCTACCCCCATGAGTTTTCCGGCGGCCAGCGGCAACGTATCGCCATTGCGCGTGCGCTGGTGCTCAGGCCCGCGCTGATGCTGCTGGATGAACCCACCTCGGCGCTGGACCGTACGGTGCAAAAACAAGTGGTGGCCTTGCTGCGCGAACTGCAGGAGAAATACGGCCTGACTTACCTGTTCATCAGCCATGACCTGGCGGTGGTGCGTGCAATGGCCCACGATATGATCGTGGTCAAGGACGGCAAGGTGGTGGAGCGCGGTGCCAGTCATGATGTATTTGAGTCGCCGCAGCACCCGTATACAAAAGAATTGCTGGCGGCCGCGCACATCCCGTTGTGAGATTGTTCCCACGCTCTGCGTGGTAACACAGCCAAGGACGCTCCGCGTCCCGCCAGGCACGCAAGTCCCCACGCCTTGTGCCATGTGACGCGGAGCGTCACGGGAGGCATTCCCACGCAGAGCGTGGGAACGATCATTAACAGGATTTGTACCCATGAGTACCAGCCTCAAGGATTACCAACAGGTTCGTGGCCTGGCCATCCAGTCGCTGTTCGAGATCATCGAGCAGTCCAGCGAAGGCACGGTGATTGTCGATCGCGACGCGAATATCGTCTGGATGAACGAACGCTACGCCAGGCGTTTCGGCCTGCAGAGCGCCGAACAGGCCATCGGCCAACCCTGCGAGCAGGTGATCTCCAATAGCCTGCTGCGCCAGGTGGTGCGCAATGACCGGCCGATCCTGCTGGATATCCAGGACACACCCAAGGGCCCGCTGGTGGTGATGCGCCTGCCGATCCACGACGAAGCCGGCGCGGTGATCGGTGCGATCGGGTTTGCGTTGTTCGATGAGCTGCGCAACCTGTCGCCGCTGATCGAGCGCTACCTGAGCCTGCAGCAGGAGCTGGCGTCCACCCGTTCGCTGTTGCGCTCGCGGCAAAGCAAATACAACTTCGCGCACTTTATCGGCACCAGCGCCGCCAGCCTTGACGTCAAGCGCCGCGCGCGGCGCAGTGCGAGCGCCGAGTCGCCGGTGCTGCTGCTGGGCGAAACCGGCACCGGCAAGGAACTGCTCGCCCAGGCCATCCATGGTGCGTCGCCTCGCGCCCATAAAGCGTTCGTCAGCATCAACAGCGCGGCGATTCCCCACGATCTGCTTGAGGCTGAATTTTTCGGCACCGCACCGGGCGCGTTCACCGGCGCCGACCGCAAGGGCCGGCCGGGCAAGTTCCAGATCGCCCAGGGTGGCACGCTGTTTCTGGATGAAATCGGCGATATGCCGATGCCCCTGCAAAGCAAGTTATTGCGGGTGCTGCAGGAAAAGGAATTCGAGCCGGTGGGTTCCAATGAGATGCTGCACAGCGATGTGCGGGTGATTGCCGCCACCTCCATGGACCTGGAGGCGGCGATCAAGCGTGGCGAATTCCGTGCAGACCTGTATTACCGCCTCAATGTCCTGCCGATCCAGGTACCGCCGTTGCGTGAACGGCTGGAGGACATCCCCGCGCTGAGCGAGGCGATTCTGGAAGAACTGCGCAGCCGCCACGAGTTAAGCCCTGAAGCGCTGACACTGTTGGCCCGGCACGCCTGGCCGGGCAATATCCGCGAGCTGCGCAATGTGCTCGAGCGGGCGGCGTTGTTGAGTGATGACCTGGTGTTGAGTGCCGGGGAGATTCGTGCGGCGATCGGTACGTTCAGCCCGGTGGCACGCGGTGCGGTGGCCACGGTTGAGGGTGAGACGTTTGCGGCGGCGCGGGCGCGGTTCGATCGACAGTTGATCGGTGAGGCCTTGCAGGCGTGCGCGGGGAATGTGGTGGAGGCTGCCAAGCGGCTGGGGCTGGGGCGGTCGACGCTGTACAAGAAAATGATCGCCCTTGGCCTAACTCAGTCTCCCTAAAGAGACAGTGATCTCAATATAAAGACAATCCAATGTGGGAGGGGGCTTGCCCCCGATAGCAGTGTGTCAGGCTGAGCACATAGACCTGATACACCGCCATCGGGGGCAAGCCCCCTCCCACATTTGAGCTGTGTTTGTCTCCAGATCGAGATATGACCTGAAGAACTTGACGAAAACCCAATAAATAACCTTGTATTTCAACACGTTAAATACTTGGCACACATCTCGCTATACCTCCCCCAAAGCCCCACCCCACAACAATAACAATCCGATGGAGACACACCATGAGTGTGATCATTGCCCTGGCAGCCCTGGCGCTGCTGATGCTGGCTGCCTACCGTGGCTACAGCGTCATCCTGTTTGCCCCAATCGCCGCCCTCGGCGCGGTGCTGCTCACCGACCCGTCCGCTGTCGCCCCGGCCTTTACCGGGGTGTTCATGGAAAAGATGGTCGGCTTTATCAAGCTGTATTTCCCGGTGTTCCTGCTCGGCGCGGTATTCGGCAAGCTGATCGAGCTGTCGGGCTTTTCGCGCTCGATTGTCGCCGCCGCCATTCGTGTGCTCGGTACGCGCCAGGCGATGCTGGTGATCGTGCTGGTCTGCGCCCTGCTCACCTACGGCGGTGTGTCGCTGTTCGTGGTGGTATTTGCGGTGTACCCGTTTGCGGCGGAGATGTTCCGCCAGAGCAATATCCCCAAGCGCCTGATCCCGGCCACCATCGCCCTCGGTGCGTTTTCGTTCACCATGGACGCCCTGCCCGGCACGCCGCAGATCCAGAACATCATCCCCAGCACCTTCTTCAACACCACCGCGTGGGCGGCGCCGTGGCTGGGGCTGATCGGCACGATCTTCGTGTTCTGCGCCGGCATGCTGTACCTGGCACGCCAGCGCAACAAGGCCCAGCACGCAGGTGAAGGCTATGGCACCGAGCTGCGCAACGAACCGGAAACCGCCGAAAACCTGACCCTGCCCAACCCCTGGGTCGCGCTGTCGCCGCTGATTCTGGTGGGGGTGATGAACCTGCTGTTCACCCACTGGATCCCGCAGTGGTACGGCAAGACCCACAGCCTCAGCCTGCCCGGCATGAGCACCCCGGTGACCACCGACATCGCCAAGCTCACGGCGATCTGGGCGGTGCAGGCGGCGTTGCTGGTGGGGATTATCGTGGTGCTGGTGTTCGGCTTCTCGGCGATCAAGAGCAAGCTGGCCGAAGGCAGTAAAAGTGCAGTCAGCGGCGCGCTGCTCGCCGCCATGAACACCGCCTCGGAATATGGCTTTGGTGCGGTAATTGCGTCGTTGCCGGGCTTTCTGGTGCTGGCGGACTGGCTCAAGGGCATCCCCAACCCGCTGGTCAACGAAGCCATTACCGTGACCCTGCTGGCGGGGATTACCGGCTCCGCGTCCGGCGGCATGAGCATCGCCCTGGCGGCCATGTCCGAGAGCTTTATTTCAGCGGCCCATGCGGCCAATATCCCCCTTGAAGTGCTGCACCGGGTCGCGGCCATGGCCAGCGGCGGCATGGACACCCTGCCCCACAACGGCGCGGTGATCACGCTGCTGGCGGTGACCGGGCTGACTCACCGCGAAGCCTACAAGGACATTTTCGGCATCACGATCATCAAGACCCTCGCGGTGTTCGTGGTGATCGGTACTTTCTACGCCACCGGCATTGTGTGAGGTTTTCATGACGACATTGAACGGCAAGACGGCCCTGGTCACCGGCTCCACCAGCGGCATCGGCCTGGGCATTGCCCTGAGCCTGGCCAAGGCCGGCGCCAACCTGATCCTCAACGGCTTCGGTGACGCCGGCGCGGTGATCGCCCAGGTGCAGGCGTTTGGCGGCAAGGTCGGGCATCACCCGGCGGATGTCAGCGACCCGGCGCAGATCGCCGAGATGTTCGCCTATGCCGAGCGGGAGTTCGGCGGCGTCGACATTCTGGTCAACAACGCCGGCATCCAGCACGTGGCAGCGGTGGAAGACTTTCCGGTGGAACGCTGGGACGCGATCATCGCCATCAACCTGTCATCGGTGTTCCACGCCACCCGCCTGAGCCTGCCGGGCATGAAGGCCAGGGGCTGGGGACGCATCGTCAATATTGCCTCGGTGCATGGCCAGGTGGGTTCGGTGGGCAAGGCGGCTTATGTGGCGGCCAAGCACGGGGTCATCGGCCTGACCAAAGTCGTCGGCCTGGAAACCGCCACCAGCAGCGTGACGTGCAATGCCATTTGCCCAGGCTGGGTGCTGACCCCGCTGGTGCAGAAGCAGATAGATGATCGCGTGGCCAGTGGGGTGCAGCCGCAGCAGGCGCAGCAGGATCTGCTGGCGGAGAAGCAGCCGTCGCTGGCGTTTGTGACGCCGTCGCAGTTGGGTGAGTTGGTGTTGTTTTTATGCAGTGAGGCCGGCGCCCAGGTGCGGGGTGCGGCGTGGAATATCGATGGCGGCTGGCTGGCCCAATAACCCCAGACATTGGACTTGCTTCGCCTGACAAACCTCATATAAGAACAAGAGATCTCGCTATGTCCGACACCCTCTGGCAACCCTCCCCCGAACGCATCGCCAACACACGGATGGACCAGTTCCGACGTTTCATCAATGCTCGCCACGACTTGCAGCTCAGCGACTACCCCGCCCTGCACCAATGGAGCATCGACCAGCGCGCGGACTTCTGGCAGGCCATCGTGGCGTTCTTTGACGTGCACTTTCGCAGCCCGCCCAGCGCCACGTTGATCGAAGGCACCGAAATGCCCAGCGCCCAATGGTTTCCCGGCGCGACGTTGAACTTTGCAGAGCACTTGCTGCGCCGTCGCGACGATCACCCTGCCGTGGTTGCCATCAGCGAAGACGGCCAGCGCGAACAACTGACCTACGCCGAGTTGGCCGCCCACGTGGCCGGCCTGCAAAACAGCCTGCGCGCGGCCGGGGTCGGCCTCGGTGACCGGGTGGCCGCGTGCATGCCCAACACCTGGCAAACCCTGGTCGGCATGCTCGCCACCACCAGCCTTGGGGCGATCTGGTCGTGCTCCTCGCCGGATTTCGGTACTCAGGGCGTGATCGACCGATTCGGCCAGATCGAACCCAAGGTGCTGATCACCTGCGCCGGTTATCGCTATGCCGGCAAGACCATCGACCAGAGCGCCAAGCTCAATGAAATCCTCGAACGGCTGCCGTCCCTGGAACAACTGATCATCGTGCCCTACGCCCGCCCGCAGGCGCAGGTCGGCGACTACCTGACCCAGGCCCGGGTCAGGCTGTGGGACGACGTCTACCAGGCCGGCGGCGAGCCTGAGTTTGTCGCGGTGCCGTTCGATCATCCGCTGTATATCCTCTATTCCAGCGGTACTACCGGCGTGCCCAAGTGCATCATTCACGGCAGCGGCGGCGTGTTGCTCACCCACCTCAAGGAACACGGCCTGCACGCCGACCTGTCCCGTGAGGACTGCCTGTTCTACTACACCACCTGCGGCTGGATGATGTGGAACTGGCTGGTGTCGGTGCTGGCGATTGGCGCCACGGCGGTGCTGTATGACGGCTCGCCGTTCCATCCCGGACCCGAGCGTTTGATCGACCTGATCGACGCGGAAAACATCAGTGTGTTCGGCACCAGCCCCAAATTCCTGGTCACCCTGGAGAAAGCCGGGCTGCAGCCACGCCTGAGCCACCACCTGAGCAGTCTCAAGGGCCTGATTTCCACCGGTTCGCCGTTGTCGCCCCAGAGTTACGACTATGTGTACCGCGAGATCAAGGGCGAGCTGTGCCTGTCGTCCATGTCCGGCGGCACCGATATCGTCTCCTGCTTCGTGATCGGCAACCCGGTGCTGCCGGTGCGCCGTGGCGAAATGCAGTGCAAGAGCCTGGGGATGGCCATTGAAGTGTGGGACGACCAGGGCCGGCCGCTGCTCGGCGAAAAAGGCGAACTGGTGTGTACCCGGCACTTTCCGGCCATGCCCATCGGGCTGTGGAACGATCCACAGCAGCACAAACTGCGCGCGTCGTATTTCAGCCAGTTCCCCGGCGTGTGGGCCCAGGGCGACTATGCCGAACAGCGTCCCAATGGCAGCCTGCTGATCCACGGCCGCTCCGACGCAGTGCTCAACCCTGGCGGCGTGCGCATCGGCACCGCCGAGATTTATCGCCAGGTGGAAAAAGTCCCCCAGGTGCTGGAGAGCCTCGCCATCGGCCAGCGCTGGCAGGACGATGTGCGCGTGGTGCTGTTTGTGCGCCTTGACCACGGTGTGCAACTGGATGAGGCGCTGGAGCAGCAGATTCGCCAGGTGATCCGTACCAATACCACGCCGCGCCATGTGCCGGCGAAGATCCTCGCGGTCACGGATATCCCCCGCACCATCAGCGGCAAGATCGTCGAATTGGCAGTGCGCAACGTCGTGCACGGTGAGCCGGTGAAAAACACCGATGCGCTGGCCAATCCCCAGGCGCTCGAGCAATTTCGCGACCGCCCTGAGCTGGCTGGATAGATGAAAGGTTTCAGCGCTGACGCGGCGTTTTTGAAAAAATCCAAAAATGCATGCTATTTTCCGAGGTAGCCACCCGTGGTTCTCTCTAGGGATAATAGGTGTTGTCTTTTTTTCAAAGCGTCAAGCGCAGGGCTTTTTCATGAATGGAACATCCACCGGTAGCGAGGCCGCTGCACTGATCGAGCGGCTGGACTGGGCGCAAAGCCCCCTCGGTGAGGCCAGTGGCTGGCCGCAAAGTCTGCGCACCGCCGTGGATATCGTGGTGCATTCGCCCATGCCGATGCTGCTGCTCTGGGGCGAGCAACTCATCCAGCTCTACAACGATGGCTTCGCCCTGCTGGCCGGCAACAAGCACCCCGACGCCCTCGGCCAGCCGGTACACACCACCTGGCCGGAACTGCAGGGCTTTGCCGCGCCGATCTACGACGCGGTGCTCGGTGGCCAGGTGCGGACCTTCAGCGAGCAATGTTTCGTGCTGCAGCGCAACCAGCGCGACACTGAAATCTGGCTCGACCTGACCTACAGCCCGGTGCGCGATGAAAGCGGCCGCGTGGCCGGCATCCTGGTCACCGCCATCGAAACCAACGAGCGGCGCAGCAAAACCCTCGAATTGCAGCAGCGTTCCGAAGACAGCCTCAAGGCCCAGCACAGCACCGAGCAGCGCCTGCAGCTGGCACTGGCGGCGACCGACGCGGTGGGCACCTGGGACTGGGACATCGGCGAAGACCGCTTTATCGCCGACGCGCATTTCGCTCACTTGCATGGCGTCGACCCGAATGACGCCGGCCTGTTGCCCATCAGCGCCTACCTGCTCGGCGTGCACCCCGAAGACCGTGGCACGGTCACGCGCAGCATCAAGCACTGCATCACCCACGGCACCGAATACGCCGAGGAATACCGCCTGCAGCAAGCCGACGGCCAGGTGCGCTGGGTGTTTGCCCGTGGCCGTTGCTACAAGGACCCGCACGGACGGCCGGCGCGGTTCCTTGGCGCCGCGCTCGACCTCACCGAGCGCAAGCACACCGAACAGGCGCTGCGTCAAAGCCAGACCGAGCTGCAACTGATCATCAACGCCATGCCGGTGTTGATCGGCTACGTCGACCACGAGCAGCGCTTTCGCCTGAACAACAGTGCCTACCTCGACTGGTACGGCCAAACGCCTCAAGAGCTGTACGGCAAGACCATCCGCGAAGTCATCGGCGACGACGTATACGCCGGACGCGCCGACAAGATCGCCGCCGCACTCAACGGCAAGGCGTGCAGTTTCATGACCGTCACGCCGCACCGCGACGGGCGCGCGCGCCATGCCTTGATGAAGTACCTGCCGCGCTTCAGCAACGACGGCTCGGTGAACGGTTTCTACATCTTTGTGATCGACGAGACCGAACGCAAGCTTACCGAAGAAGCCCTGCGCCATCTCAATGAGAACCTCGAAGAACGCGTGGCCCAGCGCACCCAGGCACTGGCCGAGGCCAACCAGCGCCTGCAGAATGAAATGTTCGAACGCGAACGGGCCGAAGACGCCTTGCGCCACGCGCAGAAAATGGAAGCGGTGGGCCAGCTCACGGGCGGTATCGCCCACGACTTCAACAATATGCTCACCGGTATCATCGGCAGCCTGGACCTGATGCAACGCTACATTGCCGACGGCCGCAGCGAGGACATCGGCCGCTTTGCCGATGCCGCCGTGACGTCCGCCCACCGCGCCGCCGCCCTTACCCACCGGCTGCTGGCGTTCTCACGGCGCCAATCGCTGGACCGACGCCCCACCGACCCCAACCAGCTGGTGGCGTCCCTGGAGGATCTCTTTCGCCGCACCAAGGGCGCGCATATCACCCTCACCGTGCAGCTTGGCAAAGACATCTGGCCGGTGAACACCGACGCCAGCCAACTGGAAAACGCCCTGCTCAACCTGGTGATCAACGCCCGCGATGCCATGCCCGACGGCGGCGAACTGCTGATCGAAACCGCCAACAGCTATCTGGACGGCACCGATATCACCACCCTGGAGCCGGTCAAGGCCGGCGACTACGTGATGCTCGGCGTGCGCGACAACGGCAGCGGCATGGCGCCGAAAATCCTCGCCAAGGCCTTCGATCCGTTCTTCACCACCAAACCCATCGGCCAAGGCACCGGCCTGGGCTTGTCGATGATCTACGGCTTCGCCCAACAGTCCGGGGGCCATGTGACTATCCAGAGCGAGCCCGGCCAGGGCACGTGCGTGCGCCTGTACCTGCCACGTCTGCATGGCACCGCGCTGGAAAGCAGCCTGCCGGCCAGCCTGGGCGAAGCCCCGGTGGCCCTGGCCGGAGAGGCCGTGGTGGTGGTCGAGGACGACCCGGCGGTGCGCATGCTGGTGGTCAACGTACTCGACGAACTGGGCTATACCGCTCATCAGGCGGCGGATGCCCGGGCCGCGCTGCCGCTGCTGGAGTCGGACCTGCGCGTGGATTTGCTGGTGACCGACGTCGGCCTGCCGGGCATGAACGGCCGGCAACTGGCAGAAATCGCCCGCCAGCATCGCCCGGGCCTGCGCGTGCTGTTTATGACCGGTTATGCGGAGAAAGCCGCTGAACGCCAGGGCTTCCTGGAGGACGGCATGGACATGGTCGCCAAGCCATTTTCCATCGACCTGCTGGCCACCAAAATCCGCAGCATGATCGGCGTCGAGGCCTGAGTTCAGGCATAATCGCGCGCCGTCGCACACCTGGTAGAGATCAATGAAAGCCCAAGCCCGCCATATCCTGGTGAAGACCAGCGAAGAAGCCGAACAGCTCAAGCAGCGCATTGCCAAGGGCGAAGCGTTTGACGTGCTCGCCAAGAAATACTCCACCTGCCCGTCGGGCAAGCGTGGCGGTGATCTGGGAGAGGTGCGGCCCGGGCAGATGGTAGGGGTGATCGATGCGGTGATCTTCAAGAAGCCGGTGAAGGTGGTGCATGGGCCGATCAAGAGCAAGTTTGGCTATCACCTGGTGCAGGTGTTTTACCGGGATTGAGGGGGTTGGCTTTACACCGCTATCGGGGGCAAGCCCCCTCCCACATTGGGCTGCATTCTTGCAGTTAAAACGCGGTTAACTGTGGGAGGGGGCTTGCCCCCGATCCGCCACAGGCGGCCATTCACCTCGGTATCAGCGCCCCCGACACCTGAATCACCCGACTCGCCAGCCGATGCCCCGCCAACGCCGCCGCTTGCGGCGACCCACCCTTGAGCCGCCCGGCCAGGTACGCCGCACTGAACGAATCCCCCGCCGCCGTGGTGTCCACCACCTTCTCCACCTTCAATGCCGGCACGGCAAAACGCTCCCCCGCGCAACGAATCAAACACGCATCCGCCCCGCGCTTGAGCACCACCTCGGCAATCGCTGGATAGGCTGCAAACACCTGCTCGCTGTCCTCATAGCCAAACAGCGCGCGCTCGTCATCCTCGGTCAACAAGGCGATATCCACTTCGGCCAACACCTTGCGATAAGCCTCACGCGCCGCGTCCACATCGGCCCATAGCCGTGGCCGGTAGTTGTTATCGAACACCACCTTCCCGCCCCGGCGGCGGGTTTGCACCAGGGTGTCCAGCAAGCGTGCGCGCCCAACCTCACCCAGCACCGCCAGGGTGATGCCGCTGAAATACACCAGGTCATACTCCGGCAACGCCGCCAGGATCGGCTCGGCCGCAGGCGTGGTGAAGCAATCGCGCACGGCCGCTTCGTTGCGCCAGTAGAGAAACTTGCGCTCGCCATTGGCGTCGGTCTGAATGCAATACAAGCCCGGCAGGCGTCCGGGCAGGCGCTGGACCATGCCCAGGCCGATGCCCTCGGCTTGCCACTGCGCACACATTGAGTCGCTGAAGCTGTCGTCGCCCAGGGCGGTGACGTAGTCGACGCTGCCGATATCGCCCAGTTCGCGGCGCAGGTACACGGCGGTGTTCAGGGTATCGCCGCCGAAGCTCTGGTGCAGGCTGCCATCGGCGCGGTGTTGCAGTTCGATCATGCATTCGCCGATGAGGGCGATGCGCGGTTGGGTGGTCATGGCTGATTTCTCGGTGGGGCTGATGGCCTCATCGGGGTCAAGCCCCCTCCCACATTTGGAATGCATTCCCCTGTGGGAGGGGGCTTGCCCCCGATAGGCGCGACTCGGTCTAGAAGCAGGTACGCAGGGTCTCGATCACCCGCAGTTGCTCATCCACCAGGCAACCCACCTGCCACTTGTCGAACGTCAGGCAGGGATGGGAAGTACCCAGCGAAATGATGTCGCCAATGCGCAGTTCAACCCCCGGCGCCACGATCATGAACGCATGCTGGTCCATCACGGCGGTCACCTGGCACGCGCTCACATCATCGCCCTCGGCCGGCACGATGCCGGCCTTGTAGCGTTTGAGCGGCACCGGCAGACCGGCGTCGTAGGCCACGTCGCGCTTGCCCAGGGCGATCACCGCAAAGCCGGGTTCGGGCAACGATTGCACATGGGCCCAGACTTCCAGCGCCGGGCGCAGGCCTTCGTCGAGGTCGCTGCGACGGTCCAGCACACAGCATTGCGCTTGCTTGTAGATGCCATGGTCGTGGGCCACGTAGCTGCCGGGACGCAACACACTGAGGAAGCGCCCGGCGGCATTCTGTTGCTCGAAGGATTCGGCGATCAGGTCATACCAGGCCGAACCCGATGCGGTGACGATAGGTTTGGGCAGGTCAAAAAAGCCGTTGTCTTGCAGGTCCACCGCCAGGCGTACCAGGCTGGCGGCGAAGTCCCGGATGCCGCTGATGGCGTGCTCGCCGTGGATCACGCCTTCGTAGCCTTCGATGCCGGTCAGGGCCAACGCAGGTTGAGCCTTGATCGCCTTGGCCAATTCGCGCACTTCCTGCTCGCTGCGGCAGCCGCACCGGCCACCGACCACGCCGTACTCGATCATCACGTTCAGGCGCAGGCCACGGGCGGCGAAGAACAGGCCCAGATCTGCGACGTTGTCCGGGTGATCGACCATGCAATGAAAGTCGAAATCCTGATCGGCCAGCAGGTCGGCAATCAACGCCATGTTCGGCGCGCCCACCAACTGGTTGGCCATCAGCACACGGCGCACGCCACCGGCATAGGCGGCGCGGGTCTGCACGGCGTTGGCCAGGGTAATGCCCCAGGCTCCGGCAGTGATCTGACGCTGGAACAAGGCGGGCATCATGCTGGTCTTGCCGTGGGGCGCCAACTGCGCGCCGCTGTTGCTGACAAAGTCCTGCATCCAGCGGATGTTGTGTTCCAGGGCTTCGCGGTGCAGCACCAGGGCCGGCAGGCTAACGTCGCGGACCAGATGGGCGCCAATGGCGGCGGCGCCTTTTTCAACGGCATTGAAGGCAGACATGGGAAATTCCTATTCGGTGATGCGCCGGGCCAGGCTGTTGGCGCTGTCGATCAGCACCCGGCGATAGTCGTGGTAGTTTTTGCTCGCATCGGCCCGAGGGGCAACGATGCACAGCGTCGCGATGCTGATGCCCTGGGCGTCGCGCACCGGGGCGGCAAAGCAGTGGGTAAAGGTGTCGGCCACACTGTCGAAGGAGAAGAACCCGTCGAGGGTGGCCTGGCGGATCTGTGCCAGGAAGGTCTCCAGGGGCAGGCGCAGGCCATCCGGCAGGATGAAATCGTCGGGGTCGATCAGGTCGATGATCTGCCGGTCGCTCAAATGCCCCAGCAACAGGCGTCCGGAAGCGGTCCAGGGGATAGGCGCGTTTTCACCGATATCCGACGAAATACGGAAATGCCGCTGGCCTTCGCGCATCAGCGCCACGGTGTACTTGCGCCCGTTGAGCAGGCACATCTGCGCGGTTTCGTGGGTCTGGCTGACGATTTCCTGCAAGGCGTGGTCGGCCTCGCGGGTCAGGTCGAAGTGACGCAGGTGCGCCTGGCCGAGGAAATACAGCTGGCGCCCGAGGTAGACGTGACCGTCCTTGCCCACGGTTTCCAGGATGCGCCGTTCGAGCAGCGAGGCGACCAGTTCATAGACCGTGGACTTGGGGCTGCCGATGCCACTGGCGATATCATTCGGGCGCAGCGGCTGGCCGACCTCCTTGAGAAAATCGAGGATATCGAACGCACGGTCCAGGCCCTTGGCGCGGCGTTTGATGGTGTCTTCGGTCATGGCGGTTCCGGTCCAGTCTTGGGTGTGTGCTACACAGTGATCCCCTGTGGGAGGGGGCTTGCCCCCGATTGCAGTGTGTCAGTCCATACATCTGTTACTGATACACCGCTATCGGGGGCAAGCCCCCTCCCACATTGGAGTTGCTGTGGTCTTGAGAATGGGGCCAATTTAGCCCTTTTTCTTGTAGGCCACGCAATCGATCTCCACCTTGCAATCGACCATCATGTTCGCCTGCACGCAGGCCCGCGCGGGGGCGTGTTCCGGGGTGAAGTATTCACCGAACACCTTGTTGAAACTCCAGAAGTCCCGTGGGTCTTCCAGCCACACGCCGACACGCACCACGTCTTTCAATTCGTAGCCGGCCTCTTCAAGGATCGCCACCACGTTGCGCATGGTTTGGCGGGTTTGCTCGATGATCCCGCCAGTGATGATTTCGCCGTCCACCGCAGGCACCTGGCCTGAGACGTACAACCAGCCGTCCGCTTCCACTGCGCGGGCGAAGGGACGTGGCTGGCCGCCGCCGGCAGTACTGCCGGCACCGTAACGAGTAATGCTCATAAAATAGCTCCTTGATTAAAAACGAATGTTCTTGAGAAATTCCGCCAGTCGCGGCGACTGCGGGCGTTCGAAAATATCCTTGGCGCTGCCCTGCTCTTCAATGCGCCCCTGGTTCATGAAAACGATTTTGTCGGACACTTCATAGGCAAAGCGCATTTCGTGGGTGACCAGCAACATGGTCATGCCCTCCTCCGCCAGTCCCTTGATCACGCTGAGCACTTCGCCTACCAGTTCCGGGTCGAGGGCCGAGGTCACTTCGTCGAAGAGCATCAGGCTGGGGTTCATGGCAATCGCCCGCGCAATCGCCACGCGCTGTTGCTGGCCGCCGGACAACTGACCGGGAAAGTGATTGCGACGCTCCAGAAGTCCCACGCGGTCGAGCCATTTTTCCGCGAGCGACACCGCCTCGTCCTTAGGCATTTTCTTAACTTTCAACAAGCCCAAAGTCACGTTCTGCAAGGCGGTCAAATGCGGGAACAGGTTGAACTGCTGGAACGCCATGCCGGTCATGGCGCGGTGCTGGGCGATCACGCGCTCGGGATGGCGCACGCGCTTGCCGGCCACGTCGCTATAACCAATGGACTCGCCGTCCAGGGTTATCTGCCCGCCCTGGAATTCTTCCAGCAGGTTGACGCAACGCAACAGGGTGGTCTTGCCCGAGCCGCTGGAGCCGATCAGGGTCACCACGTTGCCGCGCTGCAGGCTCAGGTCGACGCCCTTGAGCACTTCCACTGCCCCGTATTGCTTGCGCAGGCCACGAATATTCAGCAGCGGTTCGGTTGTTTGAAGTTGATTCATGGCAAGGCCACCCGCTTTTCTATGTAGCGCCCGAATAATTCAATGGCGTAGTTGATGACAAAGAACATGAAGCCTGCGAACAGGTAGAACTCCAGGGTCATGAAGGTGCGTGCGATGACTTGCTGGGTGCTCAGCAGCAACTCGGCCACGCCGATGACCGAGAGCAGGGTCGAGGCCTTGACGATTTCCGTGGAGGAATTGACCCAGGTCGGCAGGATCTGCCGCAGCGCCTGGGGCAACAGCACGTAGCCCAGGGACTGGTAGAACGTCAGGCCAATCGCCTTGCCCGCTTCCAGTTGCCCACGGGGAATGGCCTGCAGCGCACCGCGCACGATTTCCGCGACGTGGGAGCCACAGAACAGCGTGAGCCCGACGGCGCCGGCCTGGAACGCGCTGATCTGCCAGCCGAGCGCCGGCAGCATGTAGAAACACGCCAACACCAGCACAAACACCGGCGTGCCGCGAATCAGGTCGACATACAGACGGAACGGCGCACGCATCCAGAACTTGCCGTAAGTGAGCACCATCCCGGCGCAGATACCGATCAGGGTGCCGAAGAGAATTGCCAGCGCCGAGCAATAGATACTGGTCTGAAATCCCGCCCACAGCGTCTCCCGGGCAATCCACAATTCATGCAGCCAACTGGGGGATTCGTACATGGAAACCCTCCTTAACGACGAATCGCCAGACGCTGTTCCAGGTAACGGAGCAGCATGGCAATGAGGTAACAGGCAGCCACGTAGAGCGCAGTCGTGACCAGCCAGGTTTCAATCACCCGGTAGCTTTCGACGTTGATCTTGCGGGCGTAGTAGGTCAGCTCCGGCACCGCAATCGCAGCGGCCAGGGACGTGTCCTTGAACAGCGAGATAAAGTTGTTCGACAGCGCCGGCAGCACGTTGCGCAGCATCACCGGCACGGTGATATAGGCGCGGATACGCCACTCACCCAGGCCAATCGCCAAGCCGGCTTCGCGCAGGCCCTTGGGAATGTTCAACAGCCCGGCGCGGAACACTTCGGTCAAATAGGCCCCGGCATACAGCGACAGGGTGATGATGAACGACGGAATTTTATCCAGGCGAATCCCCAGCGACGGCAAGGCGAAGTAGATCAACAGGATCAACACCAGGATCGGCGTGTTGCGCACCACCGTCACGTACACCGAAGCGAAGATGCGCAACGCGCGGTGCCTGGACAGCATGGCAAACGCCATCAGCAGGCCGATCACGCAGCCGATGGCGATCGACAGCAGGGCCAATTGCAGACCCAGGCCGAGACCCGCCAGCAAGGTGTCGAAATCACGCCATACGGCGGCAAAGTTCAACTGATAGTTCATGGTCGGCACTACCTGAATGGGGCGCCATCACGCGCGCCCCGATTGTTGCGGATCACTTGAATTCCACGGGAAAACCAATCGCCGGCTCCGGCAGGTCAACGCCGAACCATTGCTTGAACGAGGCCTTGTAGGTGGGGAATTCGACGCCGGTCATGGCTTCATGCAGCGCGGTATTGACGAAGTTCAGCCAGTCCTGGTCGCCACGCTTGACCGCACACGCGTAGGTCTGCGGGCTCCAGGCGTAGGTCGGGCTGCGATAGCGGCCAGGGTTTTGCACCATCAGGTATTTGACCGAGGACTGATCGGTGGCGGCGGCATCGGCACGACCGGAGTTCACGGCCTGGTACATCAGGTCGACGCTGTCGTACTGGTCGACCTTGGCCTTGGGCAGCGCCTGGTGCACCAATTCCTCGGCATACACGTTCTGCAGCACGGCCACGGTGACGCCATCGCCCGCCGCCTGCAGGTCCTCGATTTCCTTGTACTTGCTGGTGTTCGGCAGCAGCAGGCCGACGCCTTCGCGGTAGTACGGCAGGGTGAAGGCCACCTGCTGCGCACGGCTGGCGGTGACGGTGATGAACTGGCAACTCATGTCGACCTTGTCGGTCAGCAGGTTGGGAATCCGCGCGTCGGACGACTGCACCACGAACTCGACCTTGCTCGGGTCATTGAACAGGCCCTTGGCGACGATGCGGCCAATGTCGATATCGAACCCCTGCAACTTGCCATCCGCTCCCTGGAAGTGCCACGGCGCATTAGTACTGCCTGTACCCACGATCAGGTGCCCACGCTTGAGCACGTCATCGAGTTTGCTGTCCGCCGCCTGCGCGAGGCTGGCGACGCACGCCGAGGCGGCGAAGAGAAAAACACACGCTTTGAACACGGAAGGTCGGTGATGCATGACAAGCACTCCAGGAGATGTGTATTCCGCTATACCGGAACTTGGTATGTAACAACGGAATAGACAGCAGAAAGTGTGCCATATGCTTTCAGGGAAAAATACGCACGAGAGAAATTGTTTATGGATCAGCAGGATAGCGATTGAAGAACGCAGCGGCGTTGCGCCATCACCCCATCAGGCTGCTACCGGTTGCCCCACAACGGTGTTACTGCGCACCAACTGTGGACCGTTGGGCTAACCTGTAGAGCGAGCAAGCCCCTACATGGAGGAACCCCCGGATGAAATTGAGCCTTGGCCTGTTAATGCTGTGCTATCTGGTGGCCGGCAACGCGCTGGCGAGCAACGACCGCCGCGACTGCAAGGAACAACTGCGCAAACTCAAGGAAGCCTTCGACACCAACTACACCAGCCAGAATCACCATGCCTACCGCGAGGCCAAGGCGTCCCGTGACAACGAGGAATACCGAAAATGCGCCAGCCAGGCGCGCAAGGCCCGGGAACGGCTGGAGCGCCAGCCGGACCTGTGAAGGTTGACAGTAGACGGGGCTGAATCACCGGCCTAGCGTTGGCAACAACCAACGCCGTCGACAGGAGATCACCATGGGCGCAGCCACGCGAAATATATCCAGCGCCAAGGACTTCCAGCGCGTACTGAATACACCGCGCCCCGTGTTTATTCTGTTCGTCTCGGAGCACTGCCCGGCCTGCGCCAGTGCAGCCCCGTTGTTCGAACGAGTCGCCTGGCGCCATCCGTGGATAGTCAGCATGGTGCTCGATTGTGCCCATACCCCGAGGCACCCTGACGTCACGGGCACTCCCACGCTGTTGATCTACGAACATGGCGCCAGGGTGGAGCTGCACAAGGGTTTCGGCCCCGTGGAGCAACAACAGCAGTATGTGGACAGCCTGTTCAGTCGCTTTGACCGGAGCAAGGCTGCAAGACCACCTGCGTCACCCGACGCTCTTCAACCGCGGCCACCGTCAATCGCCAGCCTTGATGTTCCAGACTATCGCCTACCACCGGCAGACGATCGAGCAGGCTCATCAGCAGGCCAGCCAGCGTCTGATAATCCTCGGTAGCCACGGCCTTGAAGCCGGTGCGCTGACCGACCTGGCTCAGGTTCAAGGCGCCACTGGCACGAAAACCGTCGCCTTCCTCGACGATATCCGGACCCTCGATTTCACTGGCGTCCGGCAATTCACCGGCGATGGACTCCAGGATGTCGGTCATGCTCAACACCCCCATAAAATCGCCGAATTCGTTGATCACAAAGGCGATGTGCGTGGATTCCTGACGCATCTGTTCCAAGGCGTTGAGGATCGAAAAGCTCTCCAGCAGGTTGATCGCACGGCGTACCAGATGGGCAAGATTCGGCTCGTTGCCGGCCAGGTATTCCTTGAGCAATTCCTTTTTGTGCACGAAACCCAAGGGCTCATCCACCGCGCCGTTACGGATCAACGGCAGCCGCGAGTAGGACGAGTGCATCAGTTTCAGGCGGATGCTCTCAGGATCGTCCGCCAGATCGATACAGTCGACCTTGGCCCGTGGCGTCATCAATGTGCGGATCGGGCGTTCAGCCAGTTGCAGCACGCCGCTGATCATCACGCGCTCACGTCGATCGAACAACGGGCCTTGCGCAGCATCCGACGCGTCCAGCAGGTCGGCCACCTCTTCACCGACCTCCTCCACCGCCAGGCCGCGACCGCCGAGCAGGCGCATCACCGCGTGGGCGGTGCGCTCGCGCACCGGCAATACGCCTTGCGCCGACTTCTTGCGCCGCGAACGGGCGATCTGGTTGAACACTTCAATCAGAATCGAGAAGCCGATCGCCGCGTACAGGTAGCCTTTGGGGATATGAAAGCCCAGGCCTTCGGCAGTCAGCGCGAAGCCGATCATCATCAAAAAGCCCAGGCACAGCATGATCACCGTCGGGTGGGCGTTGACGAAGCGGGTCAGCGGCTTGCTCGCCACGATCATCAGGCCGATGGACACGATCACCGCGATCATCATCACCGCCAGCTCATCGACCATGCCCACGGCGGTAATCACCGCATCCAGGGAGAACACCGCGTCGAGCACCACGATCTGCGCCACGATCGGCCAGAACATCGCATAGGCCACGTTGCCCTTGTGCTGGGCCACATGCCCTTCCAGGCGTTCATGCAACTCCATGGTGGCCTTGAACAACAGGAACACACCGCCAAACAGCATGATCAGGTCACGCCCGGAGAAACTCTTGTCGAACACCTCGAACAGCGGCTGGGTCAGCGTCACCAGCCAGGAAATACTTGCCAGCAGGCCCAGGCGCATCAGCAAAGCCAGGGACAAACCGATCAGCCGCGCACGGTCGCGCTGTTCAGGCGGCAATTTGTCCGCGAGGATCGCGATAAACACCAGGTTGTCGATGCCCAGTACCAGTTCCAGCACAATCAAGGTCGCAAGGCCGAGCCAGGCCGTTGGATCCGCTAACCATTCCATCTATGGGTTCTCTGTATTCAAGTGGTTCAGAATGCCGGACACGGCAAAACGCGGTCACTGGACCGGGACAAGGTTAGTCGACGAAATACGGGGTGTACGAGCGGGAACAGAGACAGCGGGTGTCTTGGGGAAAGACGACTGGGGGGCTCCGAGAGGGTGTTCATGCAAGTCCTGAAATAACGAAAGGACTTGAATCCTACAACCCAAATACAAATTTCCTACAATGCAAAACTATTACAAAACCTGTCCTCCTGACTTATATAAAACCAATGTGGGAGGGGGCTTGCCCCCGATGGCGGCCTCTGGGCCGACCAGGGTGTTGGATTGGAACGAGTACATATCCATTATTTAGGTAACGGCTGCTTAGGGTTCCGCCCTGACGGCGGCTCACTTTTGAAAAGCGCAAAAGTAAGCAAAACGCTCTTGCCCCACCACTCGGCACCTC
>NZ_CVTU01000085.1:106701-113896 GCF_900004965.1 Pseudomonas sp. 44 R 15
CAAAAGCAGATCAAGATCAAGAGCGGCTCGCTTCGCATCGTGGTTACGGTTGGGCGCTGCTGAGTTGAGTAGATACCTATGCCCCGATGAGGGAGTGTCAGTAGGCGCATTTTTGACTGAACCACCGCCATCGGGGGCAAGCCCCCTCCCACATTTGAACTTCATGCGTCGGGAGGAATGTATTCGGCCCTTCTGCTCCGGCAACCGCACCAACATCTATCTGCAGACGCTTGGTTTCCGGGTAGTGCCCGGTCTCCAAGCCAAACACCAATCCAATGTGGGAGGGGGCTTGCCCCCGATGAGGGACTGTCAGTGAATGCTTCTGCAACTGACCCTCCGCCATCGGGGGCAAGCCCCCTCCCACATTTGAACGCCATGCGTCAGGAGGATTGTATTCAGCCTTGCTTAGCCAACAGTTCCAGGCCTTCATGCAGCGCCGGGAACAGGCTGTTGTTGAAGTTGTTCCAGCGCAGTTCGAGGATGGTGTCTTCGGGCGAAATCTCGGTCTTCAATACGTCGTGGAACACTTCGCCGGAATCAATGCCGTTATCCACATAGTGAAATGACGCGCCGGTGAGGTACAGCGGCGCCGAGGGGGTGGTAGCCCTGGTCGTCCAGTCCACCACGGTCTGCCCACGCGCGCCATACAACGCGTTCCAGGTGGCATAGGCGCCACGGCGTTCGTAAGGCGATTCGATGCGGGTGATACCCGGATGGATGTTCATGATGCGCCGGGCAAACGGCGCGCCTGGGCGAACCAGTTCATCGAGGATCACCAGCAAGCCATCGAGCACCACGATGTCGGCTTTCAACTCGACCAGCACGTCATGCAGGCGCCGTTCGAAATCCTGTTTGCCGGCGATATGCTCAGCGCTGCCCCGAGGCAGGCGACGATAGGTCGACGGTACGCTCAGCAACAGGTCGTTGACCAACTTGCCCTGTACGCTCAGGTCGGCCGGGTACAACCACTGGCCGCCAGGCTTGTAAGCGAAACCATAATCGGCGACCAACGCCTGATCCCGTGGATTCTGCTCATCGTCGTCGTACACCACCCCGACCAGGTTGTAGGCATCGCCCAGCGCGGTGTCGTTGAGCGAGCCCACCAGAAACTCCAGCACCGACTTCATGTAGCGCTCGTGGTCCTTGTAGGCCACCGGCTGCCCGGCCTTGTCGGCGGCGGCATTTCTCAGGGACCAGACATACACCAGGTTCTTTTTCGTCATTGTTTCGCTCTCGCAGAAGGAATACGTACGGCGTGAATACCCGTGCGCCTACCCAACAAGAACGAACCAGCCCTCGCGCAATTTATCCAGCGCCGCCACCGCCCGGCACACCGAGCTAAATAGTCGCGCCGACACTTCGTTTGTCATGGGTAAGGGTCTGTGTGCCCAGCCCCTCTTTTCACTCTCCGGGATGTATTTATGACCGACCCCAAACGCGGCGCCTTCAAAGGCATGCTCGCCCTGCTCCGGCCCTTTCGCATCATTGTGACGGTCTCCGTCGCCCTCGGCATGGTGGGCGGCCTGGCCATTACGTTGCTGCTGGCGACCATCAATAACGCGCTGCACTCGGCGGCCGGCATGACCCAGGGCGTGGTCCTGACCTTTGCGGCACTGTGCGTGGTGGCGCTGCTCAGTTCGATCATTTCCGACATCGGCACCAACTACGTCGGGCAACGGATCATCGCCGCCCTGCGCAAGGACCTGGGCGAGAAGGTGTTATCGGCGCCCATCGGCCAGATCGAACGCTATCGCTCCCACCGCCTGATCCCGGTGCTGACCCACGACGTCGACACCATCAGCGACTTTTCCTTCGCGTTCACGCCGCTGGCCATCGCGGCCACAGTCACCCTCGGGTGCCTGGGCTACCTGGCCTACCTGTCGGTGCCGATGTTCCTGATGATGGTGGTGGCGATCATTATCGGCAGCACCGTGCAGTTCATTGCCGGCGGCAAAGGCATCCAGGGCTTCGACCTGGCGCGCAGCCATGAAGACGAGTTGCAGCGTTACTACAACGCCATTGCGTCCGGCGCCAAGGAACTGCGCATGCACCGACCACGGCGGTTTCGCATGAACACCCACCGCATCCAGGAAACCGCCGACCGCATCAGCGACATCCAGGTGCGCTCGGTCAATATCTACATCCTGGCCAAGACGTTTGGCTCGATGCTGTTCTTCGTGGTCATCGGCCTGGCCCTGGCGATGCAGGCGTACAACCCCAACCCGGACCCGACGGTGATCACCGGCTTCGTGCTGGTGCTGCTGTACATGAAAGGCCCGTTGGAACACCTGCTGGGTTACATGCCCGTGGTCGGCAAGGCCAAGATCGCGTTTGGCCGCATCAGTGAACTGTCGGAGCGTTTTTCGTCCCCGGAACCGCACCTGCTGATGGATGACAGCGAAGCGCCGACACCGGTGGTCAACAGCCTCGAACTGCGCAACGTGAGTTACAGCCCGCCGGCGGTCGAGGGCAGCGAGCCGTTCCACCTGGGGCCGATCAACCTGAGTATCCAGCAAGGCGATATCGTGTTTATCGTCGGCGAAAACGGCAGCGGCAAGACCACCCTGATCAAACTGCTGCTGGGTCTGTACCCGCCCCAGGCCGGCGAGATTCGCCTGAATGGCGAAGCGGTCACCGACCCTGAGCGCGATGACTATCGCCAGTTGTTCACCACGGTGTTTTCCGACTACTACCTGTTCGACGACCTGGTCCAGGGCAGCGCCGCCCAGTCCCTGGACAGCGCCACCCAATACCTGGAACGCCTGGAAATCGCGCACAAGGTCAGCGTCAAGGACGGCGTGTTCAGCACCACCGACCTCTCCACCGGCCAGCGCAAGCGCCTGGCCTTGGTCAACGCCTGGCTGGAAGAACGCCCGGTGCTGGTGTTCGACGAATGGGCCGCCGACCAGGACCCGGCCTTCCGCCGGATCTTCTACACCGAGCTGCTGCCGGACCTCAAGCGCCTGGGCAAGACCATCATCGTGATCAGCCACGACGACCGTTATTTCGACATCGCCGACCAACTGGTACGCCTGCGCGCCGGCCAGGTGGTGCACGAAATGGAACCGGCGTGAATTTTATTTTCCGGTTTTTCCAGGTAGGAACGTCTCACTAGTGCTAATGAGAATTAACCTCAATAGATACGATAACTGCCCACTTAAAACCTAGAAGAGAAAGCATCCATGCCAGCACGACTCGGTCTCAGCCCCCTGAGCAAAGCGTTATCCATGCGCAGGGCCCTGAACATGAACCTTCTTCCGAGTGCCCTGGCACTGGCGGTGGCGCTGCCGATGGCGGGCTATGTTCAGGCCCAGGAGATCGAGTTGAACATTCCTGCACAGCCGCTGGGGAGCGCGCTGCAGGAATTTGGCCGCCAGACCAACGTGCAAGTGCTGTACAGCCCTGGCGACGTGCAGGGTAAGAACAGCCGGGCGATCAAGGGCAAGATGCAGCCGCAGCAGGCCATCGATGCGTTGCTGGCAGGCAGCCAGACCACTTACAGCCTCAACGGCAATACCTTGACCGTGGCCGCCGCCAGCGCAGCGGGCGGGCTGGAACTGAGCCCGACCGAGGTCACCGCCAACTACCTGGGCAACATCACCGAAGGCTCGAACTCCTACACCCCGGGCACCATTGCCACCGCCACGCGCCTGACCCTGACACCCCGGCAAACCCCGCAGTCGATCACGGTGGTCACGCGCCAGCACATCGAGGACTTCGGCCTCAACAGCATGGATGACGTGATGCGCCACACCCCCGGCATCACGGTGTCGGCCTATGACAGCGACCGTACCAACTATTATTCCCGGGGTTTCTCGGTCAACAGCTTCCAGTACGACGGCATTCCTTCCACCGTGCGCAACGTCGGTTACTCGGCGGGCAATACCTTGAGCGACATGGCGATCTATGACCGCGTCGAAGTGCTCAAGGGCGCTACCGGCCTGCTCAATGGCGCCGGCTCCCTGGGGGCGACGATCAACCTGATCCGCAAGAAGCCGACAGCGGACTTCAAGGGGCATGTGCAACTGGGCGCCGGTTCCTGGGACAACTACCGCAGTGAAGTTGATGTCAGCGGGCCCCTGACCGACAGCGGCAATGTCCGTGGGCGTGCGGTCGCCGCGTACCAGGACAAGAAGTCGTTCATGGACCACTACTCGCGCAGGACCGAAACCTACTACGGCATTACCGAATTCGACCTGTCTCCCGACACCCTGCTGACCGTGGGCTTCGACTACCAGGACAACGTTCCGCAGGGTTCGAGCTGGTCCGGCTCCTTCCCGCTGGTCAATTCCAACGGCAGCATCAACAAGATGCCGCGCTCCTACAACAACGGCACCACCTGGAGCTCCTGGGAGCAGAACACCCGAACCGCGTTCGCCATGCTCGAACATGACATGGGCAGCGGCTGGGTGACCAAGTTCCAGCTCGACCACAAGATCAACGGCTACCACGCCGACCTCGGTTCGATTCAGTTCGTCCAGCCGGCAGCCGATGGCACTGCCGAAATCAACGGGCAGAAGTACACCGGCGAAACCAAAAGCACCTCCGCCGACCTCTACGCCACCGGGCCTTTCAGCCTGTTCGGGCGCGAACATGAACTGGTAGTGGGCGGCTCGATCGGCACCTCGCGCTGGCAGGGCAAGGGTTACTGGTCGCCGGAATGGCCGGGCGGCAACAAAGTCGATTTCTATAACTGGAACGGCCACCTCGCCAAGCCTATCTACGGCCCGGCCCAGCAGCACATCGATGACACCATCCGCCAGACGGGTTACTACGTGACCACACGCTTGAACGTGATGGATGACCTGAACGTGATCCTCGGCGGGCGCGTGGCCAACTATCACGTCACCGGCAACAACCCTTCCTACAAGGAAACCGGGCGGTTCATTCCTTATGCCGGGGTGATCTACGACCTCAACGACAACTTCTCGGCGTACGCCAGCTACACCGATATTTTCCAGCCTCAGGAAAGTACCTATAAGGACCGCAACGAAAAACTGCTGGAACCGGACGAAGGGCAAAACTACGAGATCGGCCTCAAGGGCGAGTTCTTCGAGGGCCGCCTGAACACCAGCATCGCTTACTTCGAAGTGCATGAGACCAACCGTGCGATCTCCGACGATGCGTACAACAACCAGACGCCAACCCCGCAGAACTATGCATTCAAAGGTTCCAAGGCCGTAACCAAAGGCTACGAAGCGGAAATTTCCGGTGAGTTGAGCCCGGGCTGGCAAGTGCAAGGTGGCTACACCCACAAGATCGCGCGCGATGACGATGACAAGAAGATCTCCACGTTCGAGCCCGAGCATCAGGTCAACCTGAACACCACCTACAAGCTCAAGGGTGACCTGGACAAGTTCACCATCGGCGGCGGCGTGCGCTGGCAGACCAAGGGCTGGAACGAGATCTGGAACGGGCCACTGGAAACCAATCAGGACATCACCCAGGAATCCTACTGGCTGGTGGACTTGATGACCCGCTACCAGGTCACCAAGAACCTGTCGGCGACGGTCAACTTCAACAACATCTTCGACAAGTCCTACTACACCAACGTGGGTTTCTATAACTCCGCCGCCTACGGCGAGCCGCGTAACGTGATGGTCAGCACCCGCTGGGACTTCTGACCGCACGGCGACAAGCTCCACAATCGGCGGAGTAATGGGGATCAAAATGTGGGAGGGGGCTTGCCCCCGATGGCAGCGTGTCAGTCAATACATCTGTTGACTGTGACACCGCAATCGGGGGCAAGCCCCCTCCCACATTGGATAATGCCGTCCTGATCCGCCTCGTAATGGTCAGCATCGCTGGGAACTCTGACCGCACGGCGACAAGCTCCCCAATCGGCGGAGTAATGGAGATCAAAATGTGGGAGGGGGCTTGAACCCCGATGGCAGTGTGTCAGTCAATACATCTGTTGACTGTGACACCGCAATCGGGGGCAAGCTGAACTGGCCTAATGCTCCCGGACACCTCTTAAGGGCGATATGATTCGCCCAATCAGGAGGTTTCATGCAAGAGCGAAAGACCTACACCCGCGAGTTCAAGCAACGTGCTGTAAGCATGGTACTTGATGATAACTGCTCAGTTCCTGACGTCTGTGCGTCGATGGAGGTTGGCCCCACGGCTCTGCGCCGTTGGATTGAGCAGGTTCGCAAAGAGCGTCAGAAAGGGCAGCCAGTGGCAGGTACTAAGGCAATCAGCGATGAACAGCGAGAGCTTCAACAGCTGCGAGCCAAGGTCAAGCGCCTGGAGACCGAGGCTGAAATCTTAAAAAAGGCTACGGCTCTCTTGATGTCGGATCCCGATCGTTTTTCCTGATCGAGGAGCTGAGAGAGTCGAGTTCGTATCCGATCTGCCTGCTTTGCAGTGCGCTGGGCGTTTCCCGCAGCGCGTTTTATGACTGGCTTAAGCGTCGCTCAGTGCCGAATACCAAGCGTGACGCGCTCAGAGCAAAAGTTGCGCAATTGCATGACGAAAGCCGGGGAAGTGCAGGCGCGCGGATGATCTCTCAGCACTTGAAAGCCCAGCAGATCAAGGTGGGACGGCATCTGGCCGGAAAACTCATGGCGGAGGCAAATCTGGCCAGCAGACAGCGCCGCCGCCATCAGTATCGCTCTAGAGGCGTCGAAGCATTTGTGGCCAAGAATCTGCTCGAGCGTAACTTCGAGCCAACCGCAATCAATCAGGCCTGGTGCGGCGACGTTACCAGCCTGATGGTTGGTAAACGTTGGTATCACTTGGCAGCGGTCATTGATCTGTTCGCCCGCCGAATCGTTGGCTGGGCGTTTTCCCTGATCAACGACGCCAACCTGGTTAGCAAGGCGCTGAGAATGGCGGTGGAGGTTCGAGGCAAACATGCAGGCTTGATGTTTCATTCGGATCAAGGCAGCCAATACACCAGCCAGCTCTTTCAGTCCGAGCTGCTGGAGCATGGAATAACGCAAAGCATGAGCCGCAGAGGGCAATGCTGGGACAACGCGCCAACAGAGCGTTTCTTCGGGACGCTTAAATCAGAGTGGGTGCCCAATAAGGGCTACACCACAGTTGAAGAAGCCAGGCGGGATATGACCAGCTTCTTCATGCGATACAACCGAATCAGGCTCCACAGCTACAACAACTACCTGTCGCCAATAGCCATGGAGCAAAAAGCGGCATAAACACCGTAATCGGTGTCCGGGATTACTTGACCAGTTCA
>NZ_CVTU01000045.1:0-1394 GCF_900004965.1 Pseudomonas sp. 44 R 15
TGAGCTGGTCTAATAGTCCCGGACACCTCAATAGGTGAAACTACACCTATTGAGGAGTATTCCATGACCAAGAAGTACAGAAAATTCGACGCCGCTTTCAAGCTAAGAGTCTGCAAGATGATTGTTGACCAAGGCCTGAGCGTGAACTCCGTTTGTACCGATTTAGACTTGAGTGACACTGCCGTGCGCCGCTGGGTCCAGCAGTACCAAGCCGAGCAGTTAGGTGGTACAGGGATTGGTAAACCGTTAACCAGCGAGCAACAGCGTATTCGTCAGCTTGAGCAGCAGATCCGCGAGCTGAAGACTGACAACGATATATTAAAAAAAGCTACGGCCTTCTTTGCCCGCGAATTGAAGTGATCCACCAATTGGTTCACCAAATGCAATGCAAGGCCTACCCGGTAATACGTATCTGCCGGGTTTTGCGGATCAGCCGTTCGGGGTTCTATGAAGCTCGTCAGCGGTCTTTTAAGCCAAAAGCTGTCTGTCCGGTTGCAGCTCAGGTCAAAGCTACGTTCATGACCAATGAGCACTGTTATGGCAGTCGTCGGGTGATGAAAGCACTGCGTAGCGATGGCGTATCCATTGGGCGGCACAAGGTCCGTCGGCTGATGAAACAACAGGATTTACGCCCGATCTGGAAGCGCAAGTTCGTTCATACCACCAACAGTAATCATAATTTCCCGGTAGCTGAGAACCTGCTCAACCGCCAGTTTAACCCCGAGCAGATCAACCAATCATGGGTTGCTGACATCACTTATATTCGCACTCGAAGCGGCTGGCTGTACTTGGCGGCTGTCATGGATTTGTATTCACGCAAGATCGTAGGCTGGTCCATGGCTCCGCATATGCGCGCAGAGTTGGTGTGCAGTGCTATGCAACTAGCCATCACACAGAGGCAGCCTAAACCGGGTCTGATCGCGCACTCAGATCGGGGCAGCCAGTATGCAGGCGCTACTTACCAAGCCATGCTGACACGACATGGCTTGCGCTGCAGCATGAGCCGCAAGGGCAACTGCTGGGACAACGCAGTCATGGAACGTTTCTTCTTGAACCTGAAGATGGAGCGTGTTTGGAGGAAGGACTATGCCAATCATGATGAAGCAATCAGGGACGTCACGGATTACATTGTGCGGTTCTACAATGAACGACGAATGCATTCATCGTTAGACTATTTGCCGCCCAATCAGTACGAGCGGCAAACAGCCTGAAAACACCGATTGAGGTGTCCGGAAAAAGTTGACCACCTCATACATCAGCAACAAAAGTTGCCTGACGTACCCACACAACTCTGTAGCCCACCGTAACCACGATGCGAAGCGAGTCGCTCTTGATCTGCTTTTGATCTTGATCTCAGGCGCCCCGTTAAACCACGCTGGCCGAACGCAGGCTTG
>NZ_CVTU01000022.1:0-61738 GCF_900004965.1 Pseudomonas sp. 44 R 15
CGACCCGCTCCGGCGCAACGCCGGCGAGCGTCATGCGCACCCAGCGGTACGCCTGCGGGCTGGCCTCGGCCAATTGCTTCTGGGCCGGGGAAAGAGGCAGGCCAAGATCCATCATGGTGTCATCTCCAGAGCGTTTTCCTCAGCCGTAGCCGGTGCGGCCGCGACCTGATCGCGGCGATAGATGTCGCCCATGGCGACGACGATGCGCCGCTCACCCTCGAAGGGGTCGCGGGCATGGGCGGCGAGCATGTTGTCGAGCATCACCACATCGCCGCGCTGCCAGTCGAAGCGCACCGCACAACGCTCGTAAGCGGCATTGATCGCCTCGATGGCAGCCTCTTCCAGTTCGCTGCCATCACCGTAGAACACCTGCCGGGGCATGACGCTATCGCGCCCCTTGAGGAATTGCTCACGGATATCGGCATCGAGAAACGCCGGATGGTAGAGCTGGATCTGGTTGAAGAAGCTGGCATCGCCGGTCAGCGGGTGGAGGATCACCGCCGGACATACCTGGCGCGTGTGCAATTGGTTGGCGCCGCGCCACTCGAACTCAATCCCGCCCTCATGACAGATGCGCTCGGCCTCGGCACGCTCCTCCGTCTGGAAGAAGTGCTGCCAACTGACATCCAGGCTGGCGCTGAAATTGCGCACGTACATCAGTTGCTTGCGACGCAGCTTGACCTGCAGCCAGGCCGGCAGCTCGCGGTACACCTCACGGCTGTCGACGATGGGCGTGGCCCCGCCGCTGGTGGCCGGCGTCTCGCAATAGAACCACTGCCGGCGCGGCCAGCGATGCTGGTGAGCGCTCTCGTTGTGGAACATGATCATGCGGTCCTTCGGATAGGGCGTGGACTTGTAGATCTTGTTGCCGCCCTCCTTCTTCGGCAGATCGCCGTACTCGCCGTACAGCTGCGGGCACAACGCCTGGCAGAACTGCTCGAAGTCCGCCGGGGTCGGCAGATCGAAACCACGGAAGAGAATCCCGCCGTGCTCGCGCAGCCAGACTTCCACCTGCTCGCGATGGTTCTCGGCCCACACGGCGGGGGCCAGCTCGCGCTCGCGCAGTTGCACCAGCAGGGGGAAGCTGGAGCCGGCACGCAGCGGCCGGGTTTCGATCGGTGTGGCCGCGGCAGCCGGGCCATTCTGGCGCAGCTTGCCGAGCTTGCTCATCTTGCGTTGCAGCGGGTTGTCCGTGGTGGTGGACATGGCAGCGGCTCCCTTGGAAGGCAGAGGTAAGGCATCGATGGGGCTGTCCGGCGCACCCAGCGCAGCATCGAGCAGCGCCAGGAAGCTGTCGCGCAAACGCTCGATGGTGGCTGGGCGGAACAGGCTGGTGCGGTACACCCAGCGCAGGCTGAGGGCATCGCCGTCGGCAGCGGCGAACAGCGCCATATCGAACTTGGAGTGTTGTTGTTCACGGCTCAGCGGCGTGACCTCGAGGTTGCCGAGGCGGCGCGGCTGACGCGGCGTGTTGTCCAGCACGAAAAGGGTCTGCAGCAATGGATGCTGGTTGGCCACACGCGGCAGGTCGAGACATTCCACCACCTGCTCGAACGGTGTGTCCTGCCAGGCGAAGGCATCCAGGCAGACATCGCGCACCAATACCGCCTGCTCACGGAAGCTCAGCTCCGGTTGCAGGCGAATGCGCAACGCCAGCAGGTTGACGAAGAAGCCGATCAGCGCCTCGGTAGTCGGGTGTTCGCGGTTGGCCACGTCGGTGCCGATGACCAGGTCGCGGCCCTGGGTTTCGCGCTGCAGCACGGCGGCATAGACGGTCAGCAGCAACATGAACAGCGACAAGCCGCTGTCACGCTGCAAGGCCTCCAGGCGTGCCAGCGTCGCCGCCGGCAACTGGAAGTCCAAGGCCGCGCCACCGCCGCTATCGCGCTCGCCGCGTGGGAAGTCGAACGGCAACGGCACCTGGCTCGGTACGCCGGCCAGGGTACGTTGCCAGAACTGCTGGCCCTGGCGCTGACGGGCGCGCAGCGCCGCTGAAACCTGCCAGGCGGCATAGTCGACGTACTGGATCGCCAGTTCGCGCTCCACGGGCAGCCGGCCCTGGCTGTAGGCCTCGTAGCCTTCAACCAGCTCACCGATCAGCACCGAGCCGGACCAGCCGTCGGAGGCGATATGGTGCAGCACCAGTTGCAGCACATGTTCCTGCTCGCCCAGGCGATACAGCACCGCGCGCAGCGGCGCCTCAACGCTCAGGTCGAACGGTCGCGTGGCCATCTCATGTTCAGCCTGCGCCCACTGCGCCTGGCTCAGGGTCGCCAGTTGCAGCGTCAACGCAGAATCCGCCTGGATGCGCTGGCGCGCCTCGCCCTGCTGCTGATGGTAGGTGGTGCGCAGGATCGCATGGCGTCGTATCACACGCTGCAAGGCCCGCTGCAACGCCTGGGTATCGAGGGCGCCACGCAGGCGCACGTTGCTGCTCATATTGAAGCTGCTGTCGCTCGGCTGCAGTTGCTGCATCAGCCAGGCCCGTTGCTGCGCAGGCGACAGCGGCTGGTCGATGTGCTGATCGACCCGCGCGATGCTCAATCCAGCCGGGTCGATGGCGGTGGCCTGGGTTTCCACGCGCGCCGCCAGCTCCGTCAGCGAAGGCGTCTCGAACAGCCAGCGCAGCGGCACCTCGAAGCCCTGCTCGCGCAGACGCGAACGCACCTGCGCGGCCATCAGCGAGTGCCCGCCGAGCTGGAAGAAATGCCCATCGAGCGGCACCTGCTCGAGCTGCAGCACCTGGCCCCAGATCTCGCTCAGCAGGGCCTCGCTGGCGCTCATCGGCCGCTGCGCGCTGCCGGCTGCCGCCTGCTGCTGGTTGCGCAACTGCGGCAATTGCTGGCGATCCACCTTGCCGTTGCTGTTGAGCGGCAATGCCGGCAGCGCTTGCAGGTGAGTTGGCAGCATATACACCGGCAGACGTGCCTGCAGATGTTCACGCAACTCGTCTGCGCTCGGCTCGCCAGCCAGACTGGCAACCCAGAACGCGGCCAGGTGCTCACCCTGCACCGCCACCACCGCCTGGGCGACCCCCGGGTGACCGAGCAGCGCCGCCTCGATCTCACCCAGCTCGATACGGAAGCCGCGCAGCTTGATCTGATCGTCGCTGCGGCCCAGGTAATACAACTGCCCATCGGCCTGCCACCGGGCGACATCGCCGGTGCGGTACAGGCGCCCGCCAGCGCCGCCGAACGGGTCGGCGATGAAACGCTCGGCGCTCAGCGCCGGCTGCCCGGCATAACCACGGGCCAGCCCAAGGCCTGCGATATACAGCTCGCCGGCACGGCCTGGCGGAACCTCACAGAGGAACTCGTCGAGCACATGGCAGCGCGTGTTGAGCAGCGGCCGGCCAATCGGCACCACCGGCTGATGCAGCGCCTCAACCGACGTATAGGTCGACCAGACGCTGGTTTCGGTTGGCCCGTAGACGTTGATCAGGCAGCCGACGAGCGGCTTCAGCTCGCTGGCCATTTCCGCCGCCAGGGCCTCGCCGCCGGCCAGGGCGACCCGCCCGGCCAGCACCTGGCGATCGCCCTGCAGCAGCATGGCCCAGGTCGCCGGGGTGGCCTGGATCAGCTCCACCGCCCGCTCACGGATCAACTGCGCCAGCAGCAGCGGGTCTTGGCGTTGCTCGTCATCGGCGAGGACCACGCTGCCACCGCGCACCAACGGCAGGCACAGTTCCAGGCCGCTGATATCGAAGGTCACGGTGGTCAGCGCCAGGTAGCGCTGCACGCCGTCCAGCGGCAAGGCGCGCTCCATCGCCAACAGGAAGTTGGCAAAGTTGCCCCGGCTGATCTGCACACCCTTGGGCTGCCCGGTGGAGCCGGAGGTGTAGAGCGTGTAGGCCAGTTGCTGCAGGTGCCTGGGCAGCGCCGGTGCATCGGTCGGCTGCGCCTGCAACGCCAGGTCCTGCCAGAGTTGGCAGCGCAACGTGGCCGGAAAATGCTCATCCTGAAGGTCGCACAGCAGCAGATGCGGCCGCGCCCTCTGCATGATGGCCGCCTGCCGCGCAGGCGGATGGCTCGGATCGAGCGGCAGGTACTGCGCCCCGGCCTTCTGGATGCCCAGCAGGCAGACCAGCAGGCGCTCGTCGCGCGGCAGGCAGAAGGCGATCGTGGACTCCGCCGTCACACCCTGCGCCAACAACCAGTGCGCAAGCTGGTTGGCCTGTGCCTGCAACTGCCCGTAGCTCAGTTGTCGGTCGCGGCAGAACACGGCGGTGCGCTCGGGATGCAAGGCGGCCTGAACCTCGAAGCGGGTCACGAAATCCGCCTCGACGTTCAGTTCGGCAGCGTCGCCCGCGCTGTGCAGGCGTTGTACCGAGCGCAGTGGCAGCGTCAGCA
Source organism: Pseudomonas sp. 44 R 15 (assembly GCF_900004965.1). Taxonomy (NCBI): domain Bacteria; kingdom Pseudomonadati; phylum Pseudomonadota; class Gammaproteobacteria; order Pseudomonadales; family Pseudomonadaceae; genus Pseudomonas; species Pseudomonas sp. 44 R 15. Next base: position 4,350 of record NZ_CVTU01000022.1, read on the forward strand.
GCGGCTGCTGCAGATCGAGATGCGCCAGGCTGGCCAGCACACCCAGGTAGTCGTCCACCAGGCACTGGATGCGGGCCGGGTCGAACAGCGCGGTGGCGTACTCGACGATCAGTTGGCTGCTGGCCCCATCGCCGCGGCCCTGGCTGAACACATTGAAGGTCAGGTCGAACTTGGCGCTGATCGCCCCCTGCGGCAATGCCAGCGGCGCTACCGTGACGCCCGGCAGTTGCAGATTGCGCTCGCCGAGGTGATCGACCTGGTAGTTGAACATGGCCTGGAACAATGGCGTGCGGTCGAGGCTGCGCTCGACCTGGAGCACATCGAGCAGGCGCTCGAACGGCAATTGCTCATGGGCCCGATCATCTGCCAGGCGCTGGCCAAGGCGCCGCAGAAAATGCTCCAGGCTTTCCAGCCCATCAAGCTGCACGCGGTAGGCCAGGGTGTTGACGAACAGACCGACCAGCGCCTGGCTGTCCGCCGCCTCACGCCCGGACACGGGCAAGCCGATGGCGAAATCGCGGCGCCCGGCGTGTTTCCAGAGCAGCAGTTGCTGCGCGGCGAAATACAGCACGAAGGGGGTGACCCCAAGCTGCTTGGCACGGGCCGCGATTGCCGAGGTCAGCTCGCCGGGTAACGGGAACTGCTCACGCGCGCCGGCATACGCCTGCACTGCCGGGCGCGGGCTTTCGCTGAGGGCCAGCGGCTCGTCACTCAAGCCCTGCAGGCGCTGCTGCCAGTAATCGAGCAGTACCTGGCCGGCATCCCCTTCCAGCGCCTGGCGCTGCGCTTCGATCACTTGCAACAGGCCCGTTCCGGGCACAGGCTGACGGCCCTCATAGAGAGCGGCCAGATCCTGCACCAGCAGCCCCATGGACCAGCCGTCCACGGCGATATGGTGGGCGTTGAACAGCAGGCGATAGTCGTCTTCAGCGAACTGGAACAGGTCGATGGCCACCAACGGCCCCTGGGCCAGGTCGAAGACCCGTTGCGCGGCCAGGGCGATCGCTGCCTCCCGTGCATCTGCCGGCGATGCGCGCAGATCGTGCAGGGCGAAGCTGGCCTCGGGCGCCTCCACCAGGCGCTGGCGCACCTGCCCGTTGTCCTCGAAGAAACGGCAACGCAGGGCTTCGTGACGTTCGATCAGGCTCAGGCAGGCGCTGCGCAGGCGTGGCACGTGCAGTTCACCCTGCAAGGCCAGCAGTTGCGTGACGTTGTAGGCGGTGGTGTCGGGTTCGAGCTGCTGCATGAACCACAGCCGTTCCTGGGCATGGGACAGCCGCGCCACCGCGCTGACCAACGCAGGCGACGTCTCTGTCGGCTCGTTGCGGGTGGCAGGCGCCGGCTCCAGCGCGGCCGCCAGTTGCCGCGGCGTGGGGTTTTCCAGCAACTGGCGCGGCATCAGGCGCAGGTCGGCCTGGCGCAGCCGGGCGATCAGTTGCAGGCTGAGAATCGAATCGCCACCCGCGGCGAAGAAGTCATCGTCCAGCCCCAGTTGCGGCTGGCCCAGCAGTTCGCGGAAGGCCGCCAGAATACTCGCCAGACGCGGCTGCGCGCGGCAGTCGGCACTGGCTGCCATGGCCGCCAGGGTCGGCTGTTCCAGCACGTCGCGCGGCTGCAGCCGGAGCCCTTCGCGCGCGGCGAGGCCGATCAGCTGCAAGCTGAGAATCGAATCGCCGCCGAGGGCGAAGAAATCGTCCTGGCGAGTGACCGCGGCGCAGCCGAGCACCTGGCACCACAGCCGGGCCAGCAATTGCTCGCTGACGCCCTGGGGCGCCTGCCCGCCCGCGTCCACCGCCCCGTCGGTTTCAGGCTCGGGCAAGGCACGCCGATCCAGCTTGCCATTGGCGGTCAGCGGCAAGGCATCCAGGCTCGACCAGTACGCCGGCTGCAGCGGTTCGGGCAGTTGCGCCCGGGCCTGCGCCCGGATGGCGCTCAGTTCGTCCGGGGTCAGGCGCGGCGCGAAATAGGCCACCAGTTGCATGCGCCCCTGAATCTCGCGTGCCAGCACAACGGCTTCGCGTACCCGCGATTGCCGGCTCAGCCAGGCACTGACCTCACCGGGCTCGACGCGAAAACCGCGAATCTTCACCTGATCGTCCTGGCGCCCGAGGAACGCCAGACGCCCATGGTGATCCAGGCGTACCCGATCACCGCTGCGGTAGAAACGCTGCCCTGCGTCATCGATGAAGGCGGCGGCAGTAACATGCGGCTGGCCAAGGTAGCCCAGCGCGACCTGGGGGCCACCGATCAGCAACTCGCCCGCCACGCCGCGCGGCACGGGCTGGCCCGCCGCATCGACGATACGCAGCTCGGCACCGGCCAATGGCTGGCCCAGCGGCAGGTAAGCGCCCTGCCCGGCCTCCGTCACCTCGCCACAGACCACACCGATGGTGGTTTCCGACGGGCCGTAGTGGTTGAACACGCGCAACTGCGGCGCCAGTTCGCGGATGCGCGCGAACAGCGCCGCATCGAAGCCTTCACCGCCCAGGATCAGCAACTGCCGCGGCAGTACCCGCCGGGCATCGTCCAGCGCCAGCAGGCCACGCAAATGCGAAGGGGCGATCTTCAGGCAGTCCACGGGATGTTGGGCCAGAAAATCGGCCCAGCCAGGTGGATCGAAGGCCAGCGCGGCCTCCGGCAGGATCAGCGGATCACCTGAGTGCAAGGCGGCGAAGACGCAGGTCAGGCCGAGGTCGGCGGCGACCGTGGCCAGGGTCGCCCAACGGCTGCCGGCGCTGGCCTGCAGGCGCTGGCTGACGGCAGCGGCGTAATGCGCCAGGTTGGCATGGCTGACCAGCACGCCCTTGGGCTGGCCGGTGGAGCCCGAGGTGTAGATCAGGTACGCGGCCTGCTCGGGCTGGCTAAGGCTGGGCACAGGTTGGCACGGTGCGGGGGCGGCGAGATCGGCGGCGCTCAGTTGCAGACGCGCGACCGCGCCGTTCAGCGCTGGCGCCTCGGCCAGGTTCAGCAGCAGGCTCGCCGCGCTGCTTTCAAGCAGTTGCTGCAAGCGCTGCACGGGCTGCGCCGGGTCGAGGAACAGGCAGGTCGCCCCGCGTTGCCAGCAGGCCAGCATCGCCAGCACCTGCTCGGCGCTGCGCGGCATGCACAGCGCGACTACCTGGCTGGGGCCGACGTGCTGCTCGGCCAGGCGCATCGCCAGTGCCTGCACGGCATTGGCCAGATCGCCGTAGGCCAGCGACTGCCGCGTATCGCACAGGGCGGGCGCCTGCGGCGTGCGCGCGGCCCACTGCCGCACCTGTCGATCCAGCGGTTCAGGGCTGGCGCCCAGCGCGGGGCCCTGCAGTTCGCTGCCCGGCGAGGCCAGGCGCAGTGCCGACAAGCGCTGCCCGGGATTGACTGATGCCTCCTGCAGGATGGCCTGCAGATCGTCGAGCAGTTGCTCGATGGTGGCCGCCTCGAACAGCTCATCGCTGTATTCCAGCTCGCAGCGCAGGCGCTGGTCGGCGCAACGCAGCAGACGCAGGGTGAGATCGAAACGGGCATGGCGCTGCGGCGGGTCAAGCACCTCGACGGTCACCCCCGGCAGGCTCAGGGTGCGGCTTTCCGGCAATTCGACCTGCACGAACATGGCCTGGAACAGCGGGCTGGAACGCGGCCGGTCGAGGGCTTCGAGGATCTTTTCATACGGCAGGGTCTGCTGGTCGAACGCCGCCGCCACGCTGTCGCGGGTGCGCAACAGGGCGCTGCGAAAGTCCGGGTCGTCCTCCAGGCGCTGGCGAATCACCAGGGTGTTGAGCAGCGGCCCGATCAGCGGCGCCAGCTCGGGGCGATCGCGTTGCGCCACCGATGTACCCAGGCACAGGTCACGCTCGCCGCTGTAGCGCGCCAGCAGGCAGGCGAAAGCGGTCAGGCCAAAGATGTACAGGGTCACGCCCTGATCGCGGATGGCCCTGTCCACCTGCGCCGACAAGTCAGCCGGCAATTCGCGCACCCGTACCGCGCCGCTATGGCGACGCTGGTTGGCGGGCGGACGCGGATGATCGCAGGGCAAGGCCAGCGCAGCGGGCGCATCGGCCAACTGGTTGCACCAGTAATCGAGTTGCTGGCGGCAGGCGTCGCTGGTCAGCCACTCGTGCTCCCAGGCGGCATAGTCGGCGTACTGGATGTCGAGCGGCGGCAACTGGGCTGGCGCGCCCAGGCTCGAGGCACGGTAGCCCTCGGCCAGCTCGCGGGTCAGTTGCTGGGCCGACCACGCGTCGTAGGCGACGTGGTGGATGGTGAAGAACAGCCAGGTGCTGCCCTGTTCGGCATCGCTGAACGCGCGCCAGCGCCATGGCACTTCGCGGCTCAGGTCGAAGGGCTCGGCCAGTTGCCGGGCGTACTCGTCGGCGCACCATTGCTGCGGGTCGGCAAGCGCCTCGCGGGGTAGCGGCTCGACCGCCGGCAGGCCCGCCGTCCAGGGCTCGCAGTGCGCCTGCAATTGGCCTCCGGCATCGGCCACGTAGCGAGTGCGCAGGATCGTGTGCCGCTCCACCAGTTGCTGCATGGCCTGCTGCAGGCACGCCAGGTCCAGACGGCCATCGAAGCGCAGCACCGAGCAGAGGTTGTACAGCGCACGGCTGCTCAGGGCCTCGGCCGAGAGAAAACGCAGTTGCGCATGGGCCAGCGGCACCGCTGCACCCTCCCCGCCAGCGGCCGGGACGATGGGCAGGCGCCAGCTATCGATGCCCTTCTCGGCCAGGCGTTGGCGGAACTGTTGTTTCTTGTCCGCCGGCAGTGAGGCCAGGCGCTGGGCTATCTCGATAAAGGCCTGTTGGTTGGTCACATTCATCTTCAGTCTTCCATCTCTGCCAGCAAACGCTGCATCTCATCCAGTGCCTGGTCGGTCGAAGGCCGCTGTGGGTTTTCGATCTGTTCGGCCAGGCCGGAAATGGTCGGATTATGGAACAGGCTGCGCAACTCGACCTTCACGCCGAAGCGGCTCTCCACCCGGGTCATCAGGCGCATCGCCAGCAGCGAATGGCCACCGAGTTCGAAGAAGCTGGTGAGCACGCCGACCTGCGGCAGATCGAGTAGCTCCTGCCACAGCTCGGCCAGTTCGCGCTCCAGCGCCGTACGCGGCGCCACGCCTTGCTCGGCCTGCGCTTGCGGCGCCGGCAGGGCCTTGCGGTCGATCTTGCCGTTGGCATTAAGGGCGAAACGCTGCACCTGGATAAACCCGCCCGGCACCATGTAAGCGGGTAGCAGGCTTTCCAGATGACGGCGCAGCGCCACCTCGTCGACCGGGCTCGCGGCCTGCAGCCAGGCGAACAAGCTGTGGCTGCGCGCATCGAGCATGACCACCGCCTCTTCCACCCCGGGGTACCGGCGCAGCAGCGATTCGATCTCACCCGGCTCGATGCGAAAACCACGCACCTTGACCTGGAAATCGGCGCGGCCGACATAGGCCAGGTGCCCATCGCTGCGTCGACGCACCAGGTCACCGGTGCGGTACATGCGGCTGCCAGGCTCGCTGGCGAACGGATCGGGCAGGTACGCCGCTGCGGTGATCGCCGGCGCCCGCTGGTAACCACGGGTCACCCCGCTGCCGGCGATATACAGCTCGCCGGTGCTGCCCAGCGGCACTGGCCGCAGGCATTCGTCGAGCACGTAGCAACGGGTGTTGAGCAGCGGCATGCCGATATCGGCGACGCCGGCCGGCACTTCCCGCAGCGCCTGGGTGGTCGACCAGACGGTGGTTTCCGTCGGGCCATAGGCGTTGATCAGCTTCACCCCTTTGGCCTGCAGCACACTCACCAGTTCGGCCGGCACCGCTTCGCCGCCGATCAGGCCGCGCAGGGCCGGCCAGTCGTCACGCCCGGTTTCCAGCAGGATCTGCCAGCCGGCTGGGGTGGCCTGGAACACCGTGGCACGGCGCAGCAGATCGAACAGACGGTGGCCATCGACCACCTGCTCGCGACGCGCCAGGAGGATGGTCGCGCCCTTGAGCAGCGGCAGGAACAGCTCCGGCTTGCACATATCGAAGGCGTAGGTGGTGCTGGCCAGCCAGACGTCCTCGGCCGTCAGTGGCAACTGGCGGTCAAGGCCGGCAAGCAGGTTGCTCAGGTTGCCACGGGTCACCTGTACGCCCTTCGGCGTGCCGGTGGAACCCGAGGTGTAGATCACGTAGGCCCGCTGCAGCGGCGACACCGGTAATGCCAGGTCGTGTGCCGGCTGTTCGTCCAGCGGCAGGTGGTCGACGGCCAGGCTGTCGACACTGCCGAGCACGTCGGCGCAGGCGTGCTCGCTGAGCACCAGCTGCGGCCGCGCATGCTCGATGATGAAGCGCAGCCGTTCGCCCGGTTGCTGCGGATCCAGCGGCAAGTAGGCCGCCCCCGCCTTGTGGATCGCCAGGATGCTGGGCAGCAGCCACGGGCCACGGGTCAGGCACAGCGCGACCAGATCGTCGCAGCCGACACCCTGGGCGCGCAGCCAGTGGGCCAGGCGGTTGCTCAAGGCATTGAGCTGGGCATAGCTGTAGCGTTGCTCCTGGCAATCCACGGCCAGCGCATCCGGGGTGCGCAGGGCCTGGCGCTCGAAGCGCGCGATCAGATCCTGCGTCTCGCTCAGCGCATGCGCCGGCAAGTTCCACGTGCGGCGTGTCAGGGCATGATCGGCATTTGCCAGGTCGATATCCCACAGCCGCGCCTCGGGCCGCGCCAGCATGCCGTCAAGCAGGTGGCAGTACTCGTCGGCATAGCGTTGCATGGTGCTGGCGACGAACAGCTCGGTGTTGTACTCCAGCACGCAGTGCCAGACGCTGCCGTGCTGCTCGATATGCAGGCCGATGTCCACCAGGGCGCTGTCGCTCTCGACATTCAGGCGCTGCGCCGGCAGGCCGGCAAAACCCTGGCCGACCGCCGCTACGTCATCGCGCTGGATCAGGTTGAACAGCGCCTGGAACAGCGGCGTATGGCTGAGATCGCGGCGTACCTGCAAAGCCTCCACCAGCCGCTCGAAGGGCACGTCGCCGTGCTGTTGCGCGGTCAGGTGGGTGGCTTGCAACGCCTGCCAGAACGAGGCCACGGATTGCAGTGGGTCGATCTGGCTACGCAGCACCTGGGTGCTGGCGAAATAGCCGATGAGGTTATCGGTGTGCGCCTGCTGACGCTGCGCCACCGGCAGGCCGATCCACAGCTCGCGCTGCCCCGAATGCCTGGCCAGCAGCACTTTCCATGCTGCCAGCAGGGGCGCGAAGGCGGTCAGGCCATGACGCTGCGCGGTGCTGCGCAGGCGTTCGACCAACTCGACGGGCAGCTCGAAACGCAGGCGCCGCCCGTGGTAGCCCTGCTCGGCAGGACGTGGCAGGTCGGTGGGCAGGTCCAGCACCGGCGGTTCGCCGGCCAGGGCCTGCCGCCAGTAGTCCAGCTGCGCTTCAATGCGTGCCTGCCCGGCAGGCGTCTGCCAACTGGCGGCGACATCGCTGAACTGCAGCGGCAGCGGCGCCAACGCCGCCTGGGTTGCGCTCAGCTCGGCCTGGTAAAGACATTGCAGCTCATCGAAGAAGATCTCCAGCGAGCGGGCGTCGGCGATGATGTGGTGCAAGGTGGCCTGCAGCACGCTCTGCCCTTCGCCCTGATACAGCCGCACCCGCCACAGCGGCGTTGCGCTCAGGTCGAAGGCGCGCTGCGCTTCCTCGCTCAAGGTGCGGGCGAAGGCCGGCGACTGCACATCCTGCTGCAAGGGCTCGACGCTGAGCAGCCTGCCGTGCAACGGCACGACCTGCTGCTGCGCGCCTGCTTGCGTCTCGCTGAACACGCTACGCAGGCTGTGCTGGCGCTCCACCAGTTGTGCCAAGGCGCGTTCCAGGACTTCGGCTTGCAGAGTACCGTGCAGGTGCATGGCCAGTGACAGGTGGTAGGCCTGGGTGTCGCCCTGCAACCGGTCGAGGAACCACAGCCGCTGCTGGGTGAAGTGCAGCGGCGCCGGCGCCTCGCCGAATCGCCGCAGGATGCTCTCGCCTGCGCCCTCGGCAGTGGCCAGGCTGGCCGCCAGTTCACCCAGGGTCGGGCACTCGAACACGCTGCGCAGCGGCAGTTGCCGCTCGTAGCGCTCGGCGATGCGCGCTACCAGCCGTGCCGCCAGCAGCGAATGGCCGCCGAGGGCGAAGAAATTGTCGCCGGCGCCAACCGCGTTGCAACCGAGCAGCTCGCACCACAGTTCGGCCAGTGGCGCCTCCCAGGGTTTGCTCAGCTCGCCGTCGCGCTGACCTTCATGTTGGTTTGGCGCCGGCAGCGCCTTGCGCTCGACCTTGCCACTGGGGCTCAACGGCAAGCTGTCCAGGCGCACGAACTGGCTCGGCAGCATGTAATCCGGCAGGTGCTGCGCCAGCTGCACGCGTAGCGCGGCGTCGTCCAGATCAGCATCCGCCGCCTGCGTGACCGAGTAGTAAGCCACCAGGCGCGCGCTGTCGCCGCTGCCGAGCAGCACCACGGCCGCTTCCCGCACCCCGGTGAGCCGCGCCAGCAAGGCTTCGATCTCGCCCAGCTCGATACGGAAGCCACGCAGCTTGACCTGAAAATCCAGGCGCCCCTGGTAGTCCAGGCTGCCTTTGGCGTTGCTTCGCACGCGGTCGCCGGTGCGGTACATGCGCGCCCCCGGCACAAAAGGATCAGGCAGGAAGCTCGCCGCGCTCAGGGCAGGCGCAGCGAAATAGCCACGCCCGAGGTTGGCACCCGCCAGGTACAGCTCGCCTGAAACGCCCGGCGCCACGGGTTGCAAGTCGGCGTCCAGCACATAGGCGGCGGTATTGGCCACGGGCCGGCCGATCGGCACCTCCACCCCGCCGCTCTCGCCCTGCCGCGGCTCGAAGGTGCTGTAGACGGTGGCCTCGGTCGGTCCATAACCGTTGATCACCTGGGCACCACGCTGCTCCATGGCCTCGGCCAGCGCGCACGGCAGGGCCTCGCCACCGGAAATGGCGCGCACGCCCTGCCAACTGCGCCCGGTGTGCGCCACCAACATACGCCATGTGGCGGGTGTGGCCTGCATTACCGTCGGCTGGCCGGCCTCGATCAGGCGGTCGAGGACGTGCGGGTCGCGTGCCTGCTCACGGTCGGCGAGCAGGATGCTGGCCCCGCGACTCAGCGGCAGCAGCAGCTCGACGATGGCGATATCGAAGGTCGCGGTGGTCAGCGCCAGCACCCTGTCCTGCGCCGTCAATGGCAGCACCTGCTGCACGCCGAGCATGAGGTTCATCAAGTTGCCACGGGCGATGGCCACGCCCTTGGGCTGGCCGGTGGAACCCGAGGTATAGAGCACGTAGGCGAGCTGGGCAGGATGCACGCTCGGCGCGCGGTAGGGCGCGGTGGTGGTCAACGCATCGATATCCAGCAGTTCGACGGCACTGCCCCACTCTGCCAGCTCCGCCAGGGCCTCGGCATTGGTCAGGCACAACCGCGGCTGCGCATGGGCAAGGATGTAACGGCCGCGCTCGGCCGGGGTGTCCTCGGCCAGCGGCACGTAGGCGGCGCCAGCCTTGAGAATGGCCAGCATGGCCATGGGCAGCCGCGCATCGCGCGGCAGGCGCAGGGCCACACGATCCTCGGCGCCGACGCCACGGGCCTGCAAGGCAGCCGCCAGGCGTTCGGCCGCCTGGTTCAGTTCGGCATAAGTCAGGCGCTGTTCGCCGGCCTGCACGGCGATGGCTTCGGGCTGCTCGGCGACCTGCCGTGCAAAGGCCTGCAGGATGTCTTCCCGACCCTCCACGGGCTCACCGTGCAAACGCGCCAGCGCGCGCTGCTCAGGCTGCCAGGCGAGTTCGCCCAGTACCTGCTGCGGTTGTTCGAGCACGGCATCGAGCAGCGCCAGATACTGCTCGAGCATCACCTGCGCGGTCTGCTCGCCGAACAGCTCGCTGCTGTACTGCAGGCTCAGGGCGATGCCGTGTTCGCTGTCGCGCACGTCCAGATGCAGGTCGCACAGGGCGCTGTCCGGGCGATTGTCGAGCGGCTCGGCGATCAGATCGGTCAGCTCGAAACGCTCCAGGGCATGGCCCGGGAAGTAGTTGAACATGGCCTGGAACAACGGGTTGTAGCTGACCTGGCGGGCCACGCCGAGCTGTTCGATCAGGTAATCGAAGGGCAGGTCCTGATGCGACTGCACCGCCACGGACAGCGCCTGCAATTCGCGCATCAGTTGCAGCAGGCTGACCGTGCCGGAGAGCTTCTGGCGATAGACCAGGGTATTGACGAAGCAGCCCACCAACGGCTGCAACGCCGCGTGATGGCGGTTGGCGGCCGGCACTCCGACGAGGATGTCGTGCTCGCCGCTGCGGCTGCGCAGCAGCAGCTGGAAGGCGCAGAGCATGGGGATGAAGTTGCTCCAGCCGTGGCTCGCGCTGAATGCCCGCAGGCGCGCCGCCAGCGCGTCCGGCAGGCGTTGCTCGACGCGCCCGCCGGCCTGGCTGGCATGGGCCGGCCGGGGGAAGTCAGCGGCCAGCTCGAGCACCGGCAATTCGCCGGACAACTGCTCGCGCCAGTAGGCCAGCTCGTCCTGGCAGGCGGCGCTGCCCATCCACTGGCGTTGCCACAGGGCATAGTCGACGTACTGCATCGGCGCCTCGGCCAACGCCGGTTTACGCCCTTGGCGCAGCTCGCGGTAATGGCTGCAAAGCCCGTCGATGATCAGTTGCAGCGACCAGCCATCGGCGGCGATATGGTGGCAATTGAGCGCCAGCACGTGCGCCTGCGGCCCGAGGCGATACAGGCAGGCGCGCAGCAGCGGCGCGCTGTCCAGGGCAAACGGAGTCATCGCGTCCTGGCGCAGCAGGTCGTGCAACTGCGCCTCGCTGGCCACCTCGATCAGCGGCAAGGCCAGCTCGGCCTTGGCGAGTATGACCTGCGACGGTTCACCGCCGTCGCTGACGAAACGGGTACGCAGGACTTCGTGCTGATCGACCAGGGCCTGCAAAGCTGCCTGCAGGTCAGCGACATGCAGGTCGCCGCTCAGGCGCACCGCGCCGGCCAGGTTGTAGGCCGGGCTTTGCGGCTGCAGTTGCTGGAGGAACCACAGGCGCTGCTGGGCGAACGACAACGGTAGGGTCTGCGGACGCGGCAGGCGCATCGGCGTGGTTTTCTCGCTGGCCTGCTGTTGTTCCAGCCACTCGGCCATGGCGGCGATGGTCGGGCGCTCAAAGACCACACGCAGGGGCAGGTCCTTGCCGCTGAGCTTGCCGATCTGGCCGATCAGTTGCGTGGCCAGCAGCGAATGCCCGCCCAGCTCGAAGAAGTGATCCTCAATGCCGACCCGCGCGAGCCCCAGCACGCCCTGCCAGGCTTCGGCCAACTGCGCGTGCAGCTCACTGCGTGGCGCCACGTAGCGCGCCTCGCTCTGCGCGGCGAAGTCGGGCGCCGGCAGGGCCTTGCGGTCGATCTTGCCGTTGGCGTTGAGCGGCATGCGCTCGAGCAGCATGAACGCGCTGGGCAGCATGTAGGGCGGCAGGTTGGCGGCAACGAACTCACGCAGCGCCTCGATGGAGGGCTGCGGCTCGGCCACCAGGTAGGCGACCAGCACCTTGGCGCGCTGCTGGTCGTCACGGGCCAGCAGCACCGCTTCACGCACGCCGGGGTAACGGGTCAGGCAGGCTTCGATCTCGTCCAGCTCGATACGGTGGCCGCGAATCTTCACCTGGTGGTCGGTACGACCGACGTACTCCAGCTCGCCATTGGCCAGGAAACGCGCCAGATCGCCGGTGCGATACAGGCGGCTGCCGTCGTTGGCGATGGGGTCGGGCAAAAACACCGCCGCCGTGCGTGCCGGGTCGGCCATATAGCCACGGCCAACCCCCACGCCGGCGACGAAGATTTCACCCACCGCCCCGCGTGGTACCGGTTGCAATTCGGTATCGAGCAGGTAAAGACGGTTGTTCAGGGTGGCGCGACCAATCGGCACACTGCTGCGCGCCTGGGCCAGGCGCTCGGTGAGCGGATGGAAGGCCACGTCGTCGGAGCATTCGGCCGGCCCGTAGGCGTTCATCAGCGGGATGCCGGGGTAGCGCTCGAACCAGCGCCGTGCCAGCGCCGGTGGCAGCGCCTCGCCAGTGGCCAATACCCAGCGTAGTGCCGTGCGCTCCAGGCCCGCCTCGAGCAGGCTCTGCATCAGCGACGGCACCGCTTCGAGAATGCTCACGCCATGGCGAGCGATGGCCTCGGCCAGGGCCTCGGGGTTCTGCATCACGCAGTCGCCGAGAATCACCGTGCGCGCCCCCAGCACCAGGCCGGCGAGGGTCTGCCAGACGGAGATGTCGAAGCACTGCGGCGCGCTCTGGGCGATCACGTCATCTACATTCAGGCCCAGGCCCGGCACCTTGCCGAGCATGTTGTTGAGCATCCCGGCGTGGGCCACCATCGCCCCCTTGGGCGTGCCGGTGGAGCCCGAGGTAAAGATGCAGTAGGCCAGCGACAGGCCATGCACGGGGATGTCCAGGTCGGCATCGCTGTAGCCGCCCAGGGCCGCTGGCTCGTAGCGGATCGCAGCCGGCGGCTGCGCCATCGGCTGCAGCGCCTGCTGTGCCAGCTCACCCTGCTCCACGCCATGCAACAGCAGCGGCGAACGGCTCTGGGTGAGCACTTGGGCCAGGCGTTGCGGCGGATTGCGCGGGTCCAGGGGCAGCCAGCCGGCGCCAGCCTTGAGCGTGGCGAGGATCATCACCACCAGGTCGAGGCCACGCTCATCGAGCAACGCCAGCAGGTCGCCGTCCTGCACGCCATTGGCGCGCAGATGACGGGCCAGTCGGTTGGCCGCCCGGTTCAACTGATCGAAGCTCAGGCTGCGCTCGCCATGCACCACGGCGATTCGCTCGGGGGTGCGACGCACTTGCTGTTGCAGGCGCTCGACGTACAGCGGCTGCAGTTGCGCCGCGTCCGCCGCCAGGTCACCGCTGGCCCAGGCGTGCTGTTGGGCGATCTCCGCCGCATCGAGCATGGCGATGCGCTGCAGCGGGATATCCGCCTCGCTGGCCAGGCTGTCGCCCATGTTCAGCAGCAGCGTGCGGAAGTGGCGCAGCATCTGCTCGACTTCCTCGCGCAGGAACCAGTCGGTCTGGTAGGTCAACTGCAGGTGCAGGCGCTCGCCGGGCACGATCACCACGGTCACCGGATAGTTGGTGTGGGTGCGGTTGGCCATGTCGCTGATCAGGTAGTCCAACTGGCCCTGGCGCAGGCTGGCTGAGATCGGCGCGTTCTCGAACACGAACAGGCTCTGGAACAGATCCTGGCGCTGTACCTCGCTCCAGCTCTGGATCTGCGCCAGCGACACGCTTTCATGTTCGCGCAGGCTCAGGTTCTCGGCCTGCAAGGCCTTGAGCCAGGCACCGAGGGGCTGCTGCGGTTGCCAGCTCCAGCGCAGCGGCAGGCTGTTGATGAACAGCCCGACGATGCTCTCCATGCCCTGCATGTGCACTGGGCGCCCGGCCACGGTGACGCCGAACAGCAGGTCACGATTGCCACTGTAGCGCCCCAGTACCAAGGCCCAGGCACCCTGCACCAGGGTGTTGAGGGTGATGCCCAGACCGCTGGCGGCCTGCTGCAGGCCCTGGGTCTGCTCGACGCTGAGGTGCTCGACGCAATCCTCTACCGGCTCCGGTGCATCGATCACGCGGCCAGGGTGGCCGAAACCGAACGAGGTGGGGGTGTCGAAGCCGGCCAGGCGCTGCTGCCAGAAGGCCTGATGATCCTCGGGCTTGTGCTGCTCCAGCCAGCGGATGAAGTCGCGGTACGGGCGTGGCTTGGGCAGCTCCAGACGCCGCCCCTCGCGCGCGGCGCGGTAACCGTCGAGAAAGTCCATCATGATGATGGAGAAGCACCAGGCATCCATGAGGATGTGGTGATAGCTGCGCACGAACTGGTAGGTGTCCGGGGCCAGCTTGAACAGGCGCACGCGCATCAGCGGTGCCTGGGTGAAATCCAGCCCCTCGCGACGCTCCTCGGCCAGCAGATGTTCCAGACGCGCCTGCTGCTCGGCCTCGTCGATAGCCGACCAGTCCTCATAGCTGATCGGCAGTTCGACCTGCTTGTGCACCACCTGCATCGGCCGCTTCTGCTGCTTCCAGACGAAGGAGGTGCGCAGCAGTTCGTGGCGCTCCACCACCTGTGCCCAGGCCTGGCGGAACGCCTGCAGATCGAGTTGCGGCAGCACCATCACATGGCGGTACTGCAGCAGGTACATGCCCTTGCCCGGGTGCATCAGGCTGTGAAACAGCAACCCCTGCTGCATGGGCGCCAGGGGATAGATGGCCTCGATATTGCGGGAAAGTGCTTTGACCTTGTCGTTCATGTCGAGGGTCTCCTTGCCATGGGCTGGGGATGTGGGGGCGCCGGGGGTGCTCATTGCAATTGCTCGAGCAGGCCGAGGAATTCGTCGTCGGAAAGCCCCGAATCGGCGAAGTCGGCAGCGGTGGCGCGACCAACCTCGGGGGCCAGGCAGTGTTCGAGCAGGGCTTCGATACCCTGCTGGAACTGCTGCGCCAGTGCACCGATCAGGGCCTGGTCATGCACGTGCGGGGCGTAGCGCCACTCGATGTGCAACTGGCCCTGGTCGACCAGGGCGGTCACGTCGAGCAGATGGGTACGGCGGGTGTCGGGGGCGCGCATGGCCGGGCACAGCGGCTGCGCCAGGCGCCACAGGCGCGAACCACCCAGCCACTGGTCGACCCGTCCCAGGTAGTTGAAGGTAAGCAGCGACGCGGCACCCAGCCCGTGCTGTGGGTCGAGGCGCAGCAGACCGTAGCCGATGCCCTGCTCCGGTACGCGGCGCAATGCTTCCTTGGCGGCGATGATCGCGTCCTCCGGCTGTTCGGCGGCACGCACGGCCAATGGGTAACGGCTGGTGTGCCAACCCACCGAGCGCGACAGATCCGGGCCCTGCTCCCAGCCACTGCGACCGTGGCTTTCCATCTCCAGGGTGACCTGCTCACGCCCCTGCCATTGGCCGATTACGCCAGCCAGTGCCGCGACCAGCAGATCCTGCACCTGGGTGCTGTAGGCCCCATGGCAGTCGCCCAGCAACCATTCGGTTTTTTCCAGGGACAGTTTCGTTTCCAGCGTGCGGCTTTCGCCATACACGCTGACATCAAGGGCGACGTCGCCCTCCTCGGCCAACTGCGCCTGCCAGTAGTCACGCTGGGCCAGCACCTCGGGGGCCTGGCGATGACGCTGCAAGGCCTCGCTCCAGCGATCGAAGCGGGTGGAAACCGCCGGCAACGAAGTCTGCGGGTCGTGGTACAGGCTTTCCAGCTCGTCGAGCAGCACCTGCCAGGACACCGCATCGACCAGCAGGTGATGCGCCGTACACAGCAGGTGCTCGCTGCCGGTGAAATACACCCAGCGGATCAACGGGGCTCGATCCAGTTGCCAACCCTGCTGCCACTGCTGCAGCAGCGCGTCGTCCAGCGGCTGTTCGACCACCTGCAGCAGCGTGTCTTCCATCGCCGCCGACAGCGGCTGATAGCGTTGCTGCCAACCCTGCCCGCTCTGCTCGAAGATCAGCCGCAGGCTGCTGTGACGCCGCAGCAAGCTCGCCAGCGCCGGGGCCAGGCGCGCCGGTTCCAGCGGCTGGTGAACGGCCAGCAACAGGGACTGGTTCCAGTACTGTGGCGTGGCCTGCTGCTGGTCGAAGAACCAGGCCTGGATCGGCGTCAGGGCAAAAGCGGCGCTCGGCTCGGCGCTATCGACCTTGGCTTGCTCGGCCACACTGGCGAGGTCCAGGGCCTGCTCGGCCCAGCCGCTGACCGAAGGGAACTCGAAGATCTGCTTGGGCTTGAGCTGCAGGCCCTGCTGCTTGGCACGGGCGATGATCTGCAGGCTGAGGATCGAATCGCCACCGACCGCGAAGAAGTTGTCGTCGGCTTGCAGTTCGGGCTTTTCGAGAATCTCCCGGGCAATCACCAGCAGGCGCTCGACCCTGGCGCGCTGTGGCGTCTGCGCCACCCGCGCCAGCGCCCGCACGCTGGGCTCGGCGAACAGTTGCTTGGGGGTGAGGGTGATCTGTTGCTGGCGTGCACGGGCAATGATCTGCAGGCCGAGAATCGAATCGCCGCCATGGGCGAAGAAGTTGTCGTCCGGGCCGATGCTCGGGTGACCCAGCAGTTCACGCCAGATCGCCAGCAAAGCGCTTTCCAGTGCACTCAACGGCTGCTCGGTACGCGACTCGAGATTGCGCGGTGCTTGCTCGGCCAGGTTCAACAGCGCCTGGCGATCGACCTTGCCATTGGCCAGCAGTGGCAGCGCCTCCAGGCAATGCCACTGCGCCGGTTGCATGTAGTCCGGCAGGCGTGCCTGCAACGCGGCCTGAATATCCGCCAGTGCGCTCGGCCCGGCGACCAGGAAGGCCACCAGGCGGTTGCCGGTCAAGGGCGTCGGTGCGTTGAGCACGCGCGCGTCATCGACCTGTGGCAGCGCACGCAATTGCGCCGCCACTTCCGAAGGCTCGACGCGGTAGCCGCGAATCTTCACCTGCTCGTCCAGGCGCCCGAGAAAGAGCACCCGCCCCAGATGATCGAGGCGTACCCGGTCACCCGTGCGGTAACCCCGTGCACCGAAGCGCGCCCGATCGGCCTCGCCGGCACTCAGGTAACCACGCGCCACGGTCGCGCCCTCGATATACAACTCGCCGCTGACGCCAGCCGGCAGCACTGCGCCATCCGGCCCGCGCACGCTGACTTGCACGTTGCCCAGGGGGCGTCCGAGCGGTGCGTCACCCTCACCTTCGACGTCGTGAGTCAGCACGCCCACCGTGGTTTCGCTGGGCCCGTAGTGGTTGACGATGCGCAGCTGCGGGCTTAGGGCGCGCACCCGCGCCAGCAGATCGGCGCCCAGGGCTTCGCCACCGAGTACCAGGCACTGGCGCGGCAACAGGCGCTGCGGCTCGCTGGCCACCAGCAGGGCGTTGAGGTGCGAGGGCACGATCTTCAGCATGTCCACCGGCTGCTGCCCGAGCAGCGCCGCCAGCTCCTCGGCATCGAAGGCCAGCGCCTCGTCCAGCAGGCGCAAGCGCCGGCCGCTGAGCAGCGCGCCGAACAAGGCGGTGTGGCCCAGGTCCGTGGCGCAACTGGCCAGGCTAGTCAGGCTGGCGTCAGCGCTCAAGCGCAGCCGCGCCAGGCAGGCGCTGACATAGTGAACAAGGTTGCCCTGGGTCACCTCCACGCCCTTGGGCCGCCCGCTGGAGCCGGAGGTGTAGACCACGTAGGCCGGCACGTCCGCCGGCACGCGGGTGCGCAGCGGCGCATCACTGAACAGCGCCTCGACCGGCACGGCCAGCCACTGCACCTGCGTCGGTAACCAGTTTGGCCGTTCGCCCTCACCCACGTAGACACTGGGCGTTGCATCCAGGCAAATATCCTGCAGACGCGACGCGGGCCACTGCGGGTCGAGGGCCAGATAGGTCGCGCCGCACTGCCAGGCGGCGAGCATGTGCATCACCAGTTCGCGGCTGCGCGGCAGGCAAAGGGCAACCCGATCACCGCTCGCACTCAGCGAACCGTGCAGGCGCTCGCCACGGGCGACCACGGCGCTGGCGAGTTCGGCATAGCTCAGTTGCCCCTGCTGATCCTCCAGGGCGATGGCCTGGGGCTTCTCCATGCAGTGTTTGGCAAAAGCGTTCCAGGCGCTCTCTTCCGGTACCGGCAGGCATTCGCCAGACAATTGCGAACGCTGGTCGAGAGGCAGCCAGTCCAATTCGGCAAACGGCACGTCCGGCTGCTCCAGGGCCGCCATGACCAGGGCAATGAACTGCGCCTGGAAGCGCTCGACGCTCTCGCGCCGATACAGCGCCTTGCTGTAACGCCAGCGCCCGACGAACTCGGGCAGGTCATCGATGATCACCAGGTTCAATTCGTGGGCCGCACCACGCTGCTCGCCAATCATGCGCTCGATGTAGCGCTCGAACGGCACGTCACGCTCCTTGTTCAGCGTGAACATGTGCTGGAACACCGGTGCCCGGCCCATCTGCCGCGGCAGATCCAGATGCTTGGCCAGGCGCGCGAAGGGATAGTGACGATGGCGCAAGGTCTGCCGGACAGTGGCCGCCACCTGCTTGGCCCACTCAGCACTGGACAGATCACGGCGCAAACGGCAGCGCACCGGCAACGGGTTGACCAGATAACCCGGCAGTTCAGCCTGCTCGCGCTTCAGGCGCCAGCCACTGGGCGTACCGAGAACGAAATCATCCTGCCCGGACAGCACCCCGAGAAATTGCTGGAACAGTGAGAACCAATAGACGTAGGGCGTCACGCCCAGGCGTTTGGCGACCGCACGCAGCCGCTCGCTGTTGTCCGCGCCGAAATGAAACGACAGCTCTGCGCCCTCGAAGCCCTGGGTGCTGCCACGGGCGAAGTCGATGGGCAGGTCCAGCGCCGGCGCTTCGGCCAGTTGCGCCTGCCACCAGGTCAGTTCCTCGGCCTCGATCGCCTCGCTGCGCAGGTACAACGCGCTGCCCCAGTTGCGATAGGCCTCGGGGTCGACATCGGCAAGCACGTCGCCATCGACCAGGGCGAACAGCTCACCGAACAGCACGTCGAACGTGGTCAGGTCGGAAGCGATATGGTGGATGCCCAGCAGCAGCGTATGCTCGACACGGTCGCCCGACTGGTTGCTCAACAGCACCAGTCGGCTGACCTCACCGGCAGCCAGATCGAAGGGTTTGTCGGCCAACTCAATGACACGTTGCTGCACACTGGCGGCATCCGCGTCCTGCCGGATTTCGCATTGCAATGAGGTGGGCTGCGGGCGGCTGTCCCACTGCAGCAACTCGTCATCACGTTCGACATAGGCGCTGCACAGGTGCGGATAACGCTGCTGCACCGTCTGCCAGGCCCGCTCCAGACGATGCGGCAGATCTGCCCAGAGGTAATGCGGCCTGATACGCCCGGCCAGGGCGATGTTGTAGGCGCAACTGCCGGGCTCCATACGCTGCAGGAACCACAGGGCCCGCTCGTTATCGTTGAGCGGGCGCGCCTGGAAATAGTCAGGGTGACGCGCCAACCAGGGCAGAATTTCCGCACTGCGCACGTGCAGCTCACGCTCCAACTCGGTACTCAGAGCCTCAGGCAAGCCCGTGGAAATCATCAGGCGGCCTTCGCTCGCGGACAGGCGGATACCGCGCAGCCAGCAGTCATGCATCAAGCGATCGAGCATGTGTCGTCCTTCATCGTGCGGATTCGAGGTCAGCCACCCTGGCAGTGGCTTCGAGGATTATTCAGCGTCAGACGGCCGAGGCGGGCTCAGCCATGGCCACCACCACCTTGCGTGCCCCCTGAAAGGTGGAGCGGCCATGGGCGACCAGCATGTTGTCGAGCATCAGCACATCGCCCGCCTGCCAGGGGAAGCTGATCTGGGTGCGCTGCAGGACATCGCGCACATGCTCCAGCGCCTCCAGCTCGATGGGCGAGCCATCACCGTAGAAGACGTTACGCGGCACGCCCTCCTCGCCGACGATCGACACCAGCGTTTCGCGCAGCGCTTCGGGGAGGTTGGAGATGTGGAACAGATGCGCCTGGTTGAACCAGACCCACTCCCCGGTGACCGGGTGCTGCGCGACGGCCTGGCAGACCTGGCGCGTGCGCAGCTCGCCGTCGTCCTTCCACTCGAAGTCGATGTGGTTGAGCCGACAGAAGCGCTCGACCTCGCTGCGATCCTCGGTGCTGAACGCCTGCTGCCAGGAGAGATCCAGACCATTGCCATAGTTGCGCACGTACATCAGGCGCTTGTCGGCGAAACGCTGGCGGATGGCGGGATCGATGCGCTGATAGACCAGGCGACTGTCGGCGATGGGCGTCTCACCGCCGACCGGCGCGGTCTGGATGCAGTGAAACCAGATTTTCATCGGCCAGTTCAACGAGTAGGACTGCTCGTTGTGCAGCGGAATGATCTGGTGGGCGGGGTATTCGGTCGACGTATACACGCGGCTGTTGAGCTTGGTGCGTGGCGTGGAGGCGTAGTCGTAGGTCAGCAGTTCGTGACCGAAACAGCGGGCGAACTCCTCGAAGTCGTTAGCGTCGCGAAAGGCGAAATCGCGAAAGAGGATGCCACCGGTGGTCTGCAGGTTGCTGTCGGCCGCACGCCGGATCAGCTCTGCGTGATCACGCCAGGAGTCGCCTGGCACAGGGGCACGCGACACAAAGGGCAGCGGTCCCTCGACACCCGCCTGAACCTCATCGAGTGAATGGTTTGCGCGGTTGAGCAAATCGGTAAGCATCTGCGTTCCTTTGTGCTACTGACGAGGGGCACAAAATTATCGCAAAACCGACTCATTATCAAACAGGAATTAATATTACTTAAACATAAGGTCCTGGGCACTATTTAGCCATCACCTGCGCGGCCGCAGCCGCTTACCCAGGCTGGATGGATCACTTTTCCTGCAGGTTGTAATCGCGCTCGCCAATATGCGACAGCAGCAGGTAGGCCGAGCCGATCATGCCCTGCATGGTGTCGGCAAAACGACTTCGGTTGAAATACAGGAACTGATGGTTCTTCACCGCGAACAGGTTCTGCCACTGCGGCGAACGGCGGAAGGCCTCGGTGCCAGCCTGCGAACCGAGCATTTCCTCATAGGTATCGATGATGAAATCACTGTCGAAGTCGCCAATGCGCTCCAGGCTATAAGGCACGTTCTGACGCGCCTCCTTGAAGGCCGACACGCGCCCCAGGCCGAAATCGGCGATTACGTCATCCATGCCGGAACGGCCGATCAGCTGGAAACCGTCCGGATAGACCTCCAGGGTGGTTACCGTGATACGCCCCGGCTCCTTCACCCGCTTGGCGAATTCGCCGACGATCCATTCGTATTCGTTCAGCAGCTTCTGGTAGCGCTGCTGCTTGCCTACCAGTTCGGCCAGCTCCTTGGCGTAAGTCTTGATGTCGGTCTCGCGCGCCGGCAGCAGCACCACCGGGGCAATGCGGCTGAGGCGCTCTTTCAGGTCCTGGTGATAGGACAGTCCGATGATCAGGTCAGGCTTGAGCGCCGCGATGGCCTCGAGATCGGGCGACTGGTGCGAACCCACATAGCGAATACCGGAGACATCGAAGCGCTGCTGAGCGCCACGGAACAACGCGTCCGAGAACATCTTCTTGCGCCCCGTGGACCCGCACGGGGTTATGCCCAGTTCGAGCAGTTGGGTGGTCAGACTGAGGTCATGCAGGGAGACCACGCAACGCGGTGCGACGGGCACTTCGACACGGCCGAAACGGTTCTCGAAGACACGGGTTTCGGCGGCGACAGCCTGCATCGAACTCAGGCCCAACAGTACACAGGCTATCAGGGAAAGGGCTTTGAACTTCACCAACATCTTCGTCATATCCTTAAGTGACCACGCGTCAACGGTTGCGTTGCCGCGCCAGCAAAACCAACAGATAAGGCGCACCGATAATCGCCACCACCAGACCGGCCGGCAGTTGCAACGGCGGCAGCAAGCCGCGCCCCAAAGTGTCACCCAGCAGAACCAGTACGGCCCCGAACAGGGCCGACAGCGGCAACAATGCGCCATGCCGGTCACCGCACAACTGCCGCGCCAGGTGCGGCGCGACCAGACCAACGAAGGTCATCACGCCGATATTGGCCACCGTTGCCGCCGTCAACGTGACGCTGCACAGCAACAGCAAGAGCATTATCACCGGTGCATTCAGGCCGCGACTGAGCGCCACGCTCTCGCCCAGTTGCAGGAGATTGAGCTGGCGATGACAGAACAACAGGGGCGTGCCCGCCACCAGCAGCCAGATCAGCAGGCTCTGCACTTGCGGCCAACCACTGCGATGCAGGCTGCCGCCAAGCCACATCAGCGCCGATTCGACCCGATCGATATTGCCGTAGGTGATCAGCAGATCGGCGACGGCACCGAGCATGGCCGTGAGCCCCACGCCGACCAGAATCAGACGCAGCGGGGCAATGCCGCCGCGCCAGGATAGCGCGACGATAAACAGCGCCACCGCCAGACCGCCGAGCAACGCTGCCAGGGGATAGAGCGACAGCGGCAAGGCCTCCGGCCACAGCACCAGGATCAGCAGCATGGTGACGCTGGCGCCCGCCTCCACCCCGACCAATCCCGGCGCAGCCAGTGGGTTACGCGTCAGTGACTGCATCAACACGCCAGCCAGAGCCATCGCCGCGCCCCCGAGTATCGCCAGCAGGATGCGCGGCAGACGCAACTCCCACAGCACGCTGGCCGCCAGCGCCGTCTCATCATCGGCGAACAGGCTCTGCCAGAGCTGAGCCATGCCCGTCGTGTAGCTGCCTACGCTCGCCGCGTACAACGTTAGGCCCATCAGCAACAAGAGCAGCACCAACGCCGCCAGCACATCGATGGGTCGGCCGACCCAGGGCAACCCGGGGCAACGCCTTGGCGTAGTCAGCCAGCGACTCACTTGAGCTTCCTCAGTACCAGCGCGACGAATACCGGGCCGCCAATCAGCGCGGTGACGATGCCGGTATTGAGTTCGTACGGGCTCACGAGGGTGCGCGCCACTATATCGGCCAGCACCAGCAGCAAGCCGCCCAGCAGCGGCGCGGCCAGCATTAGCTGCCGCAGGTCGTGGCCAACCAGCAGCCGCGCCGCATGGGGCACTACCAGCCCGACAAAACCGATGGGGCCAGCCAACGCCACCGCACAACCGGACAGCAGCACCACGGCCGCCAAACTCAACAGCCGCATCCGCAACAGGTTGACGCCCATGCTGGAGGCCACCTGCGCGCCCAGCCGATAGGCATTCAACGCCCGCACGTTGATCAGGCAAAGCAACATGCCGACGATCAGGTAGGGCCAGAGCCAGCTTGGCAGGTTTGCCCCGCTGATACCCAGCGAGCCGGTCAGCCAGCGACGCAGGCTGTCCAGCCCCTGCTGATCGAGCAACAGCAGAATCGCGG
The DNA here is from genome assembly GCF_900004965.1 of Pseudomonas sp. 44 R 15. NCBI lineage: Bacteria > Pseudomonadati > Pseudomonadota > Gammaproteobacteria > Pseudomonadales > Pseudomonadaceae > Pseudomonas > Pseudomonas sp. 44 R 15. The sequence continues at coordinate 27,201 of NZ_CVTU01000022.1, forward strand.
TGATGGCGCCGAACAGCGCGGCCATCATCGCTCCCGAAAGCGTCAGGCGCACCGGATTGGGCGTGCGCCCGGCCAGCAGCATGACGCCGATGGCGGCCACCAGAGCGCCGCTGAAGGCAAACAGGGGAATCATGGTCATGTCATTGCCGGGTAGCACCAGCAAGCCAATCACCACGAACAAGGCCGCACCACTGTTGATGCCGAGGATGCCCGGGTCGGCCAATGGATTGTCGCCCACCGCCTGCATCACCGTGCCGGCCAGCCCCAGGCAGGCGCCCACAACCATCGCCACCCACAGGCGCGGCAGGCGCGAACCGCGGATGACACTGTGATCAGAATTACTCGGGTCATACGCCAGCAGCGCCTGCCAGACATCGCTCCAGGGGATCGACTTGGCCCCCACGGCCAGGTGCAGCGTCGACGCCAGACCGATGCCGATCAAGATCGATAACCAGATCGACCAGCGCCACCCACCCGTCATCGGGCTACCTGGCTGTGAAGTGCGCGAATGCGCGCAGGCGAAGCCGGCACGCACAGAGGATCACCGGAATGTGGATCGATGAGAATATGCGCATCCAGATCGAACACCGCCTTGAGGTTGGCCGCAGTGAAGACCTCGGCGGGCGTGCCCTGGGCGTGCACCTTGCCCTGGCGCAACATCACCAGTTGATCGGCGTAGCGCGCGGCCTGGTTGAGGTCATGCAGAACCGCGACGACAGTGCGTCCCTGGTCACGCAGATCGGCGAGCAATTCGAGCAAGGCGATCTGATGAGCGATGTCGAGAAAGGTGGTGGGCTCGTCGAGCAGGATGACCGGGGTCTCCTGCGCCAGAGTCATGGCAATCCAGCAGCGCTGTAACTGCCCTCCGGACAGGCTGGTCAGGGTGCGGTCCAGCAGCATGCCGACGTCGGCCAGTGCCACGGCGCGGTCGATCGCCTGCTGATCGGCGTCACTCCACTGCTGCCACCAGCTTTGCCAGGGGTAGCGCCCCTGCATGACCAGCTCGCGCACGGTTATCCCGGCAGGCGAAGCGGTGCGTTGCGGCAACAGCGCTATTTGCCTGGCCAGATCACGTCGCGAGAGCTGAACGTGAGGCTTCCCCTGCAGCAGTACGTCGCCGCTGGCCGGGCGTAGCATGCGCGCCAGCACGTTCAGCAACGTGGTCTTGCCACAACCATTGGCCCCGATCAATGCGGTAAAGCAGCCTTCGTGAATGGTCAGACTGATGTCATCGAGCACCTTCAATTCGTCGAATTGAAGATGAAGCCCCATCGCTTTCAACATGCATACACACTCGAATTCGAACCACCGCGCCAGCGCCCTCTTGGCTCAGAGCCAGCGCAGATTGCCGGGCATGCGGGTTCACCGCGAATCTCGTCCAGCTCAGGGCGGACATTGCCTATCGGGCAGCGTCCAGGCCTTGAACATTTATGCGCATTAGCTTGCAGTAATATCTTGGTGATGACAATAACGCGTGAGCTAGTACAAATATTTCTCATTTAGATGTAGAGTTCGCGCGCTATTGCTGACTGCCACGGCGCACTGGCGTGAAGGAACACAGAAAGTCCTCCGCATTGCGCACACATACCAGAAGACCAGAGGATGTACCTTCGCCATGCGCCAGGTTACGCACCTAAGCCACGAACGTTTCGCCCGACGCCCAGCCTTCAGCATTACCGCGCTAGCACTGGCCATGGCCAGCCTGGGCTCGGGCAGCCTGCATGCCGCTGAGACCAACCCGGCAGCCACGGCTGCGCCGTTGGAGATTGATGCCATCAACGTTACCGGGCAAAGCGTTGAGCAGCCCACCGAACATGTGGTCGGCTATGTAGCCAAACGCAACATGAGCGCTACCAAGACCGACACGCCGATCACCGAGACGCCGCAGTCGCTGTCGGTGGTGACGAGCGACGAGATCCGCGACCGCCAGGCGGAAACGTTGGCCCAGGCGCTGAGCTACACGCCAGGGTTCACCGCCAGCGCGACCTCATTCAACCGCACTGCGGACCGCTTCCGCATGCGCGGCTTCTCCGTCGAATCCGCCACCGGTGGCTCGCTGCGCGACGGCCTGCGCCTGCAGAACAACTCCTACGACGGCATTCAGGAACCCTATGGCCTGGAGCGCGTCGAGGTCATTCGCGGCGCTGCCTCGGTGCTCTACGGCCAGCTCTCGCCCGGCGGCATGGTAAATGGCGTCAGCAAGCGCCCAACCGAAACGCCGCTTCATGAGCTGCAACTGCAGACGGGCTCCAATGACCGCAAGCAGCTCGCCGCCGATTTCAGCGGCGCACTGCCCGGTAGCGACACCCTGAGCTATCGCCTGACCCTGCTCAGCCGCAACAGCGACACCCAGCAGGATCATCTCAACGACGACAAGATCTACATCGCCCCGGCGCTGACCTGGCGCCCTGACGAAGACACATCGCTGACCCTGCTGTCCTTCTACCAGAAGACCGATACGCGTTTCCCCGCACCCCTGCCCTATCAGTTGGTCAAAGGTGCGGGTGACGGCACCTTCAAGATCGGCCGCCACGACTTCATCGGCGAGCCGGGCTACGACGACATGAATGGCGAGATGTCGGCCCTGGGGTACGAATTCACCCACCACTTCAACGAACACTTCACGCTTAATCACAAGCTGCGTTACTCCGAGTCCGATGTGAAGTGGAACTACCTGCAAGCTCAGACGTCCGCAGCGGCTATCCGCAATGCCGCCAACACCGGCATCCTTGCACGGCAATACAGTGATCGCCGTGAGCGTGCTCGAACCCTGGGCAGCGACACCAATATCGAATCGAAATGGCAGCTCGGCAGCGTCGAGCACACCGTTCTGGTCGGTTTCGACGGCTATGACACTTCCTACGACTCCCATAACTTCCGAGGCGCAGCCCCCAGCCTGGACCTGAGTCGCTACAACTATGGTCAGCCCGTAGTGGTCAACAAAAACCGCTCCTTAGACCGTGGCTCGCAGCTCGACATGCTGCAAAAAGGTGCCTATTTCCAGGATCAGATCAAGTTCGGCGACAAATGGGTCCTGCAGGTGGGTGGCCGCCACGACTGGGCTGACCAGCAGCAGACAGCGCATCGCAATGGCGCCAAGGCCAGCCAAAGCGACGAAGCCACCACCTGGCGCGCAGGCCTGGTCTACCTGGCGGACAACGGCCTGGCGCCCTACATCAGCTATAGCGAGTCGTTCTTCCCGGTTTCCGTTGCGCAAGTCACCGGCCAGACCTTCACCCCCACCGAAGGTAAACAGTACGAAGTGGGTGTGCGCTATCAGCCCAAGGACAGCAATATGCTGCTCAGCGCAGCCGTCTACGAGCTGACCCAGACCAACGTGCTCAAGCAGGATCCAGCGACCGACGAGTTCCGCCAAACCGGCGAGGAACGCTCCCGCGGTCTGGAGCTGGAAGCCAAGGCGGATATCACCCCGGCACTCAGCGTGATCGCCACCTACGCCTATACCGATGCACGCACCACCAAGAGCGCGATCGCCGCCGAAGTGGGTCAACGTACCGACGAAACGCCCTACCACCAGGCAGCCCTGTGGACCCGCTACGACTTCGTCAACTGGGGCATTCCGAAACTGACCGTGGGCGCCGGCGCTCGCTACATGGGTACAACACAGGCCTCGGGTATGGATTCGGCCATGCCAGCCTATACCCTGTTCGACGCCATGGCGCGCTACCGGATCGACGAACACTGGGACGTGACCGTCAACGCCAACAACCTGACCGACAAGCGCTACGCGCAGTGCAGTTTCTCCACCTGCCTCTACGGTGACGAGCGCACCCTGCTGACCTCGGTGAACTTCAACTGGTGACCCGCCGCTCCGCGCGCCGAGCAAGCCCCTTGCTGCGGCGCGCGGCCTTACCTGCCTGACGGACAGAGGCAGCGGGCGACCCATTCTCCGCTCTGGAGAAACCAGATCCTTGATTAATTCCCACGATGCGTCAGAGAGTTCGTAACGCTTTGCCAACCCGGCATGGCGGCATCCTCGGACGCCCCCACGCTCGGGTTAAAGGTTAGAAATCCACCGACGCCGACAGCTGCAGCGTACGCGGCGTACCCAGGCCACCGGACAATCCGCTGCCGTCGCCGCCGCTGTACGAACCGATCCAGTAGGCACGGTTGGCCACGTTTTCGACATTGGCGCGCAAGGTCACGGGCTTGGACATGACCTTGGTGGTGTAGCGGCCGCCCACGTCAAACACGGTGTAGGACGGCAGTTCCATACGATGGTCGTCGGTGACGTAGCGGCGGCCCACGTAGTTGGTGTTGGCGGTCAGGGTCAGGCCCGGCACCGTTTCCAGGTCGTATTCGGCGCCCAGTTTGGCGATGATCTTAGGTACGCCGGTCACTTGGTTGCCTTCGTTTGATTTGACCAACGCCTTGGTCAGCTCAGCCTGGGTATAGGACGCGCCGCCCATCAGGCGCAGGCCGGGTTGTACTTCACCAAAGAAACTCCATTCCACGCCACGGTTACGCTGCTCGCCGTTGGTGGCGTAGATATTGGTGACAGGGTCGGTGTAGGCGCTGGGTTTTTCAATCTGAAACACGGCCAGGGTGGTGGCGAAGGTGCCCAGGTCGAACTTGGCGCCGGCCTCATACTGCTTGGTCTGGTAAGGGCTGAGGATTTCACCCGAGTTGGCGGCGCTGGTGGGTGCCGTGCCTCCTTGGGACAACCCTTCGATGTAGTTGGCATAGAGCGAAACGTCGTCGGTGACCTTGACCAGCAACGCCGTCGCCGGCGACACCTTGCTGTCGCTGTAGCGGGACGTCTTGACCCGGGCCGGCGTCAGGCCGGCGCTTTCCACGGTCTGGTTGCGCCAGCCTACGGTCCATTGCACGCGGCCATCGAGGAACGACAGGGTGTCGAGGAACGCAAAGCTTCTCAGCTTGGCTTCGCTGCGGGAGGTGACGGCGCCATATTTGCCCAGGGGCGGTGTCGGGCCGAAGTCGAGGTTGTCGTAGTTGGTGACCACATAGTTGGGGATCATCAAGTCCTTGTAGCTCATCTCCGTTTTGTACTGGGTGGCGGCCACAGACCAGGCGTGGCCTACCGGGCCGGTGTCGAACGTGCCCTTGAGGCCGGCTTCACCGGACTTCTGCGTGCCCTGCCCGTCCGAGCGATAAGCCAGCACGTTGATGTCCCCGGTGTTGTTGATCAGCGTGTCACGGGTCATCAGGGCATTGCGGCCACCGTCGCGCTGGCCATAGGCGGCAAAGGCGGTGAGCGAGTCATTCAGGTCGACCTCGCCACGGACCAGCACGGTTTCGGTGTCGTTGATGGTGTAGGCCCAGTCCGGTGCCAGGGAGTGGTTGCCCTTCCTCGGGCTGGGCACTTTATTGACCGCCGGCGAGATGCCGATGCCGAAATAGGTGGCGCCATCCAGGCGCTCACGCTGCTTGTAAGCGTCCAGGGACAGGCGTACGCGCTCAGTGCGCCAGTCCAGGCCCAGGGCGTTGAGTTGCATTTTTTGCTGCTGGTCGTTCACGCTGGTGTCGCCATCGCGGTACACGCCGTTGTAGCGGATACCGAACTGGTTCTGCTCGCCAAAACGTCGACCCACGTCAGCGTGGGCGCCGTACAGCCCCCTGGATTCGTAACTGGTGGTGATCCGCGTCAGCGGTTCGTCGGCGGCGCGCTTGGGCACCATGTTGATGCTGCCGGCGACGCTGCCATCGGGCGGCATGCCGTTGAGCAGTGCGGACGGGCCCTTGAGCACTTCGATGCGCTCGGCCAGTTCGGTCGAACCGCGCAGGTTCGGCGCCATGCCGGCCAGGCCGTTGAAGGTGACGTCGTTGGCGCTGGTGTTGAAGCCGCGGATGAAGAAGGTTTCGAGGATGGACCGCTTGGACGGCACGTTGACCGACGGGTCAGTGGCACCAATCACCGAGCCGATGTCCTTGGCCTGGTGGTTGCGTACGAATTCATCGGTGTAGCTGATGGCGTTGAACGGTGTTTCCATGAAGTCCTTGTTGCCCAGCAGCCCGATACGACCGCCCGTGGCGACCTGCCCACCCGCGTACGCAGGTGGCAGGTCGTCGGTGGCGAGCCGCTCGCCCACGATGGTGGTTTCCGACAGCACCAGGCGGTTCTTTTCCGCTTCGGGCCGGGCCTCGGTGGCCGGCTCCGGTTCAGGCGCCGCCGACACGGCCAGCGAGCCGCCGCTCAAACCGAGCAGCAAGGCCATCTGCACGGCGCAGAACGTGCGGTTCAAGGTAAACGGGAAAGTACGCGGTGTGGCCTGGGATAAATCAGGGTGGGCGCGAGTTGGGCGGCCGTGTTCCGACATGCTGGATTCCTTTCGATGCGAAGTATTGAAGTGCATTCACTAGGATTCCGTACCAGAACCACAAACCCTCAACCTAAATGATAAATATTCGCAAGAAAAAACCGCAACCTGAATGGCAGCGGCTTTGGGTACACGAACGCGTGTCTGGATCAGCCTTTGTAGCCTTGCACCACCTCGTCCGCCATGCGGTTAAGGCAGGTCACACTGGCCGTGCACAGGTACCAGGTCTGGGCGTCGACGAAGATCACGCGGCCGTTGTTCCATGCCTTGGTCTTGCGCAACAGGGGGTTGTCCAGGCTCTTGAGGTCGAGGGCCGGGCGGTGCTCCATCACTGCCGTGCGGTCGATGACGTACAGAATGTCCGGGTCGGCCTGCTGAATGAACTCATTGGAAATCGGCTGGCCATGCAGGCCGGCCTCGATGTCGGGGCTGGCCGGTTTAACGCCCAGGGTGTCGAACACAAAACCGTAGCGTGATTTCACGCCGTAGGAGGTAAAGGCACCGTTGTTATGCAGCACGATCAAGGCCTTCTCGGGGCGACCGGCAGTGACTTGGCGGGTCTGCTCGACCTTGGCATCCATCTCCGCCACTTTCTGGCGGGCCAGTTCCGGCTTGGCGAGGATGCGCCCCAGCAGGGTCAAATGGGCCTTGGCGGTCTCGATGAAATTGCCTTTTTTGTTGGTCAGGTCCACGTCGTCGTACACGGTTGGCGCAATCTGGCTGAGTTCCTTATAGCTCTGGGCCTGCAGTGGAGAGATCAGGATCAGGTCGGGCTTGAGCGCATGCAGGCGCTCCAGGTTGGGCTGGATGGTCGTGCCCACATCCGCGACATTCGTGTCGTCACGGTAGCGAGTGAGGAAGCTGGCGACGTAGTCCTTGGCGATGCCGACCACCGGGGCCCCGAGTTGATCCAGGGTGTCGAGCTCGCTCATGTCGAAGGCCACTACCCGCTGGGGCAACTGAGTGACTACGGTGGTGCCCAGCGGATGCTCGATGGTGATCGGCGCGTAGGCCGCCTGCGCCGCGACCGGGGCCTTGGCCTCCGGTGCCGGTTTGTCACACCCCTGCAGCCCGGCCGCCACGGCCATCGTCAGCAGCAGCGCGCGCATTCTGTTCGTGTGATCAGTGCTCATGTCAGTTCCCTTGAAGGTGATGGGTTGAAGTAGTTGCAAACGAAGCCTTGTTGGCTGTGCAGAATCTCGAAATCCAGGTCGAACAGCTCGCGCAGGTTGGCCTCGGTCACTACCTGGTCGACCGGGCCGTGACGGTGGATGGCGCCGCCCTTCATCGCCACGATATGGTCGGAATAATTGGCCGCGAAGTTGATGTCATGCACCACCAGGATCACTGTGCGACCTTGCTCATCACACAGGCGGCGCAAGGCGCGCATGATGTGAACAGCGTGCTTCATGTCGAGGTTATTGAGCGGCTCATCCAGCAACAGGTAATCGGTTTGCTGGGCGATGGTCATTGCCAGGAACGCCATCTGCCGCTGCCCGCCGCTGAGCTCGTCGATGTAGCAAAGGCGCAGCGGTTGCAGTGAAAGAAACTCGATGGCTTCGTCGATCACCACCCGGTCCTGGGCGGTGAGTGCGCCTCGGCTGTAGGGGAAACGCCCGAAAGCCACCAGTTCTTCGACGGTCAGGCGCAGGTTGAAATCCGGCGACTGACGCAAGGTGGCGACGCGCTTGGCATAGTCACGCACCGGTACGTCGGCGATGTTGCGCCCGCCTATCAGTACATCGCCACGGGTAGGCGTCAACAGACGGGCGATCAACATCAACAAGGTGGATTTGCCCGCTCCATTGGGGCCGATCAATGAGGTCACTTGCCCCGGTGGGAACTGCACGCTGACGTCACTCAGCACATGCTTGGCGCCATAGGCTTTGTAGACGTGTTGCAGAGAGATCATGCGGTGCCTCGGGTTCGGATCATCAGCGCGAGCAAATACACACCGCACACCAGGTTGATGAGAATGCTCACGGAGGTGTTGTAGTTGAGCCATTGCTCCACCAGGTACTGAGCGATGATGAAAATGCCAATGGCAATCGCACAGCCCAGGGGCAAGGTGACCCGGTGCCGCGTGGTGCCGGCCAGGGCGTAGGCGATGTTGGCGACGAACACGCCCATGAACGCGGTCGGCCCCACCAGGCTGGTGGACACCGCCACCAGAATGGCGATCAGGGCCAGTTGCAGGTGCACGCTGCGTGGGTAGTCGACCCCCAGGGAAATCGCCTGGTCACGTCCCAGGGCCAGGACATCGAGCACCGGCAACGTGCGCTGGGCGATGAAGCACACCGCCGCCACCAACACGCCCGAATAGATCACCTGCCCCGGTTGCGCCTTGTTGAACGAGGCGTAGTTGAATCCCTGGAAAATCGAGAACTCCCCGGGGCTGATCTTCAACTGGATGAATTGGGTGAAGGTGCCCATCACCATGCTCAACACCAACCCCAGCAGCAACAGCAGGTACACGTTGTGACTGCCATTGCGCAACAGCCAACGGTGGATGAGCCACGAATAGCCGAGCATCAACAGCACCGATAACAGCACGTTGCCGTCACGCCCCAGCAGCAGGCTCTTGGTGCCCAGCAGCAGAATCAGCAACGCCTGGAACAACAGGTAGATCGCCTCGTAGCCCATGATCGCCGGCGTGAGGATGCGGTTGCCGGCGATGGTTTGGAAAATCACCGACGAATACGCAATGCACACGCCGGCAATGCCGATTGCGGCCAGGCGGGTAAGCCGCTTGGGAATGACGTAATCGAAATCCAGGCCCGAGCCCAGCAACAGGAACCCAAGGGCCAGCAACAGGACCAGCAGCCAAAGGCCATAACGGGTAGCCATGTGTCTCATGTGTACTTCCGGATCAGCAGCACCAGGAACACCACACCGCCAATGCAGCCGGCAGTCAGGCCGATCGGCACTTCGAAGGGGTAGATCAGCAGGCGGCCGAGGATGTCGCAAATCAACAGCAACGAGGCACCGCACAGGGCGACGATGGGCAGCGTGCGCTCCAGGTTTTCACCGTAGTGCAGGGCCACCAGGTTGGGAATCACCAGCCCGACGAAGGGAATCGCGCCCACGGTAATCACCGTGGCGGAGACGGTGACGGCCACCAACATCAAGCCCAGCGCCGCGTTGGCGGCGTAGTTCAGGCCCAGGCTGCTGGCCATGCCCTCGCCCATGCCCAGTACGGTGAAACGATGGGCATACAGGTAGGTCAGCACGACGATGGGCAGGATCAGGTAGATGATCTCGTAATTGCCCTGCACGATCTTCGAGAAATCGCCGAGCATCCAACCCTGCATGCTCTGCAGGATGTTGTGGCGGTAGGCGTAGAACTCGGCGACGGCGCTCAGCACGCTGCCGTACATCAGGCCGATCACCGGCACCATCACGGTGTTCTTGAACTGGATGCGCCGGATGATCGCGACATAGATCAGGCTGGCGGCAAAGCAAAAGGCCAGGGCGAACAGCATTCTGCCGGCGGCCCCGGCGCCCGGCGCGACCGTCAGGGAAATCAAAATGCCCAGCTTGGCGGCATCCAACCCACCGCTGGTACCGGGCTCGACGAAGCGGTTACGCACGATCTGCTGCAGGATCACCCCGCACACGGCCAACCCGACCCCGGTGAGGATCAGCGCGGCCAGGCGTGGCAGCCGGCTGGCGGTGAGGGTCAGCCAGGCGTCGTCGGAAAAGCTCAGCAGCTCGACCCACGACACCTGCTTGACCCCCACCATCAGCGACAGGCCGCACAGCACGACAAACAGGACGACTACTGCTGTACGACTCAAGAAGCGTCCTCACCCGCGATCCGCCAGCCTTTTGCCGCCCTGCGCTGGGCAAGAAAGTGGGCATACAGCCCGGGTTGGGCGCTCAATTGGGCATGGGAACCTTGCTCGCTGAGCCGGCCTTGATCGAGCACCAGGATCTGGTCGGCCATGACCACGGTCGACAGCTGGTGGGCGATAACGATCAGCGTGCGTTTGCCACGCAGCCGCGCCAGCGCTTCGGCGATGGCGGCCTGGTTTTCGGCATCAAGGGCCGCGGTGGCTTCGTCGACCAGCAGGATCGGCGCATCCTTGATCAGCGCACGGGCGATGGAGATCCGTTGGCGTTCGCCACCGGACAAGCGTGCCCCGCCCTCGCCCACCGGTGTGTCCAGGCCCTGGGGCAGTCGCTCGATGATTTCCAGCACGCCGGCTTGTCGCGCCGCGTCCATCACTTCGGCATCGCTGGCCGCTGGTTTGCCGATACGGATGTTGTCGGCAATGCTGCCCTGGAACAGGTAGGCATCCTGGAAAATCTGGCTGATCTGGCCGGCCAGTTGCTCACCGGACATCTGGCGCACGTCCACGCCGCCGACGCTCACGTGGCCCTGGGTCACATCGAAGAAGCGTGCGATCAAGCGCACCAATGTGGTCTTGCCCGAGCCGGAAGCGCCCACCAGTGCGGTCATGCTGCCCGGTTCGATGCGCAGGCTGACCTCGCGCAGCACGTCGGGCTGGCCCTCGGCATAGGCGAAACTGACGTTGCGCAGTTCGACGCTGCTATCGACAGGCGCCTCGGGGGCCTGTGGCTGCGGCAGCGGCTTGACTGCAAAAATCTCGCGCACCGCGCCCAACTGGCCACGGGCACCGCGCAGCACTTCGCTGTAGCCGGCCACTTCCAGCAGCGGGTCGATAAAGCGGCTGACCAGCAATAGCGTAATCATCACGGCGATGACCGAGCCTGCTTCCAGGCCGGCGCCCAGCAGGTCGCCCAGCCACAGGGTGGCAGCCACCAGCAGCGCAGCAAAACCGGCCTGCACCGCCCACGCATTGAACACCACCGACATCGCCGATACGTGGATCAGATGCCTGGCAGCCTGCTGCTGGCGACCGATGGCCTGTTCGAGGAACCGGGTACCGCCGTCCTCGCCATTGAAGGCACGCAGTACCGACTGCGCCTGGGCGAACTCGACCATGCGCTGGCTGGTCAGGGCGGCGTTGTGCTGGAAGTCGTGGTCGGCTCGCTGCCCCAACCGCGCCGTCAACACGAACACGCCCAGCAGCACCGGCAGGGTCGCCAGGGCCACCAGGCCCATTGGCCAGTGCAGGATGAACAGCGCGATGAGAATCACCACCGGCGTGACCACACCGGTCAACAGTGGTGTGAACACGTGTGCGGGCAATTGCGCCATTTCCATCATGCCCGAGGTCGCCAGGTGGCTGAGCCGCGCCGTGTTGTGCGCACTGAACCAGCCGACGGGCAACTGCGCCACATGGTCGCCAAGGCGGTGTCGCCCGCGCTGGAGCACGGCGATGCCGACGCGGATGCCGGCTTTTTCGACGCTGCGTCGCAGTGCCCAGCACACCACCACACCGATGACCAGCGCGATCAGCCACTGCGCGGCGGCGCGGGTATCCCCCGCCAACAAGTGGGTGAGGATCGGCACCAGCATGACAATCGTCACCCCGCAGAGCAGGCCATAGACCAGCGCCATCGCCAGGTAGCGGCGCAGCACCGAAGCGTCTTCGCCGAGCAGTTGAATAAAGGTTTTCAGCATGACGACACCGCCTGTTCCTTGGCTTGTTCATAACCGCCCAACGCCCACAGCCTGGCGTAGCGACCTTTGCGCGCGAGCAACTCGGCGTGGGTGCCTTGCTCGCAGAGGGTGCCGTTGTCGATCAGGATGATCTGGTCGGCGTGCATCACCGTGTCGAGCCGGTGAGCGATCACCATGAGCGTGCGCCCCTGGGCGAATCGCGACAGGGCTTGTTGCAGCTTGACCTCATTCTCGGCATCGGCTGCCGCCGTGGCTTCATCCAGTACCAGCACGGGTGGGTCGAGCAACACGGCGCGGGCGATGCTGACGCGCTGCAACTCACCGCCGGAAAGCTGTGCATCTTCACCGATCACCGAGTCATAGCCCCGTGGCAGGTCCAGGATGCGTTCGTGGATGTTCGCAATACGCGCGGCGGCCTCGATTTCCTGCTGGCTGGCCGAGGGACGGCCCAGGGCGATGTTGTCGCGCAGGCTGGCGTGAATCAGGCGTACCTCCTGCAACACGAAACCGATACGCCGGTACAACTGGGTGCTCTCGATGTGGCGCAGGTCGACACCCCCCAGGGTGATACGCCCTTCGGTAGGGTCGAAAAAACGCAGCAGCAGGCGCGCCAGGGTCGACTTGCCGGAACCGGATGCGCCGACGATGGCGGTCACGGTGCCCGGCTTGAGGGTGAAGTTCAGGTCCTGGAGCACCGGGGCGTCGTCGTTATAGTGGTAGCTCAGGTGTTCGACGCGAATTTCAGCGTTTGCCGGCAGTGGTGCTGACGCGCCTGGCAGGGTTTCGAGCACCGGGGTTTGCAGCAGGGTCTGCACGCGCTGGGCGGCGGCGGTCGCGTTGTTCAGGTCGTGGGTGATATAGCTCAGCAGCAACAGCGGCGCGCAGATGCCTGGAGCGACCAGCGCAAACGGCAGGATGTCCACCGGAGCCAGCCAGCCCTGGCTCACCCCCAACGTACCGGACGCCAGCACCACACCGAGTACCGCCACGGGCGTGATCATGGCGTGGGCGTTGGCCATTGCACTGACCAGTGGCCGGGTGAAGTCGGTAAACGCAGCGGCAAAGGCATCCACCGCACTCCGGTAACTGCCATGGGCCTTGCCCTCGGCGCCAAATGCCTTGACCACGGGAATGCCGTTGACGAACTCGATCACGGCATTGTTGATGCGCATCATGCCGGCGCCGAACGCTTGCATGTTCGCGCCACTGGCCTTGGTGGCGCGGGTGAAAAACAGGAAAAACAGCGGGAATGGCAGCAGCGAGACAATCGCCATGCGCCAGTCCATGGCAAACAGGTAGAGGATAGCGATGATCACCGCCCCAAGCGTACGGCCGAGGGTGGTGAAAAAATGCGCCGTCAAGCTGTGCAAGGTGCCGATGTCATCCTGCATCGCCTGCTTGACCTCACCCGAAGCACGACGGGTGAACCAGCCCAGCGGCACCCTGGCCAACCGGCGGGTGATGGCCTGGCGCAGGTGGCCGGTGATGTGGTTGTCGGCCAGGTGCGCGACCATCTCCCCCAGCGAAATCAAGGTCATGCCCAGGAACAGGCAGGCCAGGCTGACGCCGACTACTTGCCAGACCGGGCCTTGCAGCTGGACCCAACTGGCTGCGTCACCCATGGCCAGTCGCGCAATGTGGGCGATGCCGGCCAGGGGCACCAGGGTCAGCATGGTCCCAAGGGCGGCCAGTACCGCGGCAAGTATCAGCCGCCCGCGAATGGGGCGTAATACCTGGGATACCGAACCGATGGGTGTGTCTTTAACGCTCATGAGCTCTCCTGAATAACCACTGCCGGCCACCGTGTGGCGTACCTGGCGTCCTTTTGCGTTCGAGCGTTTTGCACCGTGCCTACCGTGTATTTCGAACGATGCGACGAAACCCTCAATGGCGCTGCGGATTTAATTGTTCACAGCCCGGCCGTCGATGCGAAGGGATGGCAGGCCCGCAGGCCCGCCGCGATGTATTTTTCGACAGAGGACACCGACACGTTCAATTCGGCGGCGATGTCCCGATGGCCCATGCCATGCAGCTTGCACAGCAACAGTGCTTCGCGGGCCTTGGGCGGTTTGGCTTGCAGCGCGTCATCGATTTGCACCAGCGCCTCGGCGGCCAGCGCCCGCTCCTCTTCGGACGGCACCAGCGGTTCGGCCTGCTGCATCAGGGATTCCAGGTGGCGGGCTTCGCGGTGACGGCGACGATAGAGGTCAATCACCATGCCTTTGGCGATCTGGGTCAAATGGCAGCGCGAGTCTTCGATCGAAGGCACGCGGCCCTTCTTGATGAGGTTGAGATAGATATCGTGGGCCAGATCCGCAGCATCCAACGAATTGCCCAGCTTGCGCCGCAGCAGGCTGCACAACCAGCGGTGATGGTCGATGTACAGCTTTTCGAATTGCCGTTTGGACGCAAACGCTCCGTTGTTCACAACACCTCTCCTGAGACGAATCCACCCGCGATCAGATTTTGACTAATGCGAATATGTATGATTATTATTTGCGATCATACGGTGTTCATAAAGCCCCTGCAACGCAACCGGATTGCACGTCCTCTGACGCCCGGGTTCCCAGGCGTTACACCAGACCGAGGATGGGTCTGTCGGCACTTGGTGCCATCTCTACTTCTGACTGTTCAGTTTGATAAGGCGGGAAACTTCCATGATGGAACTCACTCCAGATACGTTTTCAAAACGATCTGCCACCGATTACGAAGCGCATATCTGGCTCTTGCAGCAGCAATATCCCGAACGCATTTCAAAGCACCTGAATGCCTGGAAACTCGACGCGACTGTCGACCGCGCAAGGCTGGAGTCGGCACTCCAGGCGGTGATCGAATCAATCCCCGAGCTCAATGCCCGCTATCAGTTCAACGATGACGGCGAAGTCGACAAGGTCCAGGCGCGCGACTGGCAAGCGTGCATCGAGCGCATTCAGGTGACCGGTGACGCCGGCCACTACCTGCTCTCCGAACAAGCCGCGCCGTGGGACGCCGAACACCAGCCGCCATTCAAGGCGCTGATTATGCAAACGCCGGATGCGCCCATCCTGGCGCTGGTCCTTCACCCGATTCTTGACCAGACCTGCCAGGCGAACGACCTGTACCGCAAGATCATGCACACCGCTGATACGCCACTGCCGTGGCTGCACCGCCAGGCGGACATCGGCGAGAACGCCGCCCAAACCGAAACACCTGAAGTCGCGGCCGTTATCCTCGCCGAGTTCCGCGAAGCCCTGGCGGAACCGGGCATGCTGGCGACGGATGACTTTTTCGACTTTGGCGGCCACTCACTGCTGGCCACCCGCATCATCGGCAAGCTGTCGAGCAGCCACGGCATCGAAGTCCAGTTCAACGATTTCTTCAGCGCACCCTCGGCAACCGCCTTGGCGGCACGCGCCCGGGTCATCGCGAAAAACGCTGCACCAACGACCGCCATCGGCTCGTCGCAAGATGTACAAAAAGCGCCGTTCGCACTGGCCCAGGCGTCCCTGGGACGCGCTTACGCCGCCTTCGAATTCGGCACGATCTTCAACCTGCCGTTTGCCATGGAGTTTCTCGACCCGGTGGATGAAGCGCTGTTCGAGCAGGCATTCCATGACCTGCTTGAGCGCCATGCCAGCCTGCGCAGCACCTTCCACTTCGAGCGTGGCGAGGCATACCAGCAAATCGTGCCGACCTCGCAGCTAGCACAGTTCAAGTGGTTCTGGCCCAGCCGCGAAAGCCAGGGTGCCACCCTGCAAAGCGAAGCCACCTATCAGTTCGATCTGACCCGCGAGCTGCCCCTGCGGGTGCGCTTCATTCAGGACGCGCAACATCAACGGCAAACCTTGTCGCTGCTCGTCCATCACATGGCCATTGATGAATGGTCGCTCAACGTGATGATGGAAGAACTGGCCCAGGCCTATCTGGCCCGAGCGGCCGACAAAGCGCCCGTCTGGAAAAGCCCGGCACCGTCCTTTCATGAATTCGCCGTGCGCCAGCAAGCCGCCGGGATCAACCAGAAGCACCTCGACTACTGGACCGGCATGCTGCGCGATGCCACCCGTGGCCTGACGCTGCCCTCCTCCGAGGCACCGCCGGCACAGGTATCGACCAAGGCCCAGTGGTTCGAGATCAAGCCCACCCAAGGCACGACCGACCCCCTGTACGCCTTCGCCCGGCAGAACAAGGCGTCACTGTTCGGCGTGGTCTATTCGGCAATCGTGCTCTCCCTGCACAAGCTCGGCGATTTGAAAGACCTGGTAGTGGGCACCTCGGCTTCCGGTCGCACAGATCCGGCGTATTACGACACGGTCGGCTACTTCACCACCATGGTCGCGCACCGCGTGCAATTCGATGCTCGACAAGCCGTCGGCGCCCTGATTGAAAACGTCAGTCGCTTGATCAACGACTCGATGGCCTACGCCGATGTGCCGATGGAGCAGATTCAACAGGCCCTGGGCATGACCCCGGCGGATGGACTGCTGTTCGACGTGTACATCCAGATTCACGCCAACAACGCCTTGAACGGCGCCCTGCGCACACCGGATAACGGCGCGATCCGCTACCGCCAGATTGACCCGGACAAAAACCAGTCGATGTTCGGTATTCAGTTCGAGATCATGGAAAACACGCTGGACGGCAAGCGCGCATTGCGCCTGGTGGTGACCTACCGTTCGGACCGTTACAGTGCACAACAGATGGCTCGCATGAGCGCCACGATTGAGCAGATGTTCGCGCTGTTTGCGACACCTGGCGCCGATACCCTCACCCTGGACCACATCCGCGTCTGACCTTCAACAGGGCCTTGGTAACACCAAGGCCCTGTCGTTCACGCACTACACCTCATGCATGCCATAACGCTGGAACGACGAGCGTTTGGGCAGGCGGTAGTGCGGGCGGCCGAGCAGTTGATTGGCAATGCTCGCGTTACGAATCGCGGCAACGCCCAGGTCCGGCGAGCCCACGCCATGCTGGAAGATCTCGGCGTTCTGCACAAAGATACGCCCTGCCCCGTCATCACAGCGACGTGCAGTGAAGTCATCCTCCACAAAGCAGTCACCGTGCTCATCGGTCTCCAGCACCGTCCCCTTGAGGCGCTCGAACCACTGCGGCCAAGCATGCCCGTAGCCCGTCGCGGCCACGATCGCGTCGGCCTCCAGGCTGCCGGCCTGGTCCAGCTCACGGTGCCGATAGGCAATACGCAGCGTACCGGCGACGTCCTCGACCGTCTCGACTTCACAATTCGACAGCAACGTCAGGCCAGGGTCACTGCCGCCGATGGAGCGCTCATAGATCAAGTCGTAGATAGCGGCGATCGTGGAAAAACTGATGCCTTTGTACAACAGGCCCTGCTTGGCCACGACCTCGCGACGGCGCTCGCGCGGGAGGCTGTGGAAGTACTCCATGTAGGACGGCGTAAAGCACTCCTGCCCCAGCTTGGAGTATTCCATGGGGTGGAAACCGGCTGAACGGGTGATCCAGCGGATCGAAGCGCCTGCGGCAATCCGCTCGGGGGTCAGCTCGTTGAACAACGCGAGCACGCACTCGGCGGCGCTCTGGCCGGAGCCAATCACGGTGACACGCCGACATTGCGACAACTGCGCCTGGCGCTTGCCAAACTCCGCCGAATGCAGGATCGGTGCCGTACTTTTCACCTGAGCCCAATGCGGCAATATGGGCGTAGTGCCAATGCCTACCGCCAGGTTTCGACTGGAATAGCAGCGTTTGAAGCCTGACACGGACTGGCTTTCAATCAGGAACTTGCCGGCTCCCGCGTCGTAAGTCACATCACAGATATCCTCGCCGAAGTGGCACGTCGGCAACTGCTGCGATGCCCAACGGCAATAGTGGTCGTACTCGCGGCGCGGCACCTGGAAGTTCTCGTAGTAATAGAACTGGTACAGGCGATCGTGCTGGTGCAGGTAATTCAGGTAGCTCAGCTCGTGGGTCGGGTCAGCCATCGTCACCAGGTCCGCCAGAAACGGCACCTGCAACGTGGTGCCCGGCAAGAGCAACCCTTCATGCCAGCGAAATTCGGCTTTGCGATCCAGGAAAAGACTGGTCACCTCGCAATGTTTGGACAATAAAGCGGCCAACCCGAGGTTAAAGGGCCCGATGCCAACACCGGCGATATCTACAGTGGGTAAATCCGTCATCCAATCTGTCTCCCTGGGTAGTGCTATATGGTTATGCGCAGGCGAGCAATCGCTCGACATCGTGTGCGTTACGGCAACGCAGTAATTGTCCGAGGGAAAGCGTCACCGCCAGTTCCTCCTGGAACCGCGCAGCGATGGCTTTCAAATGCTGGGGCCGCAGGCCCAGACTGATGAAGTCGACCGAGGCATTGGCGCCGTCCTGCGGGGGCCTGCCCAATACACTCAGGTAGATCGCCAAGACCTTGCTGCACGGGGTTTCAACGACCTCTTCGGCAGGCTCCAGCAACAAGCTGCGCGCGCGCGGGCGATCAGGCTTGCCGTTTTGCGATAACGGCAGCGCCTCCACCGCCAGGAAACGCGTGGGCACGTGGGATTGCGGCAAGTGCTCGCGGGCGAACTGGCGCAACGCGGCGGCGGTCAAGGGGGCGGCGTCTTCTGCGCTCACGTACAGCGCACCGATGTTGACCTCGCCCTGGCGCTGTTCGCCGTAGTCCACCACCAGCACGTGCCTGACCGCAGGATGCTTGATCAGCTCGTTCTCGATGTCGGGCAGCGACACGCGCACGCCGCGCACCTTTACGTAGCCATTCACGCGGCTGTCGAACATCAACGTGCCGTCACGGCGATAGCGCCCGCAGTCACCGCTACGAAATGCACGTACGGCCTGGCCGTGCTCATCGATCACGCTGATGAATTCGGTGTGTGCCAGCGCGCCGTCTTCCAGGTAGCCCAGGGCCAGGTTGACGCCTGCCGTATGAATGCGGCCGACAACCCCTGCCGGGCAATGCGCGCCCTGGGCGTCGAGCACCAGATAGCGGTTGCCCGGTAACGGTCGCCCGTAGGGAATTTGCAGTTGGTCATCGGCAGTGATGTCGTGCCAGATGCTCCAGATCGTGGTTTCTGTCGGCCCCCCCAGGGAAATCAGGCGTGACGATGGCAGCAGCCCGCGCAACTCGGCGATCACGCCCGGCTTGATGTAGTCGCCGCCCTGGGCGATCAGGCGCAGGCTGGCCAAGTCATAGTCACCACGGCACGCCAGCAGCATTTCGAGGATAGCCGGCACGGAACACCACAGCGTCACACCGTGCCTGGCGATCAACTGATTCCAACGCAGCGCATCCTTTTCCTCGCCGACGCCAGGCAGTACCAGCGTGGCGCCGGCCGTCAGGCAGCCGAGCACATCGAATACCGACATGTCGTGGTGCAGCGGGGTTACCGACATGAACACGTCGCTCTCGCTCACGCGCCAGTGTGACAAGGTGCTGCCGATGACATTGGCCGTGGCGCGGTTGCACAGCACCACGCACTTGGGCTTGCCGGTGGTGCCCGAGGTGTAGAGGTAATACGCCGGCGCTTCACTCAGCGAGCGATCATCCAGTATTGGCGCACTGGCTTGCGGCCCGGCCAGCAACTCGTTCGGCGTGGCGTGGGCCTGCTCGACCGTCTCGCCTGAGCTGATGATCACCAGATCGGGGCGGCAGTTTTCCAACAGATACTGCCGACGCTCGTCCGGCGCCGAGGCGTCGATAGGCACCCAGATCACGCCCGTCAGTGCACAGGCCAAGGTCAGCGTGGTGTGCTCCGGGCTGCGTGGCAGGCAGATGGCGACCACTTGGCCCGGGCCGATGCCACGGGTCTTGAACGCCGCAATGACACGCGACACATCCGCTCCCAGTTCGGCGTAGCTGATCTGCCGCTCGCCGCTGATCAGGGCGATCCGTTGGTTGGCGGGGTCGAACAGGTGCCTGGCGATTTGCGCCAGGAACCCTTCGGCACGGGCATCGGTTGTCGCGCTATTAAGGCAATAGTGAGACGTGTCGATGATCGCACCGGCGTCCACGGCAAACTCACCGCTGGCGCTGATCTGGCTGATGGCCTTTTCCAACGCATCCAGGATGTCGTGAACCACCGCTGGGTCGAGGACTTCCCGCGCATAGTCGATATCCAGCACCAGCGCGCCCTCGGCGTTTGCCCAGAAGCGAATGTCCATGGCCACTTGAGGCGTCTGGGTCAGGCCGCCTTGCAATTGCATGAGACTGTCCGCCGCCGACACCGGCCAGGAAAAACCATTGGTAATCACCACCGGCAGCACAGGGCCTGGGCCGTGGGATTCGAACAGCAACCGGGCAAGGTCCACGCCCGAATAGGCCAAGTGTTGCAGCCCTTCCAGCACGTCCACTTGCAGCTTCGCCGCACGCTCCGTGAAGGTGCCGGGCGCCTCGCTTCGGTTGATCGCGATAAAGCTGGAACGGTTGGCAAATGCACCGCCCGTTTGCGGCGCAACGGGCACCGCCACACACAAGCCGCCTTCATCGAGCCAGTGGGACAGCACCTCCATCACCAGCGCCATCAGGGCGGAGTTCTTGAATAGCCGCTGCCGGGCGCCCAATTTGCAGAAACCGTTGAATACCGCCTTGGGCACCTGTCGGCTCTGACGCTCGTAGCGCGAGGCCCGCACTTGATCGAGCGGCACGCGCCATGGCAAGCGTGGTGCGCCCGTCACGTCGGCGAGCTTGGTCTTCCAGTAAACCGCGTCGGCCTTGCGTTGATGGGCCTGATCCACCTGGGCAGGCGCAGCCTCGGCAGCGGCCTCATCACCGGTCAGTCCGTCGAACAGCTCGACCAACAACGCAGCAATGGAGCGGCCGTCGAGGATCAACGCATCCAGGCGCACGAACACGGTCAACTGGTGGTCGGGCAGGTGGAAGAGCGTGACATTCCAAGGCGCACGGTCCAGCTCGAAGATGGCGTGGGCGTAGGCCTCGCGGCGTTCATCGATGTACGCCGACGCGGCTTGCGCCGACATCGATGTAAGGTCGACTTCGTCTAGATTGATGCGGGCTTCATCGCTGACGTAACTTACTAACTTAAGCGCATCCACCCGTGTGCGCAGGCTGTCATGGCGCTGCACCATCGCTGCCAGGCGACTGCGCAGCAGCGTCGGGTCCATGGCCCCGTGGTATTCACGAAACTCCTGCATGGCCACGCCGCCAAGAGGCACCTGGGTGCCACGCCCCAACAGGTACGCCTGCTGCAGGGCTGACAGTGGTTTTTCGAGTGTGCGCGAAACACCGACATTGAGCGCTTGATCCAACGCGCGCGAATCGGCCGCCACTTCCTGCGTGATCGCCACAAAGCGCTCAAAGAACGTCGTTACCCACGGCAGTGGCAACGCATCAAGACGGATATCCCAGTTGATCAGGATGCCGCCATCGGCGCAGGCGATCTGTGCATCAAGCGCCACCTGAGGCCCTTGGGAGATGACCCAATTCATCGGGCCGAATACACGCCGCACGCGCGGCGAAAGCAAGTCGCCACCGGGCATGTCCAGCGCGGCAGTAAAGACCACCGGCGCCAGCTGTGGCGAGCCGTGATGGCGGGACAGGTCGCGCATCACATTCACCCCCGGATAGGCGCAATGCTCAAGCAGGCCGACCATTTTTTTCGCCAGTTGCGCACACAGCGCGGCCGGCGTGGCGGCGGACTCGATGTCCACATCCAGAATCAACACATTGGCGAAGTCCCCCACCACGCGCTCGACATGATCCACCAGCGGTTGGCGCCAGAACGTCGGTACATTGAGACGAAAGCTACGGTCGCCGGTCTGCTCCCCGAGCACCGCCGCAAACAGCCCCATCATCAAGGTCGACAGGGTGATCCTGCGTTCCCGTGCCAGGTGTTCCAATGCCTGACGCTCGACGGGGCCCAGCCAGGTATGGAGTCGGTGGCTTTGCGCGTGCTCCGGCGGATGTTCTAGCAATGGCAAGGTGGGGGCCGGCGCAACGTGCGCCAAACGTTCACGCCACCAGGCACGGTCGCGATCCCGAGCGGCCTTGAGCGCCGGGTCGACACGCACCTTGTCGTACCAGTCGAAGAAGGATGGCGTGTTCGCCAGCGTGTCATCGGGCTGCTCGTAAATCCGGGCCAGGTCTTCCATCAGCGTGCGGAAACTGGAGGGGTCGATGGCGATCATGTCGGTATCGACATGCAGGCGAAACCTATCGTCGGCCACCAGGCTCACTGCAAACCGGGCGCCCGGCTCATGGCGCAGGTCCAGTTGCTGATGTGTCCACGCCTCCCGTTTGGCCAGCAGGTGGCGGGTGGCCTGCGACTCGGTCATGGCACGCAGGTCTTCGACTTCCAACCGCGGCGATTGGTCCATGGACGCGATGGATTGCAGCCCTTGCACATCCACGCGCATTCGCAGCATCGGATGCAGCAGGCTGGCCCGCTCTAGCGCTTGGTGTAACCGGTCCAGGTCAATGCACTGGCCATCGAACTCGGCATAAAGATGAGCCGAAACTCTCCCTAAAAAGGCATGAGCAGTACGCCCGATCCAACAGGCGGCCTGCATCGAAGTTAACTCTCTCATGGTCCACTCATGTGATTGACAAATCTAAATGATTAGCGTCACCTATTAGAAACGATAATGATTATATTTCAAGGTATAATTTTTTGACCACAAGCCACGGAGGCTTTCTGCACATGAGAACGGGCACCCTTAGGACGAGCGACATGGATGAGGTGCAACAGCTTGACGAAACGCGGAGTTTTTCATTCACCTCCGGCGATCGTGAGCTGGCGGTCAGCGGCATGTTGCAACGAATCGAAACGCCGGCCATCGCCGGTGAAAACGCCAGCAGCCTGTTTCAAAAAACCGTCTCGCACGCCTTTGAACAAGCGCGCAAAGCGGGCCAGGCCAACCCGATCATCGTCGGCGCCATCCCCTTCGATCCCGCTGAAGCGTCCTGCCTCTACATCCCCGAACACGCCGAGTGGCGTGCCCGCAGCGGTGCCGTGCACACCGGTGCGGCCTCGATGCCGGAACTGCTTGAACAAAAAAACATACCGGACGAGCAAGGCTTCAAGCGCACGGTCGAACACGCCATCGTCAACTTCCGCCACAGCGACGTGCGCAAGGCCGTGCTCTCGGTGCAGCGTGAATTGCTGTTTGCCCAGGATGTGGACGTGAGCGCCATGCAGAACAATCTGCGTGCCCAGAATCCCAGCGGCTACCACTTCCGCGTGCCCATGCCGGACGGCGCCACGCTGATCGGCGTCAGCCCCGAATTGCTGGTGCACAAGGACGGTCTGGATTTCGTGTCCAATCCCCTCGCCGGCTCGGCCAAGCGCATGGCTGACCCCGAAGCCGACCGGCGCAACGCCGACTGGCTGGCCGCCTCGGAAAAAGACCACTATGAACACCGCCTGGTGACCGAAGACATCGCCTCCCAGCTCGGCCCATTGTGCACACGGCTGGACGTGCCACAGCGCCCTAGCCTGATCAGCACGCCCGCGCTGTGGCACCTCTCCACCCGTATCGAAGGCACCCTGGCCGACCCCGGCATTTCCGCCTTGCAGTTGGCGTGCCGCCTGCACCCAACCCCTGCGGTGTGTGGCTTCCCTACCGAGCGCGCGCGGCACCTGATCCGCTTCGTCGAGCACGTCGAGCGAGGCCTGTTCACCGGCATGGTCGGCTGGTGCGACGCCCAGGGTAACGGCGAATGGGTCGTGACCATCCGCTGCGGCACCATCAAGCGCAACAAGGTCCGCCTGTTCGCCGGCGCCGGCATCGTCGAAGCCTCAAGCCCCGACTCCGAATGGACAGAAGTCCAGACCAAGCTCGGCACCATGCTGCGCGCATGCGGCCTGGCCCACTAATTTCCCCATTTTTCAGCAGTGACCCTCATGACCCTAGAATTCACGCACTGGCCCCTCGAAAGAGCACAACGCTATCGGGAAAACGGCTACTGGATCGATCAACCCCTCACCCACCTGCTCCAGGCAAGCAGCCAGGCACAGCCCCAGGCTTGCGCGATCATTTGCGGCGAGCGTCGCTTCAGTTATGGCGAGCTGGATCAACTGTCCTCCAACCTCGCCTCGCGCCTGGCCGCCAGCGGGCTTGGCCACGGCGACACCGCGCTGGTGCAACTGCCCAACATCGCCGAGTTCTACATCGTGCTGTTCGCGCTGCTCAAGGCCGGCATCGTGCCGCTCAACGCGCTCTACAGCCATCGCAAACTGGAGCTTAAAAGCTACGCCAGGCAAATCACGCCAAAGCTGTTGATCGCCTCCCGTGAGCATGAAGTGTTTCGTGATGACGGCTACCTCGCCGACCTCAACGAAGTCGGCGCAAGCCCTGAGGTCACGCTGTTCCTCGGCGAACAGCATGCCCCCAACGACCTGGCTGCCTGGATCGAAAGCCCGAGCGACAGCCCCGTGGATTTCTCCCCCAGCGCACCGGATGAAGTGGCCCTCTTCCAATTGTCCGGCGGCAGCACCGGTACACCCAAGCTCATCCCACGCACCCACAATGACTACCACTACAACGCCCGCACCAGTGCCGAGGTGTGCGGCCTGACCGCACAAACACGCTTCCTGTGCGCCCTGCCGGCAGCGCATAACTTCCTGCTCAGCTCCCCGGGTGCCCTGGGCGTGCTGTACGCAGGCGGTACCCTCATCATGGCGCCGAGCCCGGAACCGCAGACCTGCTTCGCAATGATCCAGCGCCACGAAGTCAACACCGTCGCCCTGGTGCCCAGTGCCGTCGCGTTGTGGCTGCAGGCCGCGCCGCAGCACGCCGAACAACTGCAATCGCTTGAATTCCTGCAGGTCGGCGGCGCCGTGTTCGCCGACTCGCTGGCCCGCCAGGTGCCCGGGGTGCTCGGCTGCAAACTGCAGCAGGTGTTCGGCATGGCCGAGGGCCTGATCAACTATACCCGCCTGGATGACACCGACGAGCAAATCTTTACCACCCAAGGCCGCCCGATCAGCCCGGGGGACGAAATCAAAATCGTCGATGAACAGGGTGTGCCCGTAGCGCCCGGCGAGCCCGGCCTGTTGGCTACCCGCGGCCCCTACACCTTCTGCGGCTACTACAAGAGCCCCGAACAGAACGCCCAGGCCTTCGACAACGAGGGTTACTACTACTCCGGAGACCTGGTGCAAATGACACCCAGCGGTGACCTGCGCGTCGTCGGCCGGGTCAAGGACCAGATCAACCGGGGTGGCGAAAAAGTCGCTTCCGAAGAGATCGAAAACCTCATCGTGTTGCACCCCGACGTCACCCACGCCGGTCTGGTCGCCATGCCCGACGCCGCACTGGGGGAAAAGAGCTGCGCCTTCGTCGTCTCGTGCAATCCCAACCTCAAGCCGCCCGCCCTGCGTCGCCACCTGATGGAACTGGGCATCGCCGAATACAAACTGCCCGACCGCATCCGGCTGATCGACACCATGCCGCTCACCGCCGTGGGCAAGATCGACAAGAAACAGCTGCGCCAACTGCTGACGGCGGAAACCACCCGCGCCTGGCTGAAAACCCGCGTATTGCAATTGATCGAAGACGGCGAAGCACTGGACCCCGAGGAAAACCTGATTTTCTACGGCCTCGACTCCCTGCAAGTGATGAAACTTGCCGCCGAACTCAAGGCGCGTGGAATCGCCGTCACCTTTGAAGAGCTGGCCGACTCGCCCACGCTCGCCAGTTGGTGGTCGCTGGTGGACACGCGGCAAAAAGCGGCCTGAACGGGCCGCTTCGCCCAGTCGATTTAAAAGGAGTTAGAGATGACGTTATCCACGGCCGACCAAAGCAGGCTTGAGCACTTCTGGCAGCACTGCGTGACCCATCAGTACTTCAACATCGGCTACCCCGAATCCGCCGATTTCGATTACTCTCAGTTGCACCGTTTCCTGCAGTTTTCGATCAACAATTGCGGGGACTGGAACGAGTACAGCAACTATGTGCTGAACTCGTTCGACTTTGAAAAGGACGTGATGACGTACTTCTCCGAGCTGTTCGACATTGCGCTCGAAGACAGCTGGGGCTACGTCACCAATGGCGGCACCGAAGGCAATATGTTCGGCTGCTACCTGGCCCGCGAACTGTTCCCTGACGGCACCCTGTATTACTCCAGGGAAACCCACTACTCGGTGGCCAAGATCGTCAAGCTGCTGCGCATCAAATGCCGCGCCGTCGAATCCCTGCCCAACGGCGAGATCGACTACGACGACCTGATGCTCAAGATCGCCGACGACCAGGAGCGTCACCCGATCATCTTCGCCAATATCGGCACGACGATGCGTGGCGCGGTGGACAATATCGCGACCATCCAGCAACGGCTGCAACTGGCGGGCATTGCCCGGCGTGACTACTACCTGCATGCCGACGCGGCGCTGAGCGGGATGATCCTGCCCTTCGTCGACCACCCGCAACCCTTCACGTTTGCCGACGGCATCGATTCGATCTGCGTGTCCGGGCACAAGATGATTGGTTCGCCGATCCCGTGCGGCATCGTGGTCGCCAAGCGCAAGAACGTGGCGCTCATCTGCGTGGAAGTCGACTACATCCTGGCCCATGACAAAACCATCAGCGGCTCACGCAATGGCCACACGCCGCTGATGATGTGGGCGGCACTGCGCAGCCACTCGTTCGCCGACTGGCGCCAGCGTGTCCGCCACTGCCTGGACCAGGCGCAATATGCCGTGGATCGCTTCCAGGCAGCCGGCATCGATGCATGGCGCAACGAGAACTCCATCACCGTGGTGTTTCCCTGCCCGTCGGAAAGCATCGCGAAAAAGTATTGCCTGGCCATCTCCGGTGGCACCGCGCACTTGATCACCACGCCCCATCATCACGACAACTGCATGATCGACGCCTTGATTGATGAGGTCATCGCCGAGCGTGACAGCAACGCCTGGGGCACTGGCGCCGCCCGTGCGCGTCAAGGCGCCCATGAACAGCCGCCCACCGCTGCCCGGCTGGCGTGTCCACGCTTCGACGTCATCTGAAACGAACCCTTTATTAGAGACAAACACTATGTCGTCACTGAAAACCCCCGAGGCGTGCGAAAGCCTCACCGACATCCGCGCGGGCATCGACTTTTTCGACCGTCAGATCCTGGAGTCACTGCAACAACGCTTGGGTTACGTGAAGGCCGCCGTGCGCTTCAAGGCCAACGAACAAGCGATCCCCGCGCCGGAACGGGTGGCGGCGATGCTGCAGGACCGCCGCGAGTGGGCCGTCGACACTGGATTCGATGTGGATTTTGTGGAAAAACTCTACGAGCACATCATTTATTGGAACATCCAACAGCAAATCTCACATTGGCGAGCGCTTTATCCGCAGCGAAGTATGGAAAACGCTGGCTAAAGCATCGAAAGGCCCGCGCATTCAGGTCCATCCGCCAGGGTGGACTTGACCCCCACGTATCACACATTTCCATGGCCAGTTTGAGGCGGGTTGCACGCTGCTCCAACATGCAACGCCGCCTCTACCGCCTGTTATATCCCGAAAATAGCTTCAATTTCGATATTCAGTTCCGGGGAAAACAATTTGGAAACCTCGACCAGGGAGCTGGCAGGGAGATGCCCATCATAGTGCTGCGCCAGCACCTTGCGCAGTTCGCCGGCCTGGCTGAAGTCGGTGATGAAGATAGTCACTTTCAAGAGTGCAGACATATCGGTGCCCTCCTCGACTGCAACCGTTTTAATCTGCTGCAAAATAGCATTGGCCTGTTTTTCAAGACTTTGCCCTTGAGCCTCAGTGCCGAATGCAGTAAAGCCTGACAGATAGAGCGTGTGGCCATTTTTTACTGAATGCGAATAGGGCCCCACTGCGGGAGGAAGTGCCGGGTAATTTTTACATTCGATATTAGCGCTTGGCATATGAGTAAGTCCGAATTTTAGTGCATGGGTGATTATGAGTTTATGAATTAAAGTACGTGGCCAGGTGATTTTCAAGTTAGCCATGTTCTCAAAGTCCGGCAAAAGACAATAGTCACGTTTCTGCACGATTACTGCCTGATCCTCTACGTGTGGATTTTTCCAACACGCTGCGCTTTCTGCATGTGTCATAATTTCGTATGACAATGTGTAAATATGGGTCTTACCCCACTGTGCCTGCAAAGGAGGCCCTAATTGGCGGAAAACTATCGTTTTGCGGCTGAAGATGGCCGAGTGGCGCTCAGGGATATGATTCGTGGGCTTCTCACTGAGGAGGGCCGCTTCCCAACCCCTATCGAGGGTTTTACGCTGCACCGCTATGACCATTCAGATACGGCAAAACCCCACTTCTACAAGCCGATACTTATTATCGCAGTACAGGGGAGGAAGTGGGTTCGTATGGGTGTCAATGATATTTCATTCGGGGAGTACACATGTTTTATCGCCGGCGTGAACATGCCCGTCTCCAGTTGTCTCCTGGAAGCGACTTCCGAGAGGCCCTACCTGTCAGTTTCCCTGGATCTTGACAGGCCTTTGATCGCTGCATTAGCTGCTAGAATTCCAGCGCCGACTGAATATAATCACGACATTGCCGTTGGCGCAGCGGTACAAGAACTCAGCCCGGAATTGCTTGATGCTTTTTTAAGAATGCTTGAATTACTCGATAAGCCAGAGCACGCCAAGGCATTAGGAGCGCTAATATCGCAAGAAATTCACTACCGACTGCTCACAACACCCTTTGGACATCAACTTCGACTTTTGAATACAGTCGGTTCTCAAAACAATAAAATTGATCAGGCGATCATGTGGCTGCGGGAAAATTACCGGGAAACGTTGCAGGTAGATAAATTGGCCGGGACATTGAATATGGCGCCTTCCACTTTATACAAGTATTTTAAAAAAATAACGACACTCAGCCCTTTGCAATATCAGAAGCGTCTGCGTTTGGATGAGGCGCAACGCCTGATGCTGGTTGAAGATTGCGATGTGACAGAAGCGGCCTTAATGGTCGGCTATGAAAGTGCCAATCAATTTGGTCGAGAATATAAGCGGCTGTTTGGCGAGCCGCCCAGAAAGAATGTCGTCAACATCAAGACCGGTAGGCAGTAGCCGCTTGGAGCCGCGATTTTGATGCCCCTGCGGATCAGATCAGGTTGAACCTCTGTCACTCAGGCGGACTCCCAAACCTGAATCCAGGAGAAACATATGAGCCAAACAGCTTTGGTCGTCGGCGCCAGCGGCATCGTCGGCAGCGCCATCACTCAGTTATTAATCGACAACAACTGGCAGGTCGCCGCGCTGTCCAGGCACCCATCGCAAGCGCCAGGCGTGATCCCCGTGGCGGCAGACCTTCAGGATCCCGCTTCGCTGGAACACGCGCTCGCGGGTTTGAAGCCCACGCATGTGTTCATTACGACATGGTCACGGCAAGCCACGGAAGCCGAGAACATTCGTGTCAATGCGGCCATGGTTCGCAACGTGCTGGCCGCCATTCGTCCAGCCAGGAGCGTTGAACACGTAGCGCTGGTCACGGGGCTGAAACACTACCTCGGCCCATTCGAAGCCTATGGTAACGGCAGCCTTCCGCAAACACCGTTCCGCGAGGATCAGGGTCGTCTGGACATCGAAAATTTCTACTACGCCCAGGAAGACGAACTCTTCGCCGCAGCTGAAAAGGACGGCTTTACCTGGAGCGTTCATCGCCCCCATACGGTCACCGGGGTTGCTGTAGGCAACGCGATGAACATGGCCACCACCCTCGCTGTCTATGCCTCGATTTGTAAACAGACCCATCGCCCTTTTGTATTTCCCGGATCAACAGTGCAGTGGGACAGCCTCACTGACATGACGGATGCCCGGCAGTTGGCCAAACAACAATTGTGGGCGGCCACTACGCCGGCTGCGGCCAATCAGGCATTTAACGTCACGAATGGCGATGTCTTTCGTTGGAAATGGATGTGGAGCCGAATTGCCGAATACTTCGACGTGCCTGCCGCCGATTATCCCGCTTCACCCTCCCCCCTTGCCGGGCAGATGGCTGACGACCAAGCCGTATGGACGCAAATGGTCGCGCAATTCGGGCTGAAGGAATCCGATATCGGTCGGCTGATATCCCCATGGCATACCGATGCGGACCTGGGTCGACCCATCGAAGTGGTCACGGACATGTCGAAAAGCCGTGCCATGGGCTTCACCGCCTACCAGGCGAGCGATCAGGCATTTTTCGACGTGTTCGACAAACTACGCGAGACACGCTTGATACCTTAGGCCGTTCCTGAGACGCCAGGCCGTTTGTTGCCTCTCACCGCAGGCATCAATCGGCCAGGAGCGCCCAGCGTTCGTGATCACACCAGACTCCGCCGATCTGAAGGTATTTCGCAGAAAACCCCTCTTTCGTGAATCCGAGACGTTTGACCAGTGCTATTGATCGCACATTTTCAGGTTGAATATTGGCTTCGATACGGTGAAGCCCTAATTCCTCAAAGGCATACCTCGTTGTCAACCCCACCGCCTGGGACATTCTTCCAGTCCCGGCAAACGAAGCCATGCCCCAGTAACTGAGATAGGCGTTTTGAAATCCTTTATAGAAGATCTGGCTTAGATGGGTGACTCCCACAATGTGCCCGGATTCTCTATCGCGGGCCACCAGCCCAACGCTTGCGCCCGTAATGTGTGCCGAATACCACTCCTCGAACCCTGAAGCGGTCGTGAACGGCTGTACCCAGCGGCCATGATATTCAAGGCTTTCCCGATTCGCGTGGAGAAGCTCGTCCCTATCTTTGCGCGTGACCCGGGCAAGCCTGACGTTCGACATTTCCATAGCGGCACCTCTTCTTACCTTTTGTCCTGGGCTACAGCTCCAATGAGAGTCGAAAACATCTCTTCTGCCTCGGCAACGGAGCAATTTCCACGTGTAACGGCGCATGTCAGCGCGTCTCCCGCCGCAACCAGTGCCGCGCAGGCCAATGCCAGCGATTCCAGGCGAACGCTTGAGTGAGGCCGTAGGACTTCCACGAACATCTCGATCACCGCGTCAACCAACTCTTGGTACACGCCAGCTTTCTCATCGCTTCCTGCAAGCGCCGCGCCGACAGCATGAAATTCGTCACCCTGGTCGGTTCCGCAGGCCAGATAGGCTTTAGCCAAAGCCAATACAGTGTCTTTCGCCGGTCGATTTTCCTGAGCCATAAGCGTGCGAAACGCGGTAATACGTTCGGTGTCTATCCAACGATAGAGGTCAATCAAAAGACCGGTTCTGGTCTCGAAATGCTCGTAGGTCACAGGCTTTGAAACGCCTGCGCACACTGCCAGGTGGCCCAGCGTCAGTCGATCCGCACCTTCCTCCCGAACGATCACACGCGCCGTTTCGAGCAGTTGCTGACGCCGCTCGGGCTTCGGCAGACGACCTGAGGTCCTCTTGTCGGCGACGATCTTTGTGTTTTTCACTTGCATACCTACAACCTACTATCTGTAAAGTTAGTGGAGCACAGGTGTTGAGACGTTACAAGCGTCTGGAAGAATGCAAGGTAGGGGTTGAGGCCTTGATCAGCGTGTAAACGTTTTTTCGAGCACAGAATTTGGCCAGGTTGCCTCTGCAATACGCATGAAATTATTGCCGTAGATCGCTTGGATATCCGCATCTGAATAACCCAAGCGCGTCAATTTCTGTGCGACCTCACCCAGGGTCTCGGGCTGCAACTGAACATGTCCGTTCATCTGGCCATAGTGCTCAATCGGCCACCAGTCGTTCTCGTCTTCACCTTCCGGCAAATCTTTGTGCTCGGGGTACAACTCGGTATCCAAACCTATGCCGATATGGCTTGTCCCGATGCGCTCTGCCAGATAGTCGATTTGTCGAACGTAAGCGTCTACGGAGGCCGATGGGTCGCCCAGGAATATGCCTAGGCCTGTAAGTCCGATGACGCCACCTTGAGCCGCACAGGCTAATATTTGTTCGTCATCGATTGTTCGCGGGTGATCAAAAACCGCTTTAACGTTGGTGTGGGAGAAAATCGCGGGGCGCTGTGAAATTTCCATAATTTCAAGACTTGAGCGTTTGCTGGCGTGCGAACAGTCAATAACAATTCCCGCTGTATTAATACTCTGAACGACCTTGCGTCCCAGGGTGGTCAATCCGCTACCTGCGCCATGGCAGCCGCCAGCACAACTGTTGTCGCGGTTGTAGGCAAGCAACATTTGGCGAACCCCTAGGCTTGCGAACAGCGCCACCATCGCAGGGTCCTGCCGCAGCATATTGGAACCTTCGAGGTCAAAGGAGACCGCGAGCTTTCGAGACGTGTGCGCATGGTAGATATCGTCAACGCTGGCGACCAGGACAAAGTCTTCAGGGTGTTGAGCGAGCCAGCTCCTGAAACCCGCAAGCGTTCGCATCACGGTTTCAAACGGGGTCATGTCCATGCCCACGTTGATCGAGACATGATGAAAGCCGGCTTCTCGGTACCTGTTCAGGCGCGACATATCCTGTCCGGGAATCAATGGCAGGCACGCATGGGCCTCCCATTGAATCGCCGGAGCCTTACTGACTCCTGATGGGTCAAGCTTCATCATTTAAACCCCGTCCAATCGGTTCGCTGTCCACTCGTGCGCCAATGAGGCCATGGCGCACTTCGCAATTTGCGCATCCTGCACATGCAACCCATTACATCTGCGAACTGTTAACGCTATCCCGGGCTACCGTCTACAAGTATTTACGACGTTCCAGAGCAGCCACTGGCGCTCAACAAAACTGATGACTTGAAGGTGAACCAGGCAATTCATCGGTCCCCTCCTCCACCCGTAAGCGCGAACTGGCCCGC
Source organism: Pseudomonas sp. 44 R 15 (assembly GCF_900004965.1). NCBI lineage: Bacteria > Pseudomonadati > Pseudomonadota > Gammaproteobacteria > Pseudomonadales > Pseudomonadaceae > Pseudomonas > Pseudomonas sp. 44 R 15. Next base: position 59,722 of record NZ_CVTU01000022.1, read on the forward strand.
GAAGAATCTCGGAGCGCCGCGTGAGACCTGCGTCGCGGCGTTACCGTTGACGTTCTTCGCGAGCCAGTTCGCGCCTACAAAGGGGTTGCGTTGGTCACCGCAGGTTCTTGTCCAGGAACGCCCGTATCACTGGAATGATCTCCTTGGCATGGGTTTCCAGCGCAAAGTGCCCGGTGTCATAAAAACGAATATCCGCCTTGGGAATATCGCGCTTCCACGCCTCGGCGCCGGCCGGCACGAAGAATGGGTCGTTCTTTCCCCAGACCGCGAGCAGCGGTGGCTGGTACTGGCGGAAGTACGCCTGGAAGGCCGGGTACATCGCTACGTTGGAGGCGTAGTCCAGCAACAGGTCGAGCTGGATGTCGGCATTGCCCGGCCGGGATACCTGCAGCCCTTCCAGGGTGTAGCCATCGGGTGAAACCGCGCTTTGGTCGGACACGCCTTCCAGGTACTGCCACTTGATCGAGGCGGGGGTTGGGAAGTCGCGCAGGGCGTCACGGTTTTGCTGGGTCGGGGCCTGCCAGTAGCGTTGGATAGGCGCCCATCCTTTGCCCAGGCCTTCTTCGTACGCGTTGCCGTTTTGGGAAATGATCGCGGTCACCCGCTCCGGATGGGCGCTGGCCATGCGCCAGCCCACGGGGGCGCCGTAGTCGTGGACCATCAGCGCGTATTTATCGAGTTTGAGCTGTTCGGTGAACTGGCCAATGGTCTTGGCCAGTTGGCTGAAGGTGTAGGCGTATTCGCCGCGTGGAGGGCCTTGGGTGAAGCCGAAGGCCGGCAGGTCTGGCGCGATGACGTGATAGCGGTCGGCAAGCTCGGGCATGAGTTCGCGGAACATGAAGGATGAACCGGCGAAGCCGTGCAGCAGCAACACGGTCGGCGCGCTGGGGTCGCCGGCCTCGCGGTAGAACACCTTGACGGCACCGACCTGCTCATAGCGGTAATGCACTGTGTTGTCGGCATGGACAGCGCCGCTCATCAGCAAGGAGGCAGCGAGCCCGGCAGCGGCCAGGGAGGCGTTGGATGGAGTCATGATGTGGCTTCCTGTGTAACCGTTAAAGTTGGTGTTTGAAGGTTATCCCCGGATTTGGTAACCTGTCAAACATAATTTATTGGTTACAGGCTGCCCCATGAATCCGAACAGCACTGCCTCAGGCGCACTTTTTCTGGCTGACAACCTTGCCCTCGATTTCATTAACTCCGAGTACGGGGTGGGTGATCAGCGCCATGACTGCTTCGTCGATGATCACAGCGTCATGAGCTGGCTGACGCAAGCGGGGCTGTTGTCCGAGCACGTTGAACTGCAGGCTCCGAGTGGGCTGCTGGCGCTCGCGCGCACGCTTCGCGCGAGTTCAAGGGCGGTAGTGAATGCCGCAATGACAGGCGTTCCCGTCGATCCTGCGCTGATCAACCAGGTGCTTGAAGCGGGGCAGCCGGTGAGCCGGCTGGAATGGGAACAGGAGAAGAAGGCATTTCGAGCGGCCACTTATCCTCGGGACAGCAGTCCGGCCAGCTTGCTTGGGCCGGTGGCCGAGGCGCTGGTGGGCCTGGTCACTCACGATAAGTTTGAATACGTCCGGCAGTGCGAGGCTCACGACTGCGTGCTGCTGTTCCATGACCTGAGCAAATCACACCGCCGCCGCTGGTGCAGCATGGCGACCTGCGGCAACCGGATGAAGGTGGCGGCGTTTCGTTCCAGGAATAAACCTTGATCGTTCTTGCCGCCCGTATCCGGCGAAGGCGGTGCGCGCGCCATGAATGGTCGCGCCCCTTTTCTTATTGATGAGTGTCCGCTTCCTCAGCCGGATAAAACTCGCCCTCCTTGCCGATTTCTTTCAGGCGTTCGCGCACAATGGCCTCAATGCTGGCGACGGCGGCTTGATCGTCAGGGTTGACCAACTGCAAGCACAGGCGTCGGATATTCTGATCGTGGGTGCCCTCGCTCATCATTTCGTGGGTGAAGGCTTGTTCGCCACGCCACAGGCACAGCTGGGTATGCGTCCCGCCGAGCCATATT
>NZ_CVTU01000022.1:61783-67039 GCF_900004965.1 Pseudomonas sp. 44 R 15
CGGCGGTGATTGTCTTATCCATTGCGCTGTACCTTAGCCATGAGTAGATACAGGTAGACTTACAGGCAGAGTGGGTCGTTCCAAATGACATGTCGGATCCAGATCTGCATGATTGAGCTAGGCTCCAGCGGCCCCCTGACGGCCCCCGGGCTGGCGCCCACTCGGCAGATTTTCTATCGCGCAAACCACCTGCCTCGTCGCCTCCTCGATCGATCCCTCATTGCGGCATAAAACCCAACCGTGATCGGCAACCGCCCGCTCAAACGCATGGGTGCAGGCGGCATGCTCTTCCAGCGTGTGCAGCACCGTACTGTTCAGCCCGCGCCGTCGTGCCGCCGCCCTCGCCCATGAGATGTGCGCGTCGGTGACAACCCCGACATGCAGGTCCGGCACCTGCACCTGACGGTCGAGGTTGAGCTGTAAAATCTGCGCAAACGGAATCAGCCGGCGAAAGGCCGCGTCGGAGGGATACCAGCGGTCGATCAGGATGATGCTGTCAGAGGGCTGTTCAGGCAGTACGTGCCTGGAAATCCAGCCACGGCTGTCGGCGAACCGCTCACACACCGCCCACTCCAGCGCCGGGTCGGGATGTCGCACGAGTTGGTTGACCAGCCCCATGGTTTCACCCCGGTGGGGATCGCTGTTTTTTTCGCACAGCCTGACGACCTTTTTATGATTGGCCCTCAGCGCTGCCGTCACCGCCTCCAGCAGCGTGGTCTTGCCGGTGCCCTTGGGCCCGTCCAGCGAAATGAACAGCGGGCGACTCATAGCTCCCTTGTTATCCTGTTGCCAAACGCCAAGCATAGCATCGCGACTGGTTTATCCCGCCAGCCCTTTCGGGCTTTCGGGCAACTCGGTCTCGAACCTCAACGCCCATGCCGCGATCAGACGCTGCGGGGTCTGGCAGGTTTTGCGCTTGAGTACGAAATTGCGGCACTTTTGCGCAAACTGTTGGCGGTCTTGCACCATGTCCAACTGCATCTGCGCCAGCTCCCGTTCGCGACAGCGCTCAACCTGTTCGATCTCCATCGTGGCTTTACGGGTGCGTGCGAGCAGGTATCGCTCATCGGTCAGCGCGCTGCCGGCTTGTTGCGCGAGCCACAGGTCGAAGGCGTGTGGGCAACGGGGGCCGATGTCCTGGATCATTCCATAGTGCCGGGCTTGGAAGGCACTGATGGGCAGGCATTCTTCGGTGAGCCTGTGCGCGACTTCACTGCCAACGGCCCGTGGCAGGCTGTAGGTCCAGTATTCGGAACCGTACAGTCCCATGCTTTTGTAATGGGGGTTCAGCACCACGCCTTCGCGTGCCAATACGATATCGGCAGCCAGCGCAAGCATGACGCCGCCTGCGCCCGCACTGCCGGTCAAGCCGCTGATCACCAGTTGCCTGGCGGTCAGAAGCGCCTGGCAGACATCGTCGATGGCTTGAATGTTGGCCCAGGCTTCCAGCCCCGGCACCTCGGCAGCCTGAATGACGTTAAGGTGAACCCCATTGGAAAAACTGCCGCGACCGCCCTTGATCAACAACACCTGGGTGTCTCGCCCCTTGGCCCACTCCAACGCAGCCACCAGCCGCCGGCATTGTTCAGTGCTCATCGCACCGTTGTAGAACTCAAACGTCAGTTCGCCGACGTGACCAAACTCCCGGTAGCGAATCGGTTGATAGACCTGCGGATTGAACGCCTGGTGGGCGATGGTGCTATCGAGCACCGGAATACCGAGCAGGCCGTCGGCCAGAACATGCCGCGCCGGCCGCTTGAAAGTCTCTTCCCCTGGCTGGGCCTTGCGTTTGAGCGAGCCGATCCAGACGCTGTGATCCCCGGCAGCCACCAGCACGGCGTCGTCCTGTACCGCAAGGATTTCCCCCGGCGTCCCCTGGCGTGAATCCAGGTGCGCGTCGTACAGGTAATATTGCTCGCCCTGGAGGCTGGCCAACACACCGGGCTGGCCATCGGCGGCGTCGATGCTGCGCTTGATGAAGGTTGCGCAATCGAACCAACTGAAGGTGCGGTCAGCCTGGGTCATGTTCGACTGCAAACGCCCGACAACGTCGGCTCGCGTGTAGTCGAGCGGCACAGGCACGAAACCCTTGGCGAACTTTTCCACTACGTCGCGGATGCACACCATCGCGGCGTCACTCACCGCACCGTTGTACAACTCGGATTTGCGCACATCGGCGGGCATGTCGAACTCACAGGTCGACCAGACCGGCCCGGCATCCATTTCCTCGACCGCCTGTAGCGCCGTGACGCCCCAGCGGCCGACCTGCCGGGTGATGGCCCAGTCCAGCGCACTGGCGCCACGGTCGCCGACAATGCCCGGATGGATGATCACCACCGGGCGCTGCGGATTGCGCCACAGTTGCCGGGGCACACGGTCCTTCAAAAACGGACAGATCACCAGGTCCGCGCCTGAGTCTTCGACCTGCCGACACACCGTGGCTTCATCCGTGAACACGACAACACTGGGGTCATGACCCGCCTGGCGCAAATCCAGCCAGGCCCGCTGGGTCAAACCGTTGAATGCCGATGATAATAAAAGGATCTTCACTGATCGCATGGCTGACTCGTCCTTGAGATGCGCGACCAGGGACGCGTGTTGAACCGTCCCTGGTCTTGAATGGAGGCCTGATGTTACAGAGCGGGCCGGCAAGGACACCTGATCAGGATCAATGACGAGCCTCGCTGGTCACTATATTTTAGCTGACCTTGATAACAACCTTGCCGAATGGGCCGCGTGCCAAGTGCTCGTAGGCCTCACGCGCCTGTTCAAACGGGTAGACATGGTCGATCACCGGCCGGATGTGATGGGTGTCGAGAAACGCATTCATCCGATCAAATGACGCGCGAGGAGCAACTGCAATGCCACGAATGGTGGTTTGGCGGAAGATCAGTGGCATTAAGTTCAGGTTAGCCGTTTGTCCGGTCAGGAAGCCAATCTGGGCAATGCGGCCGCCCACTTTGGTTGCCTGGACGGAGTCGTTGATACCCTCGCCGCCCGCCACTTCCAGAAGCAGGTCTACGCCCTTTCCGTCGGTGAGTTTCAATACTTCAGCGGCCCAGTCAGGTGTTTTGCGATAGTTGACGCCGGCGACCGCGCCCAGCTTGATGACTGCATCAAGGTTTTCATCACGGCTGGAGGTGACGATGACCTTGGCACCCAGGGCCATGGCGATTTGTGCGGCGAAGATGGACACGCCTCCTGTGCCTTGCACCAGCACGCTCTGGCCAGCTTCAATCTGGCCGAAGTCCACCAGCGAGTACCATGCGGTCAAGGCCGCGATGGGAAGGGTCGAGGCTTCTTCGTCACTCATGTCATCGGGGGCACGCACTGCACTGTCTTGATGGATGATCATGAATTCAGCCAGGCCACCCGGCAGTGGTGAGCCGAAGCAGTAGTCTGGTTCGTCGTGGGCAGGCATGCCGTCTATCCAGCGCGAGTACAGGTGCGAGTTGACACGGTCGCCTACTGCGAATCGGCTGACGCACTCGCCCACTGCCACGACAGTGCCCGCTGCGTCGCTGACAAGGATCAGCGGCTTGGGAACCATGTGCGGCTCATAGATCCCATCCACAATTGCCTTGTCGCGAAAATTGAGGGCGACAGCACCGACTTTGACCAGCAGCTCACCGGCCTTGGGGGTGGGCGTTTGGGTCTCGCCCTGTTTCAGATTTTCAAGACCAAAATCCTGCAGCAGCCAAGCTTTCATATTTTTACTCCAAGCAATGTGGGGCGTCCCGACAAATTCGGTGTGCCCAGGCTGGAGGCATTGTTTCTCTCCCGTGACGCTGGATAAACAGCCCTTGAAGCACAAGATTGTTATCAATCCAATTACAATCGAGTTCACTCACGTAACGGTTTAATCAAAGGCCTGACAATGAACATGATCGAGGCGATGGAAATTTACGTGGCCGTGGTTGAGCAAGGCAGCTATACCCGCGCCGCCGAGTCGCTGAGGCTTCACCGGCCCGCGCTTTCCAAAGCGATTCAGAATCTTGAACAGGAACTCAACGTCCAGCTTTTGCATCGCACGACGCGCAAGATCCACGTGACGCCTGAGGGGGAGGAGTTCTACGATCGATGCAAGCAACTGCTGGCCGATCTGTCTGATACCGTGGCGTGGTTCTCACCGGATCGACCTGCCCGGGGAAAGCTCAGGGTGGATGTTCCGGTGACCCTCGCCAAGGCATTTATCATCCCTTCCCTTCCAAAGTTCCGGGCTCTCTACCCCGAAATCGAGTTGATTCTCGGGTCTTCGGATCACCAGGTTGATTTGATCGCGCAGGGCGTAGACTGCGCCGTTCGGCTAGGGGAACTTGACTCGTCGAGCCTGATTGCCAAACGAATCGGCACCGTGCCCATGGTCACCTGCGCCGCGCCCTCCTACCTCGAACAGTACGGTACCCCCACCACTTTTGAAGCGTTGTCCGATCACCTTGCGGTCAACTTCCTGATTGATCATCGCCAGCAAATCATGCCCTGGAGGTTTCAAATCGGCGGTGAAAGCCTGTTGGTGACGTTGAAAAGCGGCATCGTGGTCGATGACTCGCAAGCCTTCCTCTGCTGCGGCCTGGCGGGGTTGGGTATCGTGCAGGGCTTGCGTCCCTCGCTGCAGCCGCATATCGCGTCGGGCGAACTGATTGAAATTCTGCCGGACCTGCACACCGTTCCCAAACCTGTCTCGTTGCTTCTCACTGACCGCAAATACCGCTCGCCCAAAGTGCGCGCTTTCATGGAATGGCTCGTCGCTGTTTTTGCCGAGCAGGGGCTCAGTTAGCAGGCCATTGCTCCCGCATTGCCGAACTCAGTCTATCGGACCGATGTTGATCGTGCGATCGGCGCCCGGACAGCCGTGCCCGAATGCCGAATGCCATTGCGAGTCGAGTATGAAGGTGCAGGACCGCGCGGTCAGCGATAGCCAGCTTGATGAGGCTATCGAAGAAACCTTCCCGGCCAGCGCCCCTATATCCCCTTGATAACGCCTCGGTCCAAATGTGGGAGGGGGCTTGCCCCCGATAGAGGTGTGTCAGTCTCAGTATCTGTAACTGAACCACCGCCATCGGGGGCAAGCCCTAATGCCTGTCAGTTAAGCGAACGAAACATAGGTATCTACACAACTCTGTAGCACCCACCCGTAACCACGATGCGAAGCGAGTCGCTCTTGCTTTTGATCTCAGGCGCCCCGTTAAACCACGCTGGCCGAACGCAGGCTTGAATCCGTGGGCAACCCGGCAGGACGCCGGGTTAGCCGCCCCG
>NZ_CVTU01000012.1:0-284 GCF_900004965.1 Pseudomonas sp. 44 R 15
GCAACGGGCGGCAACTTTGAGAAGTTGGAAGTTGCTGGCAACGGCGCAACCACCGCGATCAACGACACCATCGACAAGGTCGACGTGGTTCTGAGCGCTACCACCACCGTCGGCGAAGGCGGCAACATCGTCTACACCGCCAGCCTTGTGGATAAAAACGGCGCGCCGGTGACCAACATCACCAACCCGTTGACCGTCACCCTGGATAACGGCAAAACCATCACCATCGGTGTGAACCAATCCAGCGGCACGGTCACCGCCGTGGCACCGAATGACGTCTACAA
>NZ_CVTU01000047.1:0-89432 GCF_900004965.1 Pseudomonas sp. 44 R 15
AGAGCCCTTTGGTTACTTTGGGGCTTTTCCAAAGTGACCCGCCGTCAGGGCGGAACCCTAAGTAGCCGTTACCGCAGAAACGGATATGTACTCGATCTGATCCAACATCCCGGTAGGCCCAGAGGCCGCCATCGGGGGCAAGCCCCCTCCCACATTTGGACCTCGGAGCGTCAGGTAGATACGCGTTAGCTCCCTCGCTACAGGTGCGGTGTCGCACCAAAATTGTGTAGATACCTATGCTCATCGGGGGCAAGCCCCCTCCCACACAAGCCCCCTCCCACAGGTTTTACCGCATCAACTTCAAGCCTTGCTGACGATATTCCCCGCATGCAGCCCGCATTCCTTCTGCGTAGCTTCTTCCCACCACCAGCGGCCTTCACGCTCGTGCTGATTGGGCAATACCGGGCGGGTGCAGGGCTCGCAACCAATGCTGATAAAGCCGCGTTCATGCAGGCTGTTATAGGGCAGCTCAAGCATGCGGATGTAACCCCAGATTTCCTCACTGGTCATCTGCGCCAGCGGGTTGAACTTGTACAGGGTACGTTCCGGGGTAGAGAACGCCGTATCGATTTCCAGCGCGGCCACCTGACTGCGGGTGCCCGGGCTCTGATCGCGGCGCTGCCCTGTGGCCCAGGCGCGTACACCTGCGAGTTTGCGGCGCAACGGTTCGATCTTGCGGATGCCGCAGCACTCGCCATGACCGTCCCTATAGAAGCTGAACAGGCCTTTCTCCTTGACGAAGGGTTCCAGCTTGCTCTGGTCCGGCGAGATCAGTTCGATGTCGATCTTGTAGAAGTCACGCACCTGTTCGATAAACCGATAGGTTTCCGGGTGCAGCCGGCCGGTGTCGAGGCTGAACACCTTGACGTTCTTGTTCAGTTTCCAGGCCATGTCCACCAGCACCACATCTTCGGCGCCGCTGAAGGAAATCCACAGGTCGTCACCGAACTGGCTGAACGCCAGCTTGAGAATGTCCTGGGCGGACTTGTTGGCATAGGTCGTGGCGAGTTCAACGACGTCGAAGGCTTGGTTCATCAGGACGGTTCCTACAGGTCAGTGGCGCTGAGCGCTCTATAGGCGGCGATGGTATCAAAATCCGCCCTGCGTTGCGGCGCCGTGCTTGAATCGCTAGAGTTCGGCAGTCCTTTTGCTCGCTCAACTTGAATAATACGAACGGAGTGTCTTGTGGAAATTGCCTGTCTCGACCTGGAAGGGGTGCTGGTTCCGGAAATCTGGATCGCCTTCGCCGAAAAAACCGGTATTGAATCTCTGCGCGCCACCACCCGTGACATTCCCGACTACGACGTGTTGATGCAGCAGCGCCTGCGTATCCTCGACGAGCATGGGCTCAAGCTTGCCGATATCCAGCAAGTGATCGCGACACTCAAGCCACTGGACGGCGCCATCGAGTTCGTCAACTGGCTGCGCGAACGCTTTCAAGTGGTGATTCTCTCCGACACCTTCTACGAGTTCTCCCAGCCGCTGATGCGCCAGCTGGGCTTTCCGACCTTGCTTTGCCACCGCCTGATTACCGATGAAAGCGACCGGGTGGTCGGTTACCAACTGCGCCAGAAAGACCCCAAGCGCCAGTCGGTGCTGGCGTTCAAGACGCTGTATTACCGCGTGATTGCTGCCGGCGATTCCTACAACGACACCACAATGCTGAGTGAGGCTGATCGCGGAATTCTGTTCCATGCGCCAGACAATGTGATTCGTGAATTCCCGCAGTTTCCGGCCGTGCACACATTTGAGGATTTGAAGCGGGAGTTTATCAAGGCGTCGAATCGGCCGTTGAGCCTGTAAGTTATCCGGCGCGGCTGATGGCCTCATCGGGAGCAAGCCCCCTCCCACATGGGCCTCCCAGCCTGCGCCTAAATGCCTGCCAGCAATCGTTCGTAAGGAATACACAATCCTTCATGCAGGCGTTTGATCATCGCCAGGCTCAGTTTGCGCTTGCCGTTCAGAACTTCTGAAACTCGCCCGCTGGGGCCGATAAAGGGTTCAAGATCGCGGGCGGTCAAGCCCATTTGTTCCATGCGGAATTTGATCGCTTCCACTGGGTCCGAAGGCGGCATTGGAAAATGTTCCGCCTCGTATTTCTCGATGAGAACAGCGAGAATTTCGAGTTCGTCACCTTCGGGGCTGCCGATGGCCGCTCCCCAAATCTGCTCGACGCGCGCGAGCGCAGCGGCCAGGTCTTCCTGAGAGTGAATAGGTTTGATGTTCATCACACGGTCTCCGCGTTGATTGAGTCGTACTGCGCGTGGGTGCCGACGAAGCGGATAAACCCAAGTTGTCGCTCATAATCGATCGACATGATCACCCGATACTTGTTGCCACCCACGTTGAACACAACCCTGGCGCCTTTGAGAATGCTCGCAGTCCTGAGCTCTGCCTTGAGGGCCTGTGGTGTCGGATAAGTGGCTTTTTCCATATGGCGATACAGCTCGACCAAGGGCGTTTTCGCGTCGGCAAAAGCCGGGCGACTCTCCCAGAATATTCGTAGGGTGGAGAGAGCGATTATGCGCATCGTTCTGACCTCCCGTTTTGGGAGATAGTAGAGTGGAGCGGGAGAGGATGCAATTCCTGAAACAAATCCTGACGATTGAGCAGTCGCATATGTGATCCTTCACAGACGGCCGGTGGGCGGTGGAAGACGGAAGCTATCGCGCAGCTCACCGTCGGTCCACAACCGTTCTGATTCGGGGTTTTTCGTGGCGAAGTCGCTGCCTTGCGCGGCAGGAATGGCCTGGTTCTAGAGCGCTTCCAGGGTGTGTAACAACACCCGTACCTTCGTCAGCGACTCCTGATATTCCGCCTCCCACTGGGAGTCCGCCACGATCCCGCCGCCGCCCCAGCAGCACACCTGCCCGTCCTTGACCAGCAGGCTGCGGATGGCAATGGAGCTGTCCATTTCGCCGCGCACGTCCAGGTACATCAGTGAACCGCAGTACAAGCCACGTCGGGTCGGCTCCAGTTCGTCGATGATCTGCATGGCGCGGATCTTCGGCGCGCCGGTGATGGAGCCGCCGGGGAAGCTGCCTTCGATGAGGTCGAGGGCATCCTTGTCGTCGGCCAGCGTGCCGGTGACGCTGCTCACCAGGTGGTGCACGTTGGGGTAGCTTTCCAGGCTGAACAGTTCCGGTACGTTTACCGAGCCGATTCGGCAACTGCGGCCGAGGTCGTTGCGCAGCAGGTCGACGATCATCAGGTTTTCCGCGCGGTCCTTGGGGCTGGCCAACAGTTCGTCGGCGTGCGCGGCGTCTTCCTGGGGTGTCAGGCCACGGGGGCGGGTGCCCTTGATCGGGCGGGTTTCGACATGGCGCTCGCTGACCCGCACGAAACGCTCGGGCGACAGGCTCAATACCGCACCGTGATCCGGCAGGCTCTGAAATCCGGAGAACGGCGTCGGGCACGCTTGGCGCAATGCGCAGTAAGCCACCCAGGGATCACCGGCGCACGGCGCGCGAAAACGCTGGGCAAAGTTGACCTGATAGCAGTCACCGGCCTGGATGTAGTCCTGGATGCGCACGATGGCCTGGCGGTACGCCTCGGCCGTGAGGTCCGGCGCCATGGGGCCTTGCAGCGTGAAGCTGGCCGTTGGCGCAGTGAATGGCCGACTGAACAAGGCAATCAGGCGCTGCCGCTCACGGTCGGCCAGTGTGGGGTGAAACACCAGTTGGCTGGTCTGCGCCTGGTGATCACTGATCAGCGCCCAGGCATACAGGCCCAGGCGCGCGTCCGGCAGGTGCAAATCGTCTACCGCCAAGTGCGGCATGTGTTCCAGGTGGCGGCCGAAGTCATAACTCAGGTAGCCGATCAAACCACCGGCAAAGGGCAGCTCTGTACCGGCGGGCAGCGTCGCTTCGCCCAAGTTCGTCAGGCTATCGCGCAGGCGTTGCAGGAAATTGTCGCCGCGCTCCTCAGGCTCAACCGCGAAGGTCGCCTCCGGCCAGGCGCTGAGCAGGTCGTAACGGCCACGCTCGGCAGCCGGCCGGCCGCTGTCGAGCAGCACCGCGCCAGGGGCATGACGAATCGCCGTAAAGTACTCGGCGGGGTTGGCCCGATAGGGCAGCGGATGTACGGAACAGGTCGACATGCGGGGGTGGATCAGCCAGTGGCGCGGGGGAGGGGATTGTAGTCCCCTGTAGGATTTGCTCCTAGAGGGGATGTCGGGGATAGACAGTTTGAAGACCGGATCAGCCTTCCACCGGCGGAATATGCCCGAACATTTCCTGTACGAACTTCACCCGCTCTTCCACGGTTTCGGTCACGCCGGCGGCTTTCAGTTCTTCCAGCCGCGCCTCCACCGCATGGGTGCGCAGGGTCAGGCCGCAGTCGTTGGCAATCTGGATATTCAGCCCCGGCCGCGCGTTCAGCTCCAGGATCAGCGGGCCCTTTTCCTGGTCGAGCACCATGTCCACGCCGATATAGCCCAGGCCGCACAGCTCGTAACAGCCGGCCGCCAACTTCATGAAGCCGTCCCAGTTGGGCAGTTGCACGCCATCCACCGCATTGGTGGTATCGGGGTGCTTGGTGATGATGGTGTTCAGCCAAGTGCCACGCAGGGTCAGGCCGGTGGCCAGGTCAACGCCCACGCCAATCGCGCCCTGGTGCAGGTTGGCCTTGCCACCGGACTGACGGGTCGGCAAGCGCAGCATCGCCATCACCGGATACCCCATCAGCACAATGATGCGGATATCCGGCACGCCTTCGTAGCTGATGCTCTTGAAGATCTGGTCGGGCACCACGCGGTATTCGATCAAGGCGCGGTCGCGGTGGCCGCCCAGGGAGTACAGGCCGGTCAGGATGCTGGAAATCTGATGCTCGATTTCTTCATGGCTGATGATCTTGCCGGACACCGTGCGATAGCGCCCTTCAAAACGGTCCGCCACCACCAGGATGCCGTCGCCGCCGGCACCCTGGGCGGGCTTGATCACGAAGTCGCTGCGCCCGCCGATAATGTCGTCGAGCTTGTCGATTTCCTTCTCGGTGGAGATCACCCCGTACATTTGCGGCACATGGATGCCGGCCGCCATGGCCCGCTCCTTGGTGATGATCTTGTCATCCACGATCGGGTACAGGCTGCGCTTGTTGTACTTGAGCACGTAGTCGGCGTTACGCCGGTTGATGCCCATGATCCCGCGCGCCTCCAGGGCTTTCCAGGTCTTCCAGAAGCCGAACATTACGAGTCAGCCTTCAAGAACGCCTTGAAACGTACCAGTTCGGTCAGGCGATAACCGCGATAACGCCCCATGGCCAGCATGAAACCTACCAGGATCAGCAGGATCGCCGGGAAGGTGAACACGAAGTAGACCAGCTCCGGCACGCTCATGATGATGTGCGCCAGGGAGGCTGCGAACAGCGTGCCGATCGCGACTTTCAGCGCATGGTTGGCGCCGCGCTCTTCCCAGGTGATCGACAGGCGTTCGATGGTCATGGTCAGGATCACCATCGGGAACAGCGCCACCGACAGGCCTCGCTCCAGGCCCAGCTTGTGGCTGAACAGGCTGATGGCGGCAATCAGTACCACCACGAAGGTCAGCACCACCGACAGGCGCGGCAGCATTTGCAGCTTGAGGTGTTCCAGGTAGGACCTGAGCGACAGCCCCAGTGCGGTAATCATGGTGAACAGCACAATGCCGAAGCCCAGTTGCGTCTCGCGAAACGCCAGGGCAATCAGCACCGGGGTGAAGGTGCCCAGGGTCTGCAGGCCGATCAGGTTGCGCAGGATCAGGATCACCAGCACGCCAATCGGGATCATCACCATGATCATGAACGTCTGCTGGGTTTGCAGCGGCAGGCCGTACAGCGAGTATTCGAGAAAGTTGGCGTCGGTGTTTTCGTCGGTCAGCTTGGCCAGGCGAATGGCATTCATCTCGCTGTTGTTCAGGCTGAAGGTGACCATGGCTTTCTTGCCGCCATCGACCGTGATCAGGTTTTCATCGCCGGTCCACCACAGCAGGCGGTCGGCGGGCAGGCCTTGCTCACCGGTTTCCGGGTTGAAGTACAGCCAGTCGTTGCCGTTGAAGCTGCGCAGCCACAGTTCAGGCGATTGCGGCTGGTCGGCGACGAGGCGGATGGTGTGGACTTTTTCCACCGGGACGTGGGCGATGGACAACAGCAATTCGACGATCTTGGCCTTGTGCGGCGTCGACGGGTCGCCCGCCAGCAGCAGTTTTACATTGTCGTCGTTGAGGTTGTTGGTGCGCTTGATGGCTTCGGTGATAAAGGTTTCGACGTCTGCCGAGTGCTGGCGAATCGGCGCGAGCAAGGCTTCGGCGGCGATTTTTTCCGGGCCTTCCACGGCGATGCTGTCGCGAAAGGTCGGGCCCTTGATCTTGACCTTTTCACCGCTGTAGCGCTTGGTCAGCACCAGGCGGTAATACAGCGTCTGGTTACCCTTGGCGCGGCGCGCCGACCAGGTGACCTTGCGGTTGCCGTCGGCGCGGTTGACGCTCACCCCGTAGTTGTTCGAGATGAAACTCTCATTGAGGCTGACGAAGTCGCGGCTCAACGGCGGCACGAACATCGAAATCTTCACCGGGTCCTTGGGGTTGGCGACGAACTCGACCTTGGCGTCGATGTTCCACAAGTCGTCGGTGGCGTCCTCGGTGACAGGGATGCCCAGCACGAAGATCTGGTAGGCGGTGACCGAAATACCCAGCACCACCAGAATGGTGATCAGGATTTTCAGGTGCAGGGTCAGAGAGCGCATTCGGTTTACTCGGCGGTATGAGCGTCGGCGGCGCAGGCAGGTTTGCCTGCTGCATATTTAAGGCTGGGGTCGATCAGCGCATCAAAGCGCTTGAGCGCTTCGGAGCCGATCAGCAGCGGATATTGGAAGGTGCTGCGGTCGGTCAAGTTCACTTCGATACTGCGTAAAGCGCTGCCCATGCAGATATCCAGGGCAATCACCGGACGAGCGGTGTACTGCTTGTCCTCATCGGGGTCGTAGTCATCGGCGCGGCGCTTGATTTTGCTGACGCGGGCCAGGGGGCGTTCGATGGGGTGGGAGTGGGCGGTATCGATGGCCAGGTAGAAGCGTACCCAGGATTCGCCGTTGCGCTTGAAGCGTTTGATATCGCGCGCACTCAGCGAGGCGGTCTTGGCGCCGGTGTCGAGTTTGGCCGCGACTTCCAGGTCGATGCCCGCCAGCTTGGCGTATTCGTTCAGGCCATACACCGTCTTCTCGGCGGCAACGCCAAGGCTCGGTATGGACAATAGGCATAACAACAATAGGGGGAAGGGCTTGAGTCTCATAGTTCCTGAGGCGATGCAGTGCGAAATTCAAGGCGACTGGCATTACTGCGCAAGCTCCCTCGTGCGCCATTTCATCTTGAGATGTCAGGCAAAAGCGGCGGGCATTCTAACATGATGCTTTTTTGGCGCCAGCGCTGGCAGGCGGCCATGCTCATCAACGGCCAATAAGGTTATTAGACGATTGTCGACAATGTTGATTTATTCTTTGACTAAGCAGTGAGTATTAGCTAGTTTTTGCCGCATTGCTTTTAAAGGTGTCGACAATATGCTGGATCACTCGGAATTTCCGTCGGCGCTGTCGGATGAATCCCAAACTATGTCGGAAAACGTCTTCCGGCGCATCCAGGCCGCCATCGTCAAGGGCGAGATCGCCCCCGGCACGAAGATTTCCGAACCGGAGCTGGCGCGTACCTACGGCATCAGCCGTGGCCCGTTGCGCGAGGCGATTCACCGTCTGGAAGGCCAGCGCCTGCTGGTACGGGTGCCCCATGTCGGCGCGCGGGTGGTGTCATTGAGTCACGCCGAGCTGATCGAGCTGTATGAAATCCGCGAGTCATTGGAAGGCATGGCTTGCCGGCTGGCGGCCGAGCGCATGACCGACGCGGAAATCGAAGAACTGCGCCAGGTATTGCACACCCATGAACGGGACGCCGCGTTCCAGGCCGGTGTCGGCTACTACCAGCAGGAAGGTGACTTCGATTTTCATTACCGGATCATTCAAGGTGCCGGTAACCGCACCCTGACCCAGATGCTCTGCGGTGAGCTGTACCAATTGGTGCGCATGTACCGCATCCAGTTTTCCGCCACCCCCAACCGTCCCCGCCAGGCCTTTGCCGAGCATCACCGCATTCTTGACGCGATTGCCGATCGCGACGGTGAACTGGCCGAACTGTTGATGCGCCGGCATATCGGTGCTTCCAAACGCAACATCGCCCGTCACTTTCCGGACGGCGCTCCCCAATAAATAGAGGTGAGTCATGAGTTCCACGAACAAGAGCACCCCAGGCCAGCGTTTCCGTGACGCGGTCTCTAGTGAACAGCCGCTGCAGGTGGTTGGCGCAATCAATGCCAACCACGCCTTGCTGGCCAAGCGCGCCGGCTTCAAGGCGATCTATCTGTCAGGCGGCGGCGTGGCCGCCGGCTCCCTGGGCGTTCCGGACCTGGGCATCACCGGCCTGGATGACGTGCTGACCGATGTACGCCGTATCACCGATGTGTGCGACCTGCCGCTGCTGGTGGACGTGGACACCGGTTTCGGTTCCTCGGCGTTCAATGTGGCGCGCACCGTCAAGTCGATGATCAAGTTCGGCGCCGCCGCCATCCACATCGAAGACCAGGTCGGCGCCAAGCGCTGCGGCCATCGCCCTAATAAAGAAATCGTCTCCCAGCAGGAAATGGTCGACCGCATCAAGGCCGCCGTGGACGCGCGCACCGATGACAGCTTCGTGATCATGGCCCGCACCGACGCCCTGGCCGTTGAAGGTCTGGAGTCCGCCCTGGAGCGCGCCGCCGCCTGCATCGAGGCCGGCGCCGACATGGTGTTCCCGGAAGCCATCACCGAACTTGAGATGTACAAGCTGTTCGCCTCGCGGGTCAAGGCACCGATCCTGGCCAACATCACCGAATTCGGCGCGACCCCGCTGTTCACCACCGAACAGTTGAAATCTGCCGATGTTTCCATCGTGCTGTACCCGCTCTCGGCGTTCCGCGCCATGAACAAGGCGGCCGAGAATGTCTACACCGCGATCCGCCGCGACGGTACGCAGCAGAATGTGATCGACACCATGCAAACCCGCATGGAGCTTTACGATCGTATCGACTACCACACCTTCGAGCAGAAGCTCGACGCGCTGTTTGCCGCGAAAAAGTAACGGCTCTCTGAACAACTATAAAATGGGAGAAGAACCATGGCTGAAGCAAAAGTATTGAGTGGCGCCGGCCTGCGTGGCCAGGTGGCCGGGCAGACCGCATTGTCGACCGTGGGCCAGGCCGGTGCCGGCTTGACCTATCGCGGCTATGACGTGCGTGAACTGGCCGCCGATGCGCAATTTGAAGAAGTCGCCTACCTGCTGCTGTACGGCGAACTGCCGACCCAGGCCGAACTGGCGGCCTACAGCGCCAGGCTGGGCAAGCTGCGCGACTTGCCGCAAGCGTTGAAGGAAGTGCTCGAGCGCATCCCCGCCGACGCCCACCCGATGGACGTGATGCGCACCGGTTGTTCGTTCCTGGGCAATATCGAGCCGGAAAAAGACTTCAGCGTGCAGCATGACGTCACCGACCGCCTGCTCGCCGCGTTCCCGGCGATCATGTGCTACTGGTACCGCTTCAGCCACGACGGCAAACGCATCGACTGCGTCACCGACGAGCCGAGCATTGGCGGGCACTTCCTGCACCTGCTGCACGGCAAGAAGCCGAGCGACCTGCATGTCAAAGTGATGAACGTGTCGCTGATCCTCTACGCCGAACACGAATTCAACGCCTCGACCTTCACCGCCCGGGTCTGTGCGTCGACCCTGTCCGACCTGTATTCCTGCGTCACCGCGGCCATCGGTTCCCTGCGCGGCCCGCTGCACGGCGGTGCCAACGAAGCGGCGATGGAGATGATCGAGCGTTTCGGTTCGGCCGAAGAAGCCGTCGAAGGCACCCTCGGCATGCTGGCGCGCAAGGACAAGATCATGGGTTTTGGCCACGCGATCTACAAGGACAGCGACCCGCGTAACGAAGTGATCAAGGGCTGGTCGAAAAAACTCGCTGACGAGGTGGGCGACACGGTGTTGTTCCCGGTGTCCGAAGCCATCGACAAGACCATGTGGGAGCAGAAGAAACTGTTCCCCAATGCCGATTTCTACCATGCCTCGGCGTACCACTTCATGGGCATCCCCACCAAGCTGTTCACGCCGATTTTCGTCTGCTCGCGGCTCACCGGCTGGGCGGCGCATGTGTTCGAGCAGCGCGCCAATAACCGCATCATCCGTCCAAGCGCCGAGTACATCGGCGTTGAGCAGCGCAAGTTCGTGCCAATCGAACGTCGCTGAATGAGAGGGCCCGCGGACCCGGGACTGGAATGCGATCAACGTGTGGGAGGGGGCTTGCCCCCGATAGCCGTGTGTCATGCAGCACATGTGTCGACTGATACACCGCCATCGGGGGCAAGCCCCCTCCCACATTTAAATGGCATTTCAACGCTGGATCAGTGGGTCCTTTTTGTTATCACCGTGACCGAGTCCTGACGATGAACACTGAATTTCGCAAACCGCTCCCCGGCAGCCGCCTGGATTTCTTCGACGCCCGTGCGGCTGTCGAGGCAATCAGCCCCGGCGCCTACGCCACCTTGCCGTATACCTCACGGGTACTCGCGGAAAACCTGGTGCGCCGCTGCGACCCGGCCACCCTCAACGCGTCCCTGAGCCAACTGATCGAACGCCGACGTGACCTCGATTTCCCCTGGTTCCCGGCCCGCGTGGTCTGCCATGACATCCTCGGCCAGACCGCGCTGGTGGACCTGGCCGGCCTGCGCGACGCCATTGCCCTGCAAGGCGGCGATCCGGCGCAGGTCAACCCGGTGGTGCCTACCCAGTTGATCGTCGACCACTCCCTGGCCGTCGAAGCCGGTGGTGCCGACCCCCAGGCGTTCGAAAAAAACCGCGCCATCGAAGACCGCCGCAACGAAGATCGCTTTCACTTTATCGAGTGGACCAAGAAGGCCTTCAAGAACGTCGACGTGATCCCGCCCGGCAACGGCATCATGCACCAGATCAACCTGGAGAAAATGTCCCCGGTGATTCAGGTACGTGACGGTGTGGCGTTCCCCGACACGTGCGTCGGCACCGACAGCCACACCCCGCATGTGGATGCCCTGGGCGTGATCGCCATCGGCGTCGGCGGCCTTGAGGCCGAAAGCGTGATGCTTGGGCGTGCGTCGTGGATGCGCCTGCCCGAAAGCGTCGGCGTGGAGCTGACCGGCAAGCTGCAGCCGGGTATCACCGCCACCGATATGGTGCTGGCGCTGACCGAGTTCCTGCGCCAACAGAAGGTGGTCGGCGCCTGGCTGGAGTTCTTCGGGGAAGGGGCGTCGGCATTGACCCTGGGCGACCGTGCGACGATTTCCAACATGGCCCCCGAATACGGCGCCACTGCGGCCATGTTCTACATCGACCAGCAGACCATCGCCTACCTGAAACTCACTGGCCGGGAAGACGAACAAGTCGCCCTGGTCGAACAATATGCGCGCCACACCGGCCTGTGGGCCGACGATCTCAAGGGCGCGCACTACGAGCGTGGCCTGACATTCGACCTGTCCAGCGTTGTGCGCAACATGGCCGGCCCGAGCAATCCGCACGCCCGTGTCGCCACCCGCGACCTGGCGTCAAAAGGCATCAGCGGGCAGTGGGACGAAGTGCCAGGGCAAATGCCCGACGGCGCCGTGATCATCGCCGCCATCACCAGTTGCACCAACACCAGTAACCCGCGCAACGTGATCGCCGCCGGCCTGCTGGCGCGCAACGCCAACAGGCTCGGGCTGACGCGCAAGCCGTGGGTCAAGTCGTCCCTGGCGCCGGGCTCGAAAACCGTGGCCATGTACCTGGAGGAAGCAGGCCTGGGGCATGAGCTGGAAAAACTCGGGTTTGGCGTGGTGGCCTTTGCCTGCACCACCTGCAACGGCATGTCCGGCGCGCTCGACCCGCTGATCCAGCAGGAGATCATCGACCGCGACCTGTACGCCACTGCCGTGCTGTCGGGCAACCGCAACTTCGACGGGCGCATTCACCCGTATGCCAAGCAGGCGTTCCTGGCCTCGCCGCCGTTGGTCGTGGCCTATGCGATTGCCGGCACCATTCGGTTCGATATCGAGAAAGACGTGCTCGGGCTCGACGCCGACGGCAAGGAAATCCGCCTGCAGGACATCTGGCCAAGCGACGAAGAGATCGACGCAGTGGTCAAGGCGTCGGTCAAGCCGGAGCAGTTTCGCGCGGTGTACATCCCGATGTTCGCCATTCACGAAGACACCGGTCCCAAAGTCACCCCGCTGTACGACTGGCGCCCGCAAAGCACCTATATTCGCCGCCCGCCGTATTGGGAAGGTGCATTGGCCGGTGCGCGTCCGCTCAAGGGCATGCGCCCGCTGGCGGTGTTGCCGGACAACATCACCACCGATCACCTGTCGCCGTCCAACGCGATCATGCTCGATAGCGCCGCCGGCGAGTACCTGGCGAAAATGGGCCTGCCGGAAGTTGACTTCAACTCCTACGCGACGCACCGGGGCGATCACCTGACCGCGCAACGTGCCACCTTTGCGAACCCGAAACTGTTCAACGAAATGGTGCAGGAAAACGGCAAGGTCAAGCAGGGCTCCCTGGCGCGTATCGAGCCGGAAGGCAAGGTCACGCGGATGTGGGAAGCCATCGAAACCTACATGGAACGCAAGCAGCCGCTGATCATCATCGCCGGTGCCGACTACGGCCAGGGCTCGTCGCGCGACTGGGCGGCCAAGGGCGTACGCCTGGCCGGGGTGGAAGCGATCGCCGCCGAGGGTTTCGAGCGTATTCACCGCACCAACCTGGTCGGCATGGGCATATTGCCCCTGGAGTTCCTGCCGGGTACCGACCGCCACACACTCAAGATCGACGGCAGCGAAACCTATGACGTGCTCGGCGAACGCACGCCGCGTGCGCAACTGACCCTGGTGATAAACCGCAAAAATGGCGAGCGTGTCGAAGTGCCGGTGACCTGCCGCCTGGACACCGCTGAAGAAGTGTCGATCTACGAGGCGGGCGGCGTGTTGCAACGTTTTGCCCAGGACTTCCTGGAATCGGCGGCCACCGCCTGAAGAGGATAACCATGGCATACGCAGCGCAAATCAAGATCCCCGCCACCTATATGCGTGGCGGCACCAGCAAGGGGGTTTTCTTCAGCCTCGAAGACCTGCCGCCATCGGCCCAGGTGCCGGGGGCTGCCCGTGACGCCTTGTTGTTGCGGGTGATCGGCAGCCCCGATCCCTATGACAAGCAGATCGACGGCATGGGCGGCGCCACCTCCAGCACCAGCAAAAGCGTGATCCTGTCCAGGAGCACCCGTGCCGGGCACGACGTGGATTACCTGTTTGGCCAGGTCTCCATCGACAAGCCATTTGTCGACTGGAGTGGCAACTGCGGCAACCTGTCGGCGGCGGTCGGTTCGTTCGCCATCAGCGCCGGCCTGGTCGACCCGGGCCGCGTGCCCCACAACGGCGTGGCCGTGGTGCGCATATGGCAGGCCAATATCGGCAAGACCATCATTGCCCACGTGCCGATTACCGACGGTGCGGTGCAGGAAACCGGTGATTTCGAACTCGACGGCGTGACCTTTCCCGCCGCCGAAGTGCAGCTGGAATTCATCGACCCGGCGGCGGAAGAAGAGGGCGGTGGCGGCTCGATGTTCCCCACCGGCAACCTGATCGACGAACTGGAAGTGCCGGGTGTCGGCACCTTCAAGGCCACCCTGATCAATGCCGGCATCCCGACGATTTTCATCAATGCTCAAGACCTGGGCTACACCGGCACCGAGCTGCAAGGCGCAATCAACGGCGACCCGCAGGCCCTGGCGATGTTCGAGACCGTGCGTGCCTATGGCGCGTTGCGCATGGGCCTGATCAAACACCTGGACGAAGCGGCCCAGCGCCAGCACACGCCGAAGGTTGCGTTCGTGGCCAAGCCTGCCGATTACGTGGCCTCCAGCGGCAAGGCCGTCAAGGCCGGCGATGTGGACCTGCTGGTGCGGGCCCTATCCATGGGCAAGTTGCACCACGCCATGATGGGCACGGCGGCGGTGGCGATCGGCACGGCGGCGGCGATTTCCGGCACCCTGGTCAACCAGGCTGCAGGTGGCGTGGAGCGCAACGCCGTGCGCTTCGGCCATCCTTCGGGCACCTTGCGCGTCGGTGCCGAGGCGACGCAAGTCAACGGTGAATGGGTGGTGAAGAAAGCCATCATGAGCCGCAGTGCGCGGGTGTTGATGGAAGGTTTCGTGCGCGTCCCCGGCGACGCTTTCTAAAACCCGGCACTGAGCTTTATGTGGGAGGGGGCTTGCCCCCGATTGCGGTGTGTCAGTCGACACATTCATCAATTGATCCACCCCATCGGGGGCAAGCCCCCTCCCACAGTGGATATCTATTCCAAGGCAGGCAACCAGACCTGCCCTGATGATCAACCATGACCCTGAGGAATAAACCACCCATTTGGAGAACTGCCATGAGCGCCAACGTCGACCAGAACAACCGTCCCGACTACGACCAGGTCCTGCAGGACATTGCCGACTATGTCCTCACCTACCAAGTCGAGTCCCAAGCCGCCCTGGACACCGCACGCAACTGCCTGATGGACACCCTCGGCTGCGGCCTGCTGGCGTTGCGCTTTCCCGAGTGCACCAAGCACCTGGGGCCGCTCGTCGAAGGCACCGTGGTGCCGTTCGGCGCACGGGTGCCGGGCACTTCGTTGCGGCTGGACCCGGTCAAGGCCGCCTGGGACATCGGCTGCATCGTGCGCTGGCTCGATTACAACGACACCTGGCTCGCGGCGGAGTGGGGCCACCCTTCGGACAATCTGGGCGGCATCCTCGCGGTGGCTGATCATCTGTCGCAGCAACGCGTGGCCAACGGCGACGCGCCGCTGAGCGTACGCACGGTGCTGGAAGCGATGATCATGGCCCACGAGATCCAGGGCGTGATCGCCCTGGAAAACGCCTTCAATCGCGTCGGCCTCGACCATGTGCTGCTGGTCAAAGTCGCCTCGACGGCAGTCACTGCCAAGCTGATGGGCGCCAACCGCGAGCAACTGCTCGCCGCCTTGTCCCATGCGTTTGTCGACGGGCAGGCGTTGCGCACTTACCGTCATGCGCCCAATGCCGGTTCGCGCAAGTCCTGGGCGGCGGGCGATGCATCGAGTCGCGGGGTGCGTCTGGCGGATATCGCGATGCGTGGCGAGATGGGCATACCCGGTGTACTGAGCGCGCCGCAGTGGGGCTTCTACGACGTTTTGTTCAGCCACACCAACAAGGACCTGGCCCTCAAGCCGGAAGAACAGCGCAGGTTCAGCCTGTCCCAGCCCTACGGCACCTATGTGATGGAAAACGTGCTGTTCAAGATCAGCTTTCCCGCTGAATTTCATGCGCAGACTGCCTGCGAAGCGGCGGTCATCCTGCATCCGCAGGTCAAGCAGCGCCTGCATGAAGTCGAACGTATCGTGATCACCACCCACGAGTCGGCCATTCGTATCATTTCCAAGGTCGGCCCATTGGCCAACGCCGCCGACCGTGACCATTGCCTGCAATACATGACGGCCGTGCCCCTGGCCTTCGGCGACCTGGTGGCCGAACAGTATGAAGACCATTTCCATGCCGCCCATCCGATCATCGATGAGCTGCGCGGGAAAATGGTCATCGTTGAAGACCCGCGTTACAGCCGCGAATACCTGGAGGCTGACAAGCGCTCCATCGCCAACGCGGTGCAGGTGTTCTTCACCGACGGCACCTGCACCGAGCAGGTGGCGGTGGAGTATCCGATTGGCCATCGCCGTCGTCGGGAGGATGGGATTCCTCTGCTGGAAGCCAAGTTCAAAGCCAATCTGGCGACGCGCTTCCCTGCGCAGCGCAGCGCCGAGATTTTTGCCTTGTGCACGGACCAGGCACGGCTTGAGGCTACCCCAGTCAACCGTTTCATGGACCTGTTCATGATCTAGAAAACAACGCGGTCAATGTGGGAGGGGGCTTGCCCCCGATAGCTGAGTGTCAGTCAGTGCATCAGGTGACTGACCCACCGCCATCGGGGGCAAGCCCCCTCCCACATTTCAGCCTTCAAACCGCAAAATCACCCTGCGGTTGTGCTTGCTCTTCTTTTCGATCTTCTCGCAGAACACCCGGCCGATTTCCTCGGTATTGAGCACGTGGGTGCCGCCACACGGCTGGATGTCGATGCCTGCAATTTCAATCACCCGAACCGAGCCCTGGATGACCGGCGGCGCAACGGCCTGGGTGCGGGTGATCTGCAGCAGGGTGGCGTACTCGGTGGCGGCCATCGACAGGGTTTGCACCGGGTGCGCCTGCTCGATCAGTGCGTTGAGGTCGCGGGTGATGCTGTCTTTGTCCAGGGTCATTTCCGGCAGGTCGAAATCCAGGCGACCCTTGTCCGCGCTGATGCTGCAACCGGTGACGGGCGCGTCGATGATCGAACACAGCAAGTGCAGGCAGGTGTGCATCTTCATGTGCTGGTAGCGGCGCTCCCAGTCCAGGCCGGCGTCTACCTGGGCGCCGGCAATCAGTTGCGCCGGGCAATGGTCCACCTGATGCCAGATGATCGAGCGCAGTACCGGATCACGCACCGTGCCGGTGACCTGCACGCGGGTGCCGTCGGCCAGGGTGAAGTGGCCGGTGTCACCCGGTTGCCCACCGCCGGTGGGGTAGAACAACGTGTGTTCCAGCGCGACGCCGTGCTCGCTGACGGCAATCACCCGGGCGCTGAAGGCGTTTTGATAGGGCGCGCTGTCGAACAGCGCCAGGGTTTCCATGGTGTGCACGGACATATTCAACCTCCAACGATCAGTGGGCTGGCTTGCAACAGGTGACGCACCATCGCACTCAAGCCAGGGGGAGAGAGCAGGGTGATTTCGAACGCCGGGCCGCAGACTTTCAGGTTCAGCGGCAGGCGTGGCAGTTGTTCGCTGACGCCCTGGCGATGCAGGCGAAATTGCAGGTGATGACGCTCCTTCACCGTGGGTTCGAGCATCAGCCCCGGCAGGGGATGAAAGTCGGCGTCCAGCACCGTGACCTTATGCCCCGCATCGACCTCGCCGACCACGTGCAGGCGCTCATCCAACGCGAACGCGCCGAGGTAGTTGCTGTGCTCCGATTCATCGTTTTTCTGCAACTGGATCTGGTTGACCACCTTGACCTTGGTGCCCGCCGGCACGTCCTGGGTAATGACGCAGGCCGGGCTGATAAACACGTTGTCACCGATCTGCACGTAGCCCAGCACCCTCGCCCCGGCGCCGACCTCGACATGGTTGCCCAGGCGCGGATGACGCTTGCCGTCCGGGTTGTTGGCAATACCGCGCGCGCCCAGGGTCACACCGCAGAGGATGTAGCAGTCGTGACCGATCTCGCAGGTTTCACCGATGACCGTGCCGTAGCCATGGTCCAGCACAAAGCGTCGGCCGATGCGCGCAGCCGGGTGAATCTCGGCCCCGGACAGGATCTTGCCCTGGTTGCTGAGCTTGAGCGCAATGCGGGTGAATACGCCGTGGGCGGGCTCCGGAAAATGCCACACCAGGTGCGCGAGCCGGTAGAACAACACCGCCTTGAACGAGGCATAGGATTCCAGGATCAGCTCACCGCGTCCGCGCGAAGCCGGGTCGCGATAGGCGTAGGCGATCAGGTCCTCGGCCACCGCCTGGGCGGCGTTCTGGACCAGCGGCGCCAGGTGCGGTTCCAGCTGCTTCATCTGCCCGGGCGTCAGGGTCTGGATGAGGTGGGTGAGCAACTCATCGTGCAGCTGTTGCATGTCGATAAAGCCTCCCATGGAGGCACCCCCGCATTCTGGTTGGTTGGGTAACCGGCTATTCGAAACTGGGCAGGTAGCTGTCGGCATTGTCGTAGACCATGGTCAGCACCACCGTTTCGGGCGGCAGTTCCGGGGCGAGTTGGGCGATGGCGACCATGTTGGCGGCCGAGGACAGCCCCAGGCTGATGGCGTCGGTGCGCATGATGCGTTTGATCATCTCCAGGCACGCCCCATGCGACACCTTGAGCATGCCGTCCAGTACGTCCAGGTTGAGAATGCTCGGGATCAGGCCAATCGACAGGCCCTGGATGGCGTGCGGGGCGTGCAGGTCCTTGAGCAAGTCGCATTCCTCCGGCTCCACGCCCATGATGCGCAGTGCCGGCCAGGCGGCCTTGAGGGTTTCGCCGATACCGGTGATATGCCCGCCGGTGCCGATGCCGCTGACGAAGTAGTCCACCCGCCGTTCGCCAAAGGCGCGGAGGATTTCCGGCGCGGTGGTGTCGCGGTGGGTTTGCGGGTTGGCGCCGTTGCGCTGCTGGTTGAGCATCACGTAATTGGGGTTTTCCAACAGCAGTTCCATGCACTTTTCGCCGTGGGAGTTGTTACCCAGGCGGCTGTCCGAGAGCACCACCCGGGCGCCATACAGGCGCAGCAGCTTCTGTTTTTCGGGGCTGTAGTTGTCCGGGATGACCAGCACCACTTTGTAGCCGAGCACATTGCCCACCATCACCAGGCCGATACCGGTATTGCCGCCGCTGGGTTCGATGATGGTTTGTCCGCAGTCGCGCATCAGCACGCCCCGGCGCTCGGCGTCGAGGATCATGCCCAGGGCGATGCGCGCCTTGTGGCTGCCGCCCGGGTTGAGGGATTCCAGCTTGGCGTAGACCTCGATGCCGAGGTCTTCGGAAAACTGCGCCAGACGCACGATCGGGGTTTGGCCGATCACGTCGAGAATGGAGTTATGCAGCATCGGTCGGCCCCCGGTCAGTACAGCGGCATGTCGGGTTCGACGTCGCGCACCCAATGTTTCATGCCGCCCTGCAGGACTTTGGTGTTGGCGAAGCCCGCCGCCAGCAAGGTACTGGCGGCCTGCTCGGCACGCGTGCCGGCGTAGCAGATCAGGTAATGGGTGTTGTCGCGGCTCAGGCTGCCGAGCTGCTCATCCAGCTCGGCCAGGGGGATGTGCACCACGCCCGGCAGTTTGCACACTTCCAGTTCGCTGGCGTCGCGTACGTCGAGCAACACGTCGGCGCTGCGGGGGTTGTCGATCACTTGCTTGAGCAGCCGAGGCTCGATGTAGCGTTCTTCGGCCAGGGACGGCTGACTCGGCACGGCATCCGCGCACACCACCGGCGTGGCGGTCTCGCTGTGACGCAGCTCCGAGCAGCACGGGCAGTCGGCACGGCGCTTGAAGCGGATTTCGCTGAATTTCATGGCCAGCGCATCGAAGCGCATCAAGCGGCCGGATAACGGTTCGCCAATGCCGATCAGCAGTTTGATCGCCTCGGTCGCCTGGATCATGCCGACCACCCCCGGCAACACGCCGATGACCCCGCCGGCGCTGCAATTGGGCGCCAGCTCTGCGGGCGGGGCCTTGGGGAACAGGCAGCGGTAGCACGGCCCACCTTTATGATTGAACACGCTGATTTGCCCGTCGAAGCGGTAGATCGCGCCGTATACCAGCGGCTTGCCCAATTGCACGCAGGCGTCATTGACCAGGTAGCGGGTGTCGAAATTGTCCGTGCCGTCGATCACCAGGTCATAGGCACCCACCAGTTCCAGGGCGTTGTCGGTATTGAGTGCGGTGTTGTGCGCGTTGATCCGGATGTGGGGGTTCAGGTCCTGCAAGCGTTGTTTGGCGGACTCCACCTTGGGCATGCCCAGGGTGCTGTTGCCGTGCACGACCTGGCGTTGCAGGTTGCTGCTTTCCACCACGTCGAAGTCCACCAGACCCAGGGTGCCGATGCCGGCCGCCGCCAGGTACAGGCTGATGGGTGAGCCCAGGCCACCGGTGCCGATGATCAGTACCCTGGCTTTTTTCAGGTTCAACTGACCTTCACGGCCGACACCGGGCAGGGTGATATGGCGTACGTAGCGTTGCACTTCTTCGTTGCTCAGGGTGTCGACGTCGATGCCGCCGGAGGTGGCCAGCAGCACTTCAATCCGAGCGTTTTCCGGCAAGCTGTCGTCGGCGTCGATCAACGCGTCCTCGGCGGTAAACAGGAAGTGCTCCTTGAGCTGGTTGTTCTGCTCGTGAAACAGGTGCGGGCGCAACTGTGGGTGACTGTCGCAGAGGTTTTCAATGACTTCGCGCAATGTCGATCCGGCGCCCTCAAGGGTCGATTGCGGCAGCTTGGCCACGCGAACCAGAATGTCGGGGAAAGAGACAGCGTTCATGGACAACTCCGTGTGCAGGTCGTTGAAAGGTTGAAGGGCGAAATGCTTGCCATCCCAGGCAAACAGCTTTGACCCCAGGGCCTGGCCCTGGCGAACATCCACCACCAGGTAGCTGACAGGGTAGATCGGCTCGCCCAGGAACAGCGCCTTGTCCTGGTCTTCATCACTGAAATAGGCGCCGACATCCGGGTGCGAGTGGTAGATCACCACCACCGGGTTGTCGCTGCGAAAGGCCTTGTTCAGCAGCAGTGTATCGGCGACCGAAAAGGTGTAGCCGTTGGCCGCACTGCGCGGGTACATCTGCGGGTTCCTGCGATGCAATTCGTTCTGGATATTGCTGCCCAGGTACACACTGCCGTCGGCGAAGATGAAACCGCAGCACTCCTCGGGATAGCTGCGGCTTGCGTGGGCGTAGATCTGTTCCAGGGCGTGGGGGCGGAGGACTTCCATGTTTCTCTCGCTTGGGGTGAGGGTCAATTTTTCTTCGCCAGCAGTTTTTCGATGGGCAGCTTGGTGATCGCAAAGCCGGCCAGCAGGATCGCCGAGTACAGCATCAGGTCACGGGAAATTTCCACGCCTTCGTACCAGGCGCCGATGATCACCGCGAACACGGGGAAGATGATGAACACGAAGGACAGGATGATCGGGCTCAGGCGCTTGAGCAGCATGAAATACACAATGAAACCACCCACCGAAGCGACCAGCCCAAGGTAGAACAGCGCGCTCCAGGAGCGCAGGGTGATGGCGTCGAAGGTCGGGTTTTCAAACCACAGGCCGGCCACGAACAGCATCAGCCCGGCAATGCCGATAGGCAGGGTGTTGTAGGTGATGACACTGATGGCGCTGCCTTTTTGCTTGGTAATCACGTAGCACAACGCGTGCATGATCGCGGCGGCCAGAATCGCCAGTACGCCGAAGAATTCGGCATGGTCCAGGTGCAGGCCCTGGCTCTTGATAATCATGTAGAGGCTGCCGAAACCGATGCCGATGCCGACCACCTGGGACAGGTAGATGCGCTCGCGCAGGAACAGCGCGGAGAAGATCAGGATGAACACCGGCATGCAGCTGAACAGCAGGGCAGTCAGGCCGGACGAGACGTGCATCTCGCCGTAATTGAGCAGGTAATAAGGAATGCTGAAGTAGGACAGGGTCACGAACACGAAGAACCAGCGACTTTCCCGTGGGAACAGAATCGGCTCGCGGCGCACCATGGCGAAACACAGGAACAACGGGAAGGCGATCAGGAAGCGCAGGCCTGCTGACGTCAGCGGTGGCACGCTTTCCACCGCAATCTTGATGCCCAGCCAGGTGGTGCCCCAGCTCAGGCACACGATCAGGAACATCACGCTGGTGATCAACCCGGCCAGCCATTGTTTGCGGGTTTTGGTTTTTGCGGTGTTTTCAAGAATGGCGGACATTGGCATCGTTTATTGCTTCCCTGAGCCGGAATTGAACTCTATATTGGACTTGTTATAAGTGATTCAATCCGCTGATTGAACCCGCAAAAGCACACTATTAGGGCGAATGATGACTGTCAAAACAAATATTGACATGGTGTCAATTATGCGTGAGGGGTTGTCCAATGGTCAGGGCGTGAAGTACAAGCGCCTGTCCGATGTCATGGAAAGGGGCATCCTTGAAGGCACGATTGAACCGGGAAGAAAACTGCCGCCCCATCGGGTCCTTTCCGACAATCTGGGCGTCACTATCGGCACCATCAGCCGGGCCTACGGTGAGCTGGAGCGCTTGGGGTTGGTAGTCGCGCGCGTGGGTGACGGCACATTCGTGCGCAAGCGTGGGATGGAGCGCCAGCGTGATGAAGGCTTTCGCAACGTCAGCGAGGAGCCGCGCCAGTACTTCGACATGAGCCGCAACATGCATATTCCGGGTCAGGAGACGGTGTTCCTTGCCCAGAGCTTCCAAACCCTGTCGACCAACGGCAAATTTCTCCAGGACATCAGCGCCTATACCCCGGATGCGGGCCTGCCGCGCTACCGCGAGGCCGGTGCGCAATGGCTGGTGCAGCGCGATTTCCATCCGATTCCCGAGCAGGTCATCTGCGTCAATGGCGGCCAGCACGGCCTGCTCTGCGCAATGATGGCGTTGCTGCGTGCCGGCGACACGGTGGTCACCGAGCAATTGACTTACCCAGGGCTTATCACCGCCGCGCGTATGCTGGGTGTGCGCTTGATCGGGCTGGAGATGGATGACGAAGGCGTGCTGCCGGGCGCGCTGGATGAAGTCTGTCGAAATCACCGGGTTTCGGCATTGTATTGCACGCCAACGATCCAGAATCCCACAACCGCCGTGCTGTCAGTCCCGCGCCGTGAAGCGTTGGCCAAGGTCTGTCGTGAACATAATCTGCTGATTCTTGAGGATGAGGCCCACGGGGTGCTGGTAGAGGATCGTCCTGCGCCCCTCAGTTATTTCGCCCCTGAGCGTACGATCCTGATCAGCAGCTTGAGCAAGGCGGTATCGGCCGGGCTGCGCGTGGGCTATGTGCATGCGCCGCCGGCGTTGGTCAGCCGTATTTCAGCGGCGTTGCGTTCGACCTGCTGGATGGCCACCCCGGTGACCCTGGAATTGGCGACCCAATGGATCGAAAACGGCACGGCGCAATACCTGCTGCGCCAGCAGATCAACGAGATAACCCGGCGCAAGGCATTGGTGGAGGGCTTATTGAGCGGCCTGCAGTACCGCACTCACCTCAACAGCCCGCACTTCTGGATCGAAGTACCGGAACCCTGGCGCGCGTCGGAAATCGAGGCGGAACTCAAGCAGAACAACTACCTGATCGCGACCGCCGAAGCCTTTGCAGTGGGGCAGACGGCGGTGCCGCAGTTTATCCGGGCGAGTATTTGCAATACCTCGGGGGATGATCAGTTGCTGCGGGCGGGGTTCGATGCGCTGGCGACGGCGCTGGGGCAGGGAGGGGGAAGGTTTCACCTGTAGCCAGACTGACACAATTGGGTCGTGTGGGAGGGGGGTTGCCCTAATGCCAGTCAGTTAAGCGAACGAAATGCTCAGAGCAGCGAAGATCAAATGTGGGAGGGGGCTTGCCCCCGATAGCTGAGTGTCAGTCAGTGCATCAGGTGACTGATCCACCGCCATCGGGGGCAAGCCCCCTCCCACAGGTTCAGCGGCGTAGCAGAAGTTTGGTTCATACCGATAGCGTCAGCTCAGGCAATACAGGTCACTTGAACCTGCGCTCCACACCCTTCTCCACCAGAATCTTCGCCGATATCTCTTCCACTGAAAAATGCGTGGAATTGATGTGCGCAATATTCTCGCGACGGAACAGATTTTCCACTTCGCGCACTTCGAACTCACACTGGGCGTAACTTGAATAACGGCTGTTGGGCTTGCGTTCATTGCGGATCGCGGTGAGGCGGTCCGGGTCGATGGTCAGGCCGAACAGCTTGTGCGAATGCGCGCGCAGGGCGGCGGGCAGCGTCAGGTGTTCCATGTCGTCTTCGGTCAGCGGGTAGTTGGCTGCGCGAATACCGAATTGCATGGCCATGTACAGGCAGGTCGGGGTCTTGCCGCAGCGCGACACGCCTACCAGGATCAGGTCGGCCTTGTCGTAATAGTGCGTGCGGGCGCCGTCGTCGTTGTCGAGGGCGAAGTTCACCGCTTCGATACGCTCCATATAATTGGAATTATGACCAATGGAATGGGACTTTCCGACGGAGTAAGAGGAATGTTCGCTCAGCTCCTGTTCCAATGGCGCCAGGAACGTGGAGAAGATGTCGATCATGAAACCATTCGAGGTCGCCAGAATCTCACGAATGTCTTGATTGACGATGGTGTCGAAAATGATCGGGCGACAACCGTCTTTTTCAGCCGCCAGATTGATTTGTTGTACCATGGCCCGCGCTTTGTCCACGCTGTCTATATAAGGCCGCGTGAATTTGGCGAAGGTAATGTTTTCGAACTGCGCGAGCAGGCTCTGGCCCAGTGTTTCGGCCGTGATGCCGGTGCCATCGGAAATAAAGAAAGCAGATCGTTTCATTTGAGCCCTGGGCCTTAAGCTGATGGCGAATCTTGGATATGATAGGCGCGATTTTGCCGTCCCGCAGTGGGCCGCATTCTCACTTATTTTCCAGGTCCAGGCCACAAGCGCTGGCGTTCGCTCCTACTGAGCAAGCCGCGTCCTGAGCTTTTCCAACACAGAAAGTGGAGAGATCACCTTGGTAGAGTACGTAGTTTCCCTCGATAAGCTCGGCGTCCATGATGTAGAGCACGTGGGGGGCAAGAACGCATCCCTCGGCGAGATGATCAGTAATCTTGCAGGCGCTGGCGTGTCGGTGCCGGGTGGTTTTGCCACCACGGCCCAGGCTTACCGTGACTTCCTTGAGCTGAGCGGTCTCAACGACCAGATCCACGCTGCCCTGGACGCCCTGGATGTCGATGACGTCAACGCCCTGGCCAGGACCGGCGCCCAGATCCGCCAATGGATCATGGAAGCGGAGTTCCCCGAGAAGCTCAACGAAGAGATCCGCACCGCCTTCGCCACCCTGTCGGCCGGTAACCCGGACATGGCGGTCGCCGTGCGTTCCTCGGCCACCGCCGAAGACCTGCCCGACGCCTCCTTCGCCGGTCAGCAGGAAACGTTCCTGAACATCCGCGGCGTGGAAAACGTGATCCGCGCGGCCAAGGAAGTGTTTGCCTCGCTGTTCAACGACCGCGCCATTTCCTACCGCGTGCACCAGGGTTTCGACCACAAGCTGGTGGCTTTGTCTGCCGGCGTGCAGCGCATGGTGCGCTCGGAAACCGGCACCGCCGGCGTGATGTTCACCCTGGACACCGAATCGGGCTTTCGTGACGTGGTGTTTATCACCGGCGCCTACGGCCTGGGTGAAACCGTCGTACAAGGCGCGGTCAACCCGGACGAATTCTACGTGCACAAGCACACCCTTGAGGCCGGTCGCCCGGCCATCCTGCGCCGTAACCTGGGCAGCAAGGCGATCAAGATGATCTACGGCGACGAGGCCAAGGCCGGTCGTTCGGTCAAGACCGTCGACGTCGACAAGGCCGAGCGTGCGCGTTTCTGCCTGAGCGACGCTGAAGTCAGCGAGCTGGCCAAGCAAGCGATGATCATCGAAAAGCACTACAAGTGCCCGATGGACATCGAGTGGGCCAAGGACGGTGACGACGGCAAGCTGTACATCGTGCAGGCCCGTCCCGAGACCGTTAAGAGCCGTACGTCGGCCAACGTCATGGAACGCTACCTGCTCAAGGAAACCGGCACCGTGCTGGTGGAAGGCCGCGCCATCGGCCAGCGCATCGGCGCCGGCAAGGTACGCATCATCAAGGACGTGTCCGAGATGGACAAAGTCCAGCCGGGTGACGTGCTGGTCTCCGACATGACCGATCCGGACTGGGAGCCGGTGATGAAGCGTGCCAGCGCCATCGTGACCAACCGTGGCGGACGCACGTGCCACGCGGCGATCATCGCCCGTGAGCTGGGAATTCCTGCGGTGGTCGGTTGCGGCAACGCCACCCAGCTGTTGAAAGATGGCCAGGGTGTGACGGTGTCCTGCGCCGAAGGCGATACCGGCTTCATCTTCGAAGGCGAACTGGGCTTCGACATCAAGCAGAACTCCATCGACGCCATGCCGGACCTGCCGTTCAAGATCATGATGAACGTCGGCAACCCGGACCGCGCCTTCGACTTCGCGCAGTTGCCGAACGCCGGTGTGGGCCTGGCCCGCCTGGAATTCATCATCAACCGCATGATCGGCGTGCACCCCAAGGCCCTGTTGAACTACGACGGCCTGCCGCTGGACATCAAGGAAAGCGTCGACAAGCGCATCGCCGGTTACAACGACCCGGTGGGCTTCTACGTCGAGAAGCTGGTGGAAGGTATCAGCACCCTGGCAGCGGCGTTCTACCCGAAAAAGGTCATCGTGCGACTGTCGGACTTCAAGTCCAACGAATACGCCAACCTGATCGGCGGCAAGCTTTACGAGCCGGAAGAAGAAAACCCCATGCTGGGTTTCCGTGGCGCCTCGCGTTACATCAGCGAAGCCTTCCGTGACTGTTTCGAACTCGAATGCCGCGCCCTCAAGCGTGTGCGCAACGAGATGGGGCTGACCAACGTCGAGATCATGGTGCCGTTCGTGCGCACCCTGGGCGAAGCGAGCCAAGTCGTGGACCTGCTGGCTGAAAACGGCCTGTCCCGTGGCGAAAACGGCTTGCGCGTCATCATGATGTGCGAACTGCCGTCCAACGCGATCCTGGCCGAAGAGTTCCTGGAGTTCTTCGACGGTTTCTCCATCGGCTCCAACGACCTGACCCAGCTGACCCTGGGCCTGGACCGTGACTCCGGGATCATCGCTCACCTGTTCGACGAGCGAAATCCTGCGGTCAAGAAGCTGCTGTCCAACGCCATCCAGGCCTGTAACAAGGCCGGCAAGTACATCGGTATCTGTGGCCAGGGCCCTTCCGATCACCCTGACCTGGCCAGATGGCTGATGGAACAGGGTATCGAAAGTGTCTCGCTGAACCCCGATTCCGTGCTTGAAACCTGGTTCTTCCTCGCCGAAGGCCAAGCGTCCGCTTAAAGCCGCTACGTCAAAAGTGCCGGTCACCTGTCGAGGGTGACCGGCATTCTTATCTGTACAGGGCGGAATTCCTGCCGGACGCCGCCCTTTTTTGTGCAAGAACATTATGCAAAGCAGCAGCAACCTGTTTCCTGTCGCCCTGATCAGCGCTGAACGTCGTGGCGACCTGAGTGAAGATGTGTACCGCCTCAAGCCCGGCAACAGCCCCGACGCGACCGTCGAGTTGGCGGTTACCCGGTTGGGTCTGGCCGATGTCCCGGAAAACCGGGGCACGCCGGTTATTTTCCTGCACGGCAGTTTTTCCAATCGGCGCTTCTGGTATTCGCCCAAGGGCATCGGCCTGGGCGCTCACCTGGCGCGCCGGGGTTTTGATGTGTGGATCCCGGAAATGCGCGGCCATGGCCTGTCCCGGCGCAACCGCGACTACGTGCGCAACCGCGTTGCCGACTACGCACGTTACGATTTGCCGGCCATTGGCGCCTTTGTGCACGAGCAAAGCGGGCAGGTGCCGCATTGGATCGGGCATTCCCTCGGCGCCACGACCTTGGCTGCGGCGCTGGGTGGTCAAACCTTGAACGCGCAGTCAGTGGCCTCGGTGGCGTTATTTGGCTGCCAGGTCAGCCGCACGCATTGGCCGTTGAAAATTCCACCGGTGGAGTGGGGCGCTCGATTGATCCTGAAGCGTCTGGCCCAGGTGTCCGGCCCGCGATTCAAGCGCGGGCCGGAGGACGAACCGGCCGGCGTGATGATCGAAGCGCTGCGCTGGAACGGCCTGTTCGGCCGCTTTGGCGACGCCGAGCGCGATTGGTGGAAAGGCCTGGCAGCGGTCGACGTGCCGTTGTTGGCGGTCAGCGCGGCGGGCGATCGGCAGGACCCGGACTGGGCCTGTCGCAAGCTGTTCGAGCAAGTCGGCAGCGAGCATCGCCAGTACCTGTGCCTGGGGCGTCGGCAGGGTTTTACCGAAGATTTCGGGCATGTACAAATGCTGGTCAGCAAAGCCGCGCAGGCCCAAGTGTGGCCCTTGGTGGAGCGCTGGTTGAAAGACCCGCTGACACCTGTGCTCGGCACCCGTCCCGAGGTGGCTGTGGCGGTGTGACGAAGCGCGCTATCGAGGCCGTTTCACTCTTGAGTGGTTGCGGCTAAGATATGACGCCTCAGGCGCTTCTGGTCATATTCAGTCGCGTAACGGCTGTTGCGTTGCGTTGATTGCGGTTTGATCATGACCGGCGCCGGTGGCCGGGCAGTTAAAGAATGCCTGCTGCAGCACGTTTTCCTGATGTATGCCGTGAGCTGTTCGACCCCTTCTTTGATGACAGGAGTTTCGCGATGGACCATTACGTGACCCCCGACCTGTGCGACGCCTACCCGGAGCTGGTGCAGGTGCTTGAGCCGATGTTCAGCAATTTCGGTGGCCGAGACTCCTTCGGCGGCGAGATTGTCACCCTCAAATGCTTCGAGGATAACTCCCTGGTCAAGGCTCAGGCCGAGCAGCCGGGCGCCGGCAAGGTGTTGGTGGTCGATGGCGGTGGTTCGCTCAGGCGTGCGTTGCTCGGTGACCTGATCGCCGAAAAGGCCGCGAAAAACGGCTGGGAAGGCATGGTGATCTACGGTTGCATCCGCGATGTCGATGTCCTTGCCCAGACTGACCTGGGCGTGCAGGCCCTGGCCGCCCATCCGATGAAAACCGACAAGCGCGGCCTGGGTGACCTGAACGTGGTGGTGAACTTTGCAGGCGTGACGTTCCGCCCGGGTGAATACGTGTACGCCGACAACAACGGGGTGATCGTCTCGCCCAGCCCACTGAAAATGCCGGAATAAACCGCAGTAGCCGAAAGGGATGAGGATGTTCGAGGAAGACAACGCGCAGTGGGGGCTGGTGCATGCCCTGGTGCTGGACGGTAAAGGCGGTGCGCGTTCGATTGCCCGGACCGAGCTTGACGAGTTGCAACTGCAGCCCCAGGAAAGCCTGTGGCTGCATTGGGACCGCAGCCATCCGCAAACCCAGACCTGGCTGCGCCAATCCAGCGGTCTGAGTGAATTTGCCTGTGACCTGCTGCTGGAAGAAAACACCCGTCCGCGGCTGCTGCCGTTGCCGGATGCCGAACTGCTGCTCTTTCTGCGCGGAATCAATCTCAACCCCGGCGCGGAACCGGAGGACATGGTTTCGGTACGTATATTCGCAGCGGCCAATCGTGTGATTTCCCTGCGGCTGCGCCCGTTACGCGCCACCGATGAGCTGCTGGTGCAGTTGGCCGAGGGCAAGGGGCCCAGGACCGCGTCGGAACTGATCCTTTATATGGCGCAATACCTGACCAATAAAGTGCAGGATCTGGTCACTGGACTGTCCGAAATTGTCGATGCCGAGGAAGAAAAACTCGATGCCGACGAACGGTACACCCCCGAGCACGGCAGCGTCCTGCAGATCCGTCGGCGAGCGGCCGGGCTCAAGCGTTTCCTCGCGCCGCAACGGGATATTTTTGCGCAGCTGACGCGAATCAAACTGGCGTGGTTCTGTGATGACGATGCTGACTATTGGAACGAGTTACACAACAGCCTGACCCGCTACCTGGAAGAACTCGAATTGGCCCGAGAGCGCGTGGGGCTTGTGCTTGAGGCCGAAGACCGACGTTTGAGCCTGCGCATGAACCGCACCATGTACCGCTTCGGCATCATCACCGGCATCTTCTTGCCGATGAGTTTCCTGACCGGCTTGCTGGGCATCAATGTGGGGGGCATCCCGTTTTCCGGCAGCCCCTACGGATTCATGATTGCGTGCCTGTTGATGGTCTCGGTGGCGCTGGGTCAATGGTGGCTTTTTCGACGGTTACGCTGGGTTTGAGCTGAATATGAGCTGAACGTAGGAAAGGGTCGATGTGACCCGATGAATTTTACCCTCGTCTTTTAAATCACTTGCGAGAGGTCTCTATGCACGATCCGTTCGAACAGTCTTTGCGTGACATGCTCAATGCTTCGCCATCCAACCGGGATGACGATGCCTGCTTGGGCCGCGTACTGAAAACCGCCAACCGTCAGGTTGGGGCGGGGTCCCTGTTCGGTCTGCTCGGGCGTTGGGTGCCGGCGTTGATGATGGCCCTGAACAATGGTTCGGCCCATGTATCGCCTGTTTCCCGACATAAACCTCTTGCTCGCACTGCTGATAAGGCTGATTGAATATGGAACTTGATCTCTGGACCCAGAGCCTGGTCACCGCAATGACCGCATTGTGGACCAAGGTGGCGAATTTCATTCCCAACCTCTTTGGTGCCCTGGTCCTGGTGCTGCTGGGCTTTGTCGTGGCCAAGCTGCTTGACACCCTGTTGTCCAAATTGCTCGCCAAGCTCGGGCTGGACCGCCTGATGGCCGGCACCGGGCTGACCAAGCTGCTGGGCCGTGCCGGGTTGCAGGTTCCGATTTCGACGCTGATCGGCAAGATCGTTTATTGGTTCGTTCTACTTATTTTCCTGGTTTCTGCGGCTCAGTCCCTTGGACTTGAGCGAGTTTCAGCTACGCTCGACATGCTGGCATTGTATTTGCCGAAAGTTTTCGGCGGCGCGCTGGTGCTGCTGGTAGGCGTTTTACTCGCGCAACTGGCCAATGGCCTGGTACGCGGAGCCGCCGAAGGGGTCGGCCTGGACTATGCGGCGGGCCTTGGGCGAATCGCCCAGGGGCTGGTGATCATCATCAGTATTTCGGTTGCGATCAGCCAGTTGGAGGTCAAGACCGACCTGCTGAACCACGTTATTGTGATTGTTTTGATTACCGTTGGTCTGGCCGTTGCACTGGCCATGGGCTTGGGAAGCCGGGAAATTGCCGGTCAGATTCTTGCGGGAATCTATGTGCGTGAGCTGTATCAGGTGGGGCAACAGGTGCGTGTGGGCGAGGTCGAAGGGCAGATCGAGGAGATCGGTACAGTCAAGACGACCGTGCTGACCGACGACGGAGAACTGGTGTCGCTGTCCAACCGGATTCTCCTGGAGCAGCAGGTCAGTAGCCGCTAAACCGGCAAACCCTGCTAATGTACGCCGCCGCGAACCCGGCTGACCGGGTTGCAGCGGACATTGACCTGACTGCCGGCACGACTTGTTTTGAATAAAGCCCAAACGCTGTCCACGCGCTATGACCCCCGTGAGCTCTCTGATGAGGAGTTGGTCGCGCGTTCGCACACGGAGCTGTTTCACGTAACACGCGCGTACGAAGAATTGATGCGCAGGTATCAACGCACTCTGTTCAACGTTTGTTCAAGGTATTTAGGGAACGATAGAGATGCGGACGATGTCTGTCAGGAAGTGATGCTCAAGGTGCTGTACGGCCTGAAGAACTTCGAG
Organism: Pseudomonas sp. 44 R 15; assembly: GCF_900004965.1. Classification (NCBI taxonomy): domain Bacteria; kingdom Pseudomonadati; phylum Pseudomonadota; class Gammaproteobacteria; order Pseudomonadales; family Pseudomonadaceae; genus Pseudomonas; species Pseudomonas sp. 44 R 15. The sequence goes on from NZ_CVTU01000047.1 coordinate 31,080, forward strand.
GGCAAATCGAAGTTCAAGACCTGGCTCTACAGCATCACGTACAACGAGTGCATCACGCAGTATCGTAAGGAACGGCGAAAGCGTCGCTTGATGGACGCGTTGAGTCTGGACCCCCTCGAGGAAGCGTCTGAAGAAAAGGCGCCGACACCCGAGGAAAAGGGCGGACTCGATCGCTGGTTGGTGCATGTGAATCCGATCGATCGTGAAATTCTGGTGCTACGTTTCGTCGCAGAATTGGAATTTCAAGAAATCGCTGACATCATGCACATGGGTTTGAGTGCTACAAAGATGCGTTACAAACGTGCTCTTGATAAATTACGTGAGAAATTTGCGGGCGAGACTGAAACTTAGTGCGTAGCAAATATCTCTTACGTGTAGGCAAGTTCTGTTAGACTTGTCGCCGAGTTGTCCCCCGGTTTGTGGGACTGCTTTACAATCACCAGATGGGGATTTAACGGATGAAACTGAAAAACACCTTGGGCTTGGCCATTGGTTCTCTTATTGCCGCTACTTCTTTCGGCGTTCTGGCACAAGGCCAAGGCGCAGTTGAAGGCGAGCTGTTCTACAAGAAGCAGTACAACGATAGCGTCAAGCACATCGAAGACGGCTTCAATCCTGGCGCTCGCATCGGTTACTTCTTGACCGACGACCTGTCCTTGAACCTGTCCTACGACAAGACTAACCACACCCGTTCGAACGACGGTACTGGTAGCCAGAAGATCAAAGGTGATACCGGCAGCCTGGTTGCCCAATACCACTTCGGTCAAGCTGGCGTTGACAGCCTGCGTCCATACGTTGAAGGCGGTTTCGGCCACCAGAGCCGTACCAACGTTCAGGCTGACGGCCACAGCGGTCGCGACCAGACCACTTTCGCTACCATCGGTACCGGCGTGAAGTACTACTTCACCAACAACCTGTACGCTCGTGCTGGTGTTGAAGCTGACTACGGTCTGGACAACGGCAAGTGGGACTACTCCGCACTGGTTGGCCTGGGTGTGAACTTCGGCGGTAACGCTGGCGCAGCTGCTCCAGCTCCTACCCCAGCACCAGCTCCAGAGCCAGTTCCAGAGCCAGAAGCTCCGGTTGCTCAGGTTGTTCGTGTTGAGCTGGACGTTAAGTTCGACTTCGACAAGTCGGTTGTTAAGCCTAACAGCTACGGCGACGTCAAAAACCTGGCCGACTTCATGGCTCAGTACCCAGACACCAACGTAGAAGTTGCTGGTCACACTGACTCCGTAGGTCCAGACGCTTACAACCAGAAGCTGTCCCAGCGTCGTGCTGACGCTGTTAAGCAAGTCCTGGTTAAAGATGGCGTAGCTCCTAGCCGCATCACCTCCGTAGGTTACGGCGAATCCCGCCCAGTTGCTGACAACGCAACTGAAGCTGGTCGCGCTGTTAACCGTCGCGTAGAAGCAGCGGTTGAAGCTCAAGCTAAGTAATTAGCCGAGTTTCACAAAAAGCCCGGCTTAGGCCGGGCTTTTTTTCGCCTGCGATTTACCTCAAGCGCTGGCCGCTGCCGCATCGCACGCCATCTGTGCTGCGCCGGCAACACGGCCAATCACCAGGATTGCCGGGCTTTTCAGCGCAAAAGCCTGCGCGTCTTCATGCATGGCAACGAGGTGGCTACGGCATTCGCGCTGTTCGGGCAACGATGCATTTTCGATCATCGCCACCGGCATATCCGCAGCCATGCCGCCTTCCAGCAACTGTTGCCGGATTTCCTCGAGCTTGGCCACGCCCATGTACACCACCAGCGTCGTTCCGCCTTCGGCCAGTGCGCGCCAGTTCACGCTGCTGTCATCCTGGGTATGCGCAGTGACCAGGGTCACGCCACGGCTCACGCCGCGCAGGGTCAACGGGATATCGCAATTCGTCGCTCCAGCCAGCCCCGAGGTAATGCCGTTGACCAGCTCCACCTCGATCCCACGCTCGCGCAGCCACGTCGCCTCTTCGCCACCACGCCCGAAAATGCATGGATCGCCGCCTTTAAGCCGCACCACGCACTTGCCCTGACGCGCATAGCGCAGCATCAGGCGGTGAATAAACGCCTGCGGCGTGGAGCGACAGCCGCCGCGCTTGCCGACGGTTATCACGCGCGCGTCGGTGCAGTGTTCCAAGACGGCCGGGTTGACCAGATCGTCGATCAACACCACGTTTGCTTCATGCAGGGCCCTTACCGCCTTGAGGGTGAGCAACTCCGGATCACCGGGCCCAGCGCCTACGAGCCACACTTTTGCGCTCATGTTGTTCCCCTCACACACTGATTGCGATTGGCTGCGGGCCGACGGCCAGCAGACGTTTGATTTCCGGCACGCAGGAGCCGCATTGCGTGCCGCATCCCAGTTGCTGTTTGAGCCCGACCAGGTCCAGGCCACGGGCAATCCCGGCGCACACCGCGTTTTCGCTGACATTCTTGCAATTGCACAGGACCTTGCTGCTGGCCGCCGCTCCCCCCGGTGGGGCGCTCAGTGGCGCCAACAGCCAGCGACGCAGTTGATCGTCGGTGCGGCCCTCCAGCCACAGGCTTTGCAGCCAATGCCGGGCCAGGGTTTCACCGGCCAGGCGAACCGCCGTAATGCGGCCCTGTTCGATTTTCACGCGCTTGCCGATAGAGCGGCGCGGGTCGTCGTAGGCCATCACCGGACCGTCATGCAGGCCCAGCAACTGGTCGATGCGGGTCAGTATCTGCAGGTCGGGCGCCTCGGTATGGGCTGCACGCACCAGTAGCGCAGGCCGTTCGCGTCCTGTCAGGCTCAAACTGACGTAGGCAAATGCTTCGCACAGCGGGCGCAGGGCGTCGAAGTGTCGTTGCACGTCTCCTTCGATCAGCGCAAACAGCTGCCACGGCAGTTGCACCGCTTCCAGGCGCACACCGCTGTGTTTGAGTTCCGGCTGTTTCGACAACGGATCGAACGCCGGTTGGGTGAGCACATTCACGCCACCTTTGAGAAAACGGTCGCCCCAATGCATCGGCAGGAACGCTTGACCGGGGCGCACGCTGTCATCGCCGGTGACCGCGACCACCAGATTGCCTCGACGGCTTTTCAGGTTGACCAGGTCGCCTTCCTTGAAGCGGTGACGGCGCAACTCGTCCGGGTGCAGGCTCAGCAGCGCTTCGCTGACATGCCCGAACAACTGCGCCGCCGTGCCGGTGCGACTCATGCCGTGCCACTGGTCGCGCAGACGACCGGTAATCAGGGTCAGGGGAAAGCGTGCGTCACGCTGCTCCCTGGCGGCGCGATAGGGATCGGCAACAAACTGCGCGCGGCCATTATCGGTGGGGAAAATCCCGTCGACGTAGAGGCGTGGCGTCCCGGCCTGTGCGCCCATGGGAAACGGCCACTGTTGCGGGCCGAGCCGGTCAAGCAGGGCGTGGCTGAGGCCTGAAAAATCCAGGTCGCGCGCTTGAGTCAATAGCTTGAACTCGTCAAAGATCTGCGCCGGTTGCTCAAAGGCAAACAGGCTGTCCAGCCCCGGCCGCAGACGGCGCTCCAGGCGCTGCGCGAAATCCACGGTAATCGCCCAGTCCGGTCGCGCTTCGCCCGGTGGGGGGATGGCGCGACGCACGTGGGAGATACGCCGTTCGGAGTTGGTCACCGTGCCTTCTTTTTCACCCCAACTGGCGGCGGGCAGCAGCAGGTCGGCGTAGGCGGCGGTTTCGGTGGTTCGAAAGGCCTCCTGCAACACCACGAACGGACACGCCGCCAGGGCGGCACGCACTGCATTCTGGTCCGGCAATGATTGGGCGGGGTTGGTGCAGGCGATCCACAGCGCCTTGATCTTGCCCGCCTGCACCTGTTCAAACAATTCGATCGCCGTGAGGCCGGTGGTTGCCGGCAGTTGATCGACACCCCAGTACGCGGCTACTGCTGCGCGGTGTTCGGGGTTGGCGGCGTCGCGGTGCCCAGGCAGCAGGTTCGACAGGCTGCCGGTCTCGCGCCCGCCCATGGCATTGGGTTGACCGGTCAGGGAAAACGGCCCGCAGCCTGGGCGGCCAATCGTACCGGTGGCCAGGTGCAGGTTGATCAGCGCGCTGTTTTTCGCACTGCCTGCGGTGGATTGGTTAAGGCCCATGCACCACAGCGACAAGAAGCTGCTGGAGGTGCCCACCCACTGTGCGCACAGGCGCAACTGCTCGACGCTGATGCCGCACAGTTGCGTGACCATTTGCGGCGTGTAGTCATGCACCAGGCGTTTGAGCGCTGCCAGGCCGTCGGTATGGGCGTGAATGAACTCGCGGTCGATCCAGTCTTCCCACAACAACAGATGCAAAATTCCATGGAACAGCGCGACATCCGTGCCCGGCAGGATCGCCAGGTGCAGGTCGGCCAGGTCGCAGGTGTCGGTACGCCGTGGGTCGATCACCACCACTTTCATCTGCGGCCGTCGCGCCTTGGCCTCCTCCAGACGTCGGAACAGAACCGGGTGCGCGTAGGCCATGTTGCTGCCGACGATCATCACACAGTCGCTGGTCTCCAGGTCTTCATAGCTGCACGGTGGCGCATCGGCGCCGAGGCTACGTTTGTAGCCCACCACTGCCGAGGACATGCACAGCCGTGAGTTGCTGTCGATATTGTTGGTGCCGACCAGCGCCCGCGCCAGTTTGTTGAAACTGTAGTAGTCCTCGGTCAGCAGTTGCCCGGAGATGTAGAACGCCACGCTGTCGGGGCCGTGTTCGGCAATGGTGTGGGCGAATACGTTGGCCGCATGTTCCAGGGCGGTGTCCCAGTCGGTGCGGGCGCGGGCCAGGTCTTTGCCCAGACGCAACTCGGGGTACAAGGCACGGGCGTCGAGGTTTCCGGTCAGGTGCAGGCTGGCGCCCTTGCTGCACAGTTTGCCGAAGTTGGCCGGGTGGTGCGGGTCGCCTTGCACGCCGAGGATGCGGGTGCCGTCATGCTCGATCAGCACGCCGCAGCCCACCCCGCAATAACAGCAGGTGGACGCCGTGACCTGGCGGTTCATCACCCTGCATCCCGCAGGGCCAGCATCACTCGGCCGTTTTCCACGCGGGCGAGGTGATGATGGGCGCAACCGATATCCGGCGCCTGGGCTTCACCGGACGCCAGGTCGATCTGCCAGTTGTGCAGCGGGCAGGCCACGCGTTTGCCATAGATCAAGCCCTGGGACAGCGGCCCGCCTTTGTGCGGGCAACGGTCATCGAGTGCGAACACTTCATCGTCGCTGGTGCGAAAAATCGCAATGTCGCCCTTGGGCCCGTTGATGATGCGCGAGCCCAGGGTGTTGATTTCTTCCAGGGCGCAAATATCCAGCCAGTTCATGCCGGCACCTCCAATTGCTTGACCGGGATCACATCGAATTCTTTTTTCAGCAGCGGCTGTTCCAGGCGTTCTTTCCAGGGGTCTTGCTCGAACGACAGGGAAAACTGCAGGCGCTCGTTGAGGGCCTGGCGCCGGGCCGGATCTTCCAGCACGGCTTTCTTGATATGGTCCATGCCGACCCGCTGCAGGTAGTGCACGGTGCGCTCCAGGTAGAAGGCTTCTTCGCGGTACAGTTGCAGGAATGCGCCGTTGTATTCGCGCACCTCTTCGGCGGTCTTGAGCTTGACGAAGAACTCCGCGACTTCGGTCTTGATCCCGCCGTTGCCGCCGATATACATCTCCCAGCCTGAGTCCACACCGATAATGCCGACGTCCTTGATGCCTGCTTCCGAGCAGTTGCGTGGGCAGCCGGACACCGCCAGCTTGACCTTGTGCGGTGACCACATGTTGAACAGGTCATGCTCCAGCTCAATGCCCAGTTGCGTGGAGTTTTGTGTACCGAAGCGGCAGAACTCGCTGCCCACGCAGGTCTTCACGGTCCGGATGGATTTGCCGTAGGCGTGCCCGGACGGCATGTCGAGGTCCTTCCACACGCCGGGCAGGTCCTGCTTCTTGATGCCGAGCAAGTCGATGCGCTGGCCGCCGGTCACCTTGACCATCGGCACGTTGTACTTGTCGGCCACGTCAGCGATGCGGCGCAGTTCCGACGGATTGGTCACGCCGCCCCACATGCGCGGGACCACCGAATAGGTGCCGTCTTTCTGAATATTGGCGTGGGCGCGCTCGTTGATCAGGCGCGATTGCGGGTCGTCCCTGGCCTCGCCCGGCCAGGTCGAGATCAGGTAGTAATTGAGCGCCGGACGGCAGGTGGCGCAACCGTTGGGCGTGCGCCAGTTCAGGTAGCTCATGGTGCCTGCGATGGTCAGCAGGTGCTGCTCGCGGATGGCCTGGCGGATCTGCCCGTGGTTGAGGTCGCTGCAACCGCAGATGGCTTTTTCGCTCTTGGGCTTGACGTCGGCGGCCCCGCCCACGGTGTTGATCAGAATCTGTTCCACCAGCCCCACGCAGGACCCACAAGAGCTGGCCGCCTTGGTGTGCTTCTTCACGTCATCGACGCTGAATAGGCCCTGTTCCTGGATCGCTTTTACGATAGTGCCCTTGCACACGCCGTTGCAGCCGCAGACTTCGGCGCTGTCGGCCATGCTCATGGCCTTGTCCTGCCCTTGATGGCCGACGTCGCCCAGCGCATTTTCGCCAAACATCAAGTGATCGCGAATCTCGCCAATCGCGTGGTTCTCACGGATCTGGCGGAAATACCAACCGCCGTCTGCGGTATCGCCGTACAGGCAGGCGCCGACCAGGATGTCATCCTTGATCACCAGTTTCTTGTACACCCCGCCGATGGGGTCGGAGAGGGTGATGGTCTCAGTACCTTCGCCGCCCATGAAGTCGCCTGCGGAGAACAGGTCAATGCCGGTGACTTTGAGCTTGGTGGAGGTGACAGAACCTTTATAGGTGGCGAAGCCCAACTGGGCGAGGTGGTTGGCGCACACCTTGGCCTGTTCGAACAGCGGCGCGACCAGGCCGTAGGCGATCCCACGGTGGCTGGCGCATTCACCGATGGCGTAGATGCGCGGGTCGTAGGTTTGCATCGTGTCGTTGACCAGAATCCCTCGGTTGCAGGGGATGCCGGACTTTTCCGCCAGTTCGGTGTTGGGGCGGATACCGGCGGCCATGACCACCAGGTCGGCAGGGATGATGTCACCGTTCTTGAACTGCACCGAGCCGACGCGGCCGTTGCCGGCGTCGTGCAGGGCCTGGGTCTGTTCGCACAGGCGAAACACCAGGCCACGGCTTTCCAGCTCGGTTTGCAGCAGCTGGCCACTGGTCTTGTCCAGTTGCCGTTCCAGCAGCCATTCACCGATGTGCACCACGGTCACGTGCATGCCGCGCAGCATCAGGCCGTTGGCCGCTTCCAGGCCGAGCAGCCCGCCGCCGATAACCACCGCGTGTTTATGGGTTTTGGCGGTGTCGATCATGGCCTGGGTGTCGGCGATATCGCGGTAGCCGATCACGCCCTGCAAGGTGTTGCCAGGGATCGGCAGGATAAACGGCGTGGAGCCGGTGGCGATCAGCAGGCGATCGTATTCGGCTGCGGTGCCGTCTTCGGCGATGACGCGGCGCTTGATCCGATCGATCTGCACCACCTTGCGGTTGAGCAGCAGCTTGACGTGGTTGTCGAGGTACCAGTCCAGGTCGTTGAGTACGATCTCTTCGAAGGTCTGCTCGCCGGCCAGCACCGGTGAAAGCAGGATGCGGTTGTAGTTGGTGTGGGGCTCGGCGCCGAACACCGTGATGTCATACAGGTCGCTGCTGAGCTTGAGCAATTCTTCCAGGGTGCGAACCCCGGCCATGCCGTTGCCGATCATCACCAGTTTGAGTTTTTTCATGTCGCTCTCCGACCAATCACGCGCAAACAAAAAAAGGCGTCCCCGCTAGTTACCTAGCGAGGACGCCTTTGTCCTGGTCCCGTTCTCTCGGGAAGCTCGATCCTTCGACGTTGAAGGCGCGGCTATATGTGGGTTGTTGGGCAAGCTGATGCAGCCGCTGTGCCAAGTGTCGATATCCCCGGTTTTATTGAGTTTTAAACCCATAGGGGCCGGAGGATCTGCCCGTTAGTGGTGCAATAGGCAGAACAGCAGCACCAGATTGATCAGCAGCGAAGTGGTCGCCAGCGCTTGCCAGACCTTGAGCGGTTCACGCTCCAGCAAAGGGCGCGGACGCACGCTCAACTCGCGCCGGTCGGCCTGTTCCAGTACCAGCAGCCATTCTTCGGCGGTCTCATAGCGCTGCTGCGGATGCGCGGCCACGGCGCGTTCCAGGCTTGCGGGCAACCAGTCCGGCACATCGGGACGGTAGCGGCTGGCGCTGACCGCGTGAGTGAAGCGCGGGCGTTGGAAGGCTTCGATCTCGCCGTAGGGATAGTGGCCGGTCAGCAGGTAATAGAGGGTGACGCCGACGCTGTACAAATCCTGCTGTGAGGTAGGACGTTCACCGTTGAATGACTCCGGGGCGATAAAACTCGGGGTGCCGGGCAGTGCGCCGGCAGGGTCTTGCGACAGCCCCGGGCAGTAGGCCAGGCCGAAATCCAGCACGCGCAGTTCGCCGTCGTCCCCCAGCAACAGGTTTTCCGGCTTGATATCGCGGTGCAGGATCTGCCGCCGGTGCAGCAGGCCGACCGCGCGCAGCAAGCGTTCGGCGATGGACTGCCATTGCGCCAGGGACAACGGACCGTGGCGCTTGAACAGTTCGGCGAGGGTTTGCCCCGGGTATTCGCGCATCACGTAGTACAAATGCTGGCGCTCACCGGCGGCATGCACTTCAGGGAACGCGCGGCCGGCGACCCGGCGCAGAAACCATTCTTCCGAGAGCAGGGCCTGGGCGGCGTCAGTGTCGTTGTCGCGGCTTGATGCCAGGGTTTTCAGCAGCCAGGGCCGCTGCTGATCATCCCGTACCCGATACAGCAACGACTGTCGGCTCTGCGCCAGCAGGCTGTGCACCTGCCAACCCTCAAAATGTTGCCCGGCCTTGAGCGGTGGCGGCAGCGGCCACTGCTGCAACTGCACCAGCGCGTCGCCCAGCGTGGCGGCGCCGAGGGCATCGATGCGCACCAGCAAGGCGCTGGCATTGTCCTGGCTTCCGGCCAAATGCGCGGCATTGACCAGGGTGTTGACCGCCAGGTCCAGGTCGGTCTGCTCGCGCAGAATCGCACGGATGCTGTGGTCGCCCAACGTCGCCCAGACTCCGTCGCTGAGCAGCAGGAAGCATTCGCCTGCGCGCAGTTCGCCATCGAGAAAGTCCAGTACCAGGTGCTGGTCCAGGCCAAGGGCGCGCTTGAGCACATGCTGCATGCCCGGTTGGTCCCACACATGGTCTTCGCTGATGCGCTGCAGCTCGCCGTCCAGCCAGCGATAGGCGCGGCAATCGCCGACGTGGGCGAGGGTGAAACGTCGGCCGCGAAAGACCAGGGCGCTGAGGGTGGTCAGCAGCGGCTGACCGCCGCCATTGGCTTGCAGCCAGCGGTTCTGCGCGACCAGTAAGCGTTCCAGCGCCTGGGCCACGCCCCAGGTCTGCGGCGTGGCGTAGTAGTCCAGGGCCAGCGCCTGCAAGGTCGAGCGCGCGGCCAGGCCGCCATCGGCGCATTGGCTGACGCCGTCGGCCAATGCGCACAGGTAGCCTTTGCTCGCAGCCAGCTCCGCCCTGGGCGTGACCACCCGCAACGCGTCCTGGTTTTCTGCCCTGGGGCCAATCGCACTGGCCTGGGCGATGCTCAGTTGCAGGCTCATCAGACGCGTGCGGCGGTCACGGCAGCCGAACCCCAGGTGGTTCTCCAGCGGCGTTTGACGCCGTGCAGGCCAAACCAGGCCAATACGCCGAGGCTGGCGAACAACCACAGGGCCAGCTGGTAACTGCCGGTGCTCTGTTTGATCGCGCCCATGCCGGCGGCCAGCGCAAAACCGCCGATGCCGCCGGCCATGCCGATCAAGCCGGTCATCACGCCGATCTCACTGCGAAAACGCTGGGGCACCAGCTGGAATACCGCGCCATTGCCGGCGCCGAGGCCGAGCATGGTGCAGACGAAAAGCGCCAGCGCAGCGTAGGAACTGGGCAGGTTGAAACCCACCGCCGCAATGCAGATCACCGCCGCGCTGTACATGCCGAGCAGGGTCTTGATCCCGCCGAAACGGTCCGCCAGGGCGCCGCCCAGCGGGCGCATCAGGCTGCCGCCGAAGACACAGGCCGCGGTGTAGTAGCCGGCGGTCACCGGGCTCAGGCCGTACTGGTCGTTGAAGTAGCCGGGCAGGGCGCTGGCCAGGCCGATAAAGCCGCCAAAGGTCACGCTGTAGAAGAACATGAACCACCAACTGTCGCGATCACCCAGGGCCTTGAAATAATCGGCCATCGCCTTGGCTTTCGGGCGTTGCGGGGCATTGCGCGCGAGCCAGGCGAACACGATCAGGGTGAGAATCAGCGGAATCAAGGCGAAGCCGAACACATTGCTCCAGCCAAAGGCCGCCGCCAGTACCGGTGCCAGCAAGGCGGCAAACACGGTGCCGGAATTGCCGGCGCCGGCGATGCCCATGGCTTTGCCCTGGTGCTCGGCCGGATACCATTGCGAGGCCAGCGGCAGGGCGACGGCAAAAGAGGCACCGGCCATGCCCAGGAACATGCCCAGCAACAGGGCCTGCTCGTAGCTGTGAATGCCCAGTTTCCAGGCGCAGAACAACGCCACGATGACAATCACCTGGCCAATCAGCCCGGCGGTCTTGGGCGACAGCTTGTCGGCCAGCATGCCCATGAGAAAGCGCAGCACCGCGCCCGCCAGGATCGGCGTGGCGACGACCAGCCCGCGCTGTTGAGTGCTCAGGTGCAGGTCGGCGGCAATCTGTACCGCCAGGGGCCCCAGCAGGTACCAGACCATGAAACTCAGGTCGAAATACAGGAACGCGGCAAATAGGGTCGGGGTGTGCCCGGATTTCCAGAAGCTTGATTTCATCACGCACCTCAACGGTTGGGGGGGCTTGTCGGAAGACCTGGTGGCTCCATGCGCTGGGGCCGAAACGAAAAAAAACGCCGCCACCGGGTTCGCGAGGGCAAACCGGGTGTGCGACGTCTTTGTCGTTGATGGGGCAACCGCCGTTGGCTACCTGTAACGGTTCTTTAGCAAGAGCCGCGCCAGATCAGCCGAGCAATTCGCTCATGGCAATAATCTGTTCGGCCACCTGAATCAGTTTCTGCTGGCGGCTCATGGCCTGACGGCGCATGAGGGTGTAGGCCTCTTCCTCATTGCAGTCCTTCATTTTCATCAGCAGACCCTTGGCCAGCTCGATGCGCTTGCGTTCCGCCAACTGTTGATCGCGGGCGTGCAGCTGGGCACGCAGGGCCTGGTCGCTTTCAAAGCGCGCCATGGCCACCTCGAGGATCGGTTGCAGGCGCTGGGCCTGGATGCCTTCGACAATATAGGCACTGACCCCGGACTTGATCGCCTGGCGCATGACAGTCGGGTCATGTTCATCGGTGAACATCACGATAGGGCGGGGCTGGTCCCGGCTGACCAGCACCACTTGTTCCATCACATCGCGGCCGGGTGACTCGGTATCGATCAGGATCACGTCGGGGCGCACTGTTTCGACGCGTGCGGGCAAGTCGATGGTCAGGCCGGATTCATCGATCACCTCAAAGCCGGCCTCGGTCAGCGCGGCCTTGAGCCGGCCGACTTTGCGCGGGGTGTCGTTGATCAACAGGATTCGCAGCATGCTCGTGCTCCTAGCGCAGCGCTTGGCGGCTGGTGTCATCCGCCATGGCGTGCAGGCGGAAGCTGCGGGCATAGCCGGCGGGGTCGGAGCCGTCCCAGATCCTGCCGTCGATCAACTGGCTGCTGCGCATATCCTGGGCATGGGTCGGCACGCCCACGGCGCTGGCGGCCTGACGATACACATCCAATTGTTGCACCTGGCGGGCGACGGCCAGGTAATCGGGGTCTTCGCGCAGCAGGCCCCAACGGCGAAACTGGGTCATGAACCACATACCGTCGCACAGGTAAGGCAGGTTGACCGCGCCATCGGCGAAGAACCGCAGCGCATGCGGGTCCTGCCACTGGTTGCCCAGGCCATCTTCGTAGTGCCCCAGCAGCCGCGGCTCGATGCAGTCCAGCGGTGCGTCGAGGTACTCGCGGGCGCTGAGCAGTTGGGCGGTGGAACGACGGTTTTGCGTGCTCGCTTCGATAAAGCGACTGGCCTCAAGAATCGCCATCACCAATACGCGCGCCGTATTGGGGTACTGGTCGACGAAGGCTTGGGTACAACCCAGGACTTTTTCCGGATGATTGGGCCAGATCGACTGGCTGGTCGCCAGGGTGAAGCCCTGGTTCTGCTGGACGGCGCTGGCGCACCAGGGTTCGCCGACACACAGGCCGTCGATGCGTCCCGCCTGCAGGTGCGCGACCATCTGCGGCGGGGGCACTACCACACTGTCCACGTCCCGCAGCGGGTGGATGCCCTGGCTCGCCAGCCAGTAATACAGCCACATGGCGTGGGTGCCTGTCGGAAAGGTCTGGGCGAAGGTGAGTTTTGTGCGGCTTTGGTGCACGTGGCGATCCAGCGCCTCAGGAGTGACCACGCCCTGCTGTTGCAGCCCACGGGACAGGTTGATGCTCTGTCCGTTTTGATTGAGCCCCATCAGCACCGCCATCGGGCTCGGCGCAACGCCGCCGATGCCCAGGTGCACGGCATAGATCAGGCCGTAGAGGCTATGGGCGGCGTCCAGCTCACCGCTGACCAGTTTGTCGCGCAAGTTGGCCCAGGACGATTGGCGCTTGAGGTTCAGTGTGAGGCCGTAGGGTTGCGCAAACCCCTGGGTGGCGGCGACCACCAGCGAGGCGCAATCAGTCAGGGCCATGAAACCCAGGTCCAGGCTGCTCTTTTCCGGGGCGTCACTGCCGTTTACCCAGGCGAGCGCGGGGTTCACCGGGCTGCCGTCGACCGAATCGTTCATCAACACCTACCTTTTCTCGCAAAAAAAAGCGTCGCGCCCTCGGATGGCGATACCGGCCATTACAGGGAAACGACGCCTTTGTCCGTAGGCCCGCACCGTCGGTGGTGCGCGCCCTGATAGAGAGTGCGTAGCAAGGCACATGCCACGGGGCAGCCGTCAGCTTTCCATCATGATTGAACCTCGCCCGCCTTTCAGTATGGCCGCTCTTTTGCGTCCTCCTCCCCAGGAAAAACCCACGGTGCATGCTGATTCCGCCATTACGACCCGCCACCGCCTCGGCAGCATGCTGCTGTGGGTCGCGCTGTTGCTGGTCAGCCATGTGGCCCGGGGCGATCCGTATCAGGCCAGGGATGAGCGCCTGGACAGTTTTTTCACGGCGCTGTCGGTGCCGTTGGGGATGCCTGTGGTGGTCAGTCGGGAAGCGGCGCCCAAGCGTGTCAGCGGGACATTCGATTTTGACGCGCCGCAACAGGTCCTCGAAACGCTGGCCGGGCAGGAAGGCCTGATCTGGCACAGCGACGGGCAGGCCGTGTACCTCTACAACGCGAGCGAAGCCAGGACCTCTGCGGTGGCGCTGCGGTACATTTCGGTCAACCGGCTGCGCGGCATCATGCGCCGAACAGGCATGGATGAATCGCGCTATCCCTTGCGCGACAGCGGGGTGCGTACGTTCTACGTGTCCGGGCCGCCGAGCTACGTCAGCCAGGTGCTGCGGCTGGCGCAATTGACCGACCGGCAACGCAGTGAACTGCGTGTGGGGGCGCACGCCTTCGGTGTGGTGCAGGTGTTCAATACCCACGTCGAGGATCGGCAGCATGGGACCGGCGCAAACAAGGTCACGGTGCCGGGCATGGCCTCCGTCATCCAAGGCCTGCTGGCCAGTGAGCAGAAGGGCCTGCTGGCGGACAAGAACCTGACGCTGATCGCTTATCCGGACACCAACAGCCTCCTGATCAAGGGCAAGCCAGCTCAGGTCAGCCTGATCGAAAAACTGGTGGATGAATTGGATGTGCCCAAGCAAGTCAATGAAATCTCGTCATGGCGTGTGGAAGCGGGTCGTGACGAATCGAAGCCCCCGGCCGGGCCGCCGCCGTTGACGGCCGCGCAATATGAACGTGTGCAACGTGCGTTTGTCAGGTCGGGCGGCGAGCGTTCTCCCTGAATAAAGGCGTTAGTCCATGTACCTGGAAATACTGCTGCAGGAGCAACTGATCAGCCGCAAGCGACTGGCTGCGTTTGCGCCGGGCAAAGTCTTGCCTTTGGCACCCGAAGTCATCCATTGCGTGGAGGTTCGGGTCAATGGGCAACTGATGGCGGTGGGTGAGTTGGTGCAGTTGGAGGATCGATTAGGGGTGGAGCTGCATGAGGTGTATCAGGAGTGGCTGCCGTATTCCGGTTGAGGCGAATTGTCTTACAGCAAACCGCTGAAAGACGCTGATTGAATCGGGCTTTTCCTAACGTGATACGCGAGGGAGGTTTTTATAGTCATGGCATCGGGCAAGTGGGCCGTCACAGGAAGAATGGATTGAATGTCAGCAGTCGAACGTGCAGGTGCCTTATGGCGGTGGTGATTGAAGAATCGACAAAGTCCCTTGTTTTCGCTGATTGGACCTTGCATGACGATGGTCGGCTGACAGGCCGGGAAACCGACATTCAACTGCCGCCCAAAGAGGGCAGCGTGCTTCGATTGTTGCTGGCCTCCGGCGGTACGTTGATGACCAAGGACCGCCTGTTGGCGCTCGCCTGGCCCAGGGGCGAGGTGGCCGATGAGTCATTGACCCGTTGCATTTATGCCTTGCGCAAACACTTGAACGCCGACAAGGGGTTTATCAAGACCGTGTATGGCAAGGGGTATCGTTTTACCTGCCCCGTGCAGGTCAGAGACACTGAGCCGATGCGGGTGGTGCACACGTGCGCGGCATGCGGACAGATCAGCCATGTCTAAGCGGTGGGGCAGGGGCCTGATCCTCGGCCTGCTGCTGGGCAGCAACCAGGCCCTGGCCTACTGCTGGGATGAGGTGGCGCGTCGCTACGACTTCGAGCCGGAGTTGCTGCAGGCGATCGCGGCGGTGGAGTCGGGGTTCCGGGCGCAGGCGATCAACGCGGTCAACGCCAATGGCACCCATGATATCGGCTTGATGCAAATCAACAGCAGTCACTTGCCTCGCTTGCTCGAGCTGGGCATCACCGAGGAACGGTTGCTGAACGAGCCGTGTCTGTCGGTGGAGGTTGGCGCCTCGATTCTTGCCGGGTTCGTCCAGCGTTTCGGCTACAACTGGACGGCGGTGGGTTCCTACAATGTGGGGCCGGGCGCCGGAGCGCAGCGTGACGCGTTGCGCCTGCGATACGCCGAAAAAGTCTGGGCGCGTTATGAGGCCTTGATGGCCCACCGTAATTGACGAGTCGGCGGCACGCCTCGCATGCTGCCCGTCTCCCCGGCTATAATCGCGCCACCTTTCGCCGCCATCCGAGTCTAGCCCGCCCATGTATACCCTGGCCCGCCAGCTGTTGTTCAAACTCTCCCCGGAAACCTCCCACGATCTGTCCCTGGACCTGATCGGCGCCGGTGGCCGCCTGGGGCTCAATGGCCTGGTATGCAAGGCTGCGGCGAAAGTACCGGTGTCGGTGATGGGACTCGACTTTCCCAATCCGGTCGGGCTGGCTGCCGGTCTGGACAAGAACGGTGCGGTCATCGACGGGTTTGCGCAGTTGGGTTTCGGTTTTGTCGAGATCGGCACCGTGACGCCTCGTGCGCAACCGGGCAACCCCAAGCCGCGGATCTTCCGCCTGCCGGACGCCGAGGCGATCATCAACCGCATGGGTTTCAACAATCTGGGCGTGGACCATTTGTTGTCGCGGGTTCAGGCGGCGAAGTACAAGGGCATCCTCGGCATCAACATCGGCAAGAATGTCGATACGCCGGTGGAGCGCGCGGTGGACGATTACCTGATCTGCCTGGACAAAGTCTACGCCCACGCCAGCTACGTCACCGTCAACGTCAGTTCGCCCAATACCCCGGGTTTGCGCAGCCTGCAGTTCGGCGACTCGCTCAAGCAACTGCTCGAAGCGTTGCGCCAGCGCCAGGAAGACTTGGCGGTGCGTCACGGCAAGCGTGTGCCGTTGGCGATCAAGATCGCGCCCGATATGAGCGATGAAGAGACCGTGCTGGTGGCCCAGGCCCTGGTGGACGCGGGGATGGATGCGGTGATCGCGACCAACACCACCCTCAGTCGTGCGGGCGTCGAAGGCCTGGCCCACGGTGACGAGGCGGGCGGTTTGTCCGGCGCGCCGGTGCGGGACAAAAGCACCCATATCGTCAAGGTGCTGGCCGCCGAACTGGCGGGGCGCTTGCCGATCATCGCGGTGGGCGGAATCACCGAAGGCAGGCACGCGGCTGAAAAGATCGCAGCGGGCGCGAGCCTGGTGCAACTGTACTCGGGCTTTATCTACAAGGGCCCCGCGCTGATTCGCGAATCGGTGGACGCGATCGCCGCGTTGCGCTAAGGGTTCCAGAAGGCTCGTTCCCGCGCGCCCCGAAGATCGTTCCCACGCAGAGCGAGGGAACGATCAGTTACAGGCAATAAAAAGGGCTCCCTGAAGGAGCCCCTGGGCCGAAGCCCGCCGCCCGGATAGGACGTGCGTGGTTAAGTCGTTATCTATTCAAGTTGATGTGTCGGATTATAAATGCCCTGATTAGCCGACGGCGTGAAGTTCGTTGAGTCTGTGGATGCCCGCAGTGCCAGTCATACCGTCCCAGTTGTCGCCACGTCCTTCTCGCCAGCCATTGATCCAGGCTTGGCGTACCGACGGTAGAGTAAATGGGCAAAGCTCACGGGATTTTCCATGAACGCCATATTGATATCCGCGTAAAAATGCTCTTTCCAACGGATCACGCTTAAGTCTTCTCATAGGGTGTTTCCCTCACTTGTTGACTGTCTAGATATCCTTCGGCCTCGTCTGAGGCCGGGCAGAGTTTTTCTGCCGTTGGTGGGCTCGCTGCCGGCGTGGCGAGCCGATGTGTCGGCGTCGTTACGGCGCCAACCTGTGTTGAGTTCTAACCAATAGGTCACATGGATTCAATGATCGTTTTGTCATAAGCACGTAACGATAACGATGCTATAGCCATAAGCTGGGATGGCTTTTCGCCCCTTTTTTCAAGCAAAGCCAGCTATGATGTGCCCTGCGAAGGAAATGTGATTAATCCTTTGGTGAGAATGACCCCCTGTTGCAGTCGGTTATTATTCGACGAAGGGTCGGAATATTTCTTTTTGTTGCTTCAAATTCTTTTTCTGCACCGTCGATAAAGGCCCGAGGGCCCGGCAGACGGGGTGGAACGGCACATTCGTGCCACGCGAGCGCTCTTCAAGAAAAGTGCTTGATTGAAAACCGAGCCGGCGATGCGTCGCCCGTTCATTTATTGCTGAAAAGCCTGGAATGCCCCATGTCGGACCGTTTTGAACTCTTCCTCACCTGCCCCAAGGGCCTCGAAGGCCTGCTGATCGAGGAAGCCGTCGGGCTTGGCCTTGAGGAGGCCCGCGAGCACACCTCGGCCGTGCGCGGCATGGCCGACATGGAAACCGCCTACCGCCTGTGCCTCTGGTCGCGCCTGGCCAACCGGGTGCTGCTGGTCCTCAAGCGCTTCCCGATGAAGGACGCCGAGGACCTCTACCACGGCGTGCTGGATATCGAGTGGGCCGACCACATGGTCAGCGACGGCAGCCTGGCGGTGGAGTTCAGCGGTCACGGCTCGGGCATCGACAACACCCACTTCGGCGCGCTCAAGGTCAAGGATGCGATTGTCGACAAGCTGCGCACCCCGACCGGCGAACGTCCCTCCATCGACAAGATCAACCCGGACCTGCGCATCCACCTGCGCCTGGACCGTGGTGAAGCCATCCTGTCCCTCGACCTGTCCGGCCACAGCCTGCACCAGCGCGGCTACCGCTTGCAGCAGGGCGCCGCGCCGCTGAAGGAAAACCTCGCGGCGGCGATCCTGATTCGCGCCGGCTGGCCGCGCATTGCTGCCGAGGGCGGCGCATTGACCGACCCGATGTGCGGCGTCGGCACCTTCCTGGTTGAAGGCGCCATGATCGCCGCCGACATGGCCCCCAACCTCAATCGCGAACTGTGGGGCTTCACCACCTGGCTCGGGCACGTCCCGGCGCTGTGGAAGAAACTGCACGCCGAGGCCACTGAACGTGCCGCTGTCGGCATGAACAAAACCCCGCTGTGGGTGCGTGGCTACGAAGCCGATCCGCGCCTGATCCAGCCGGCCCGCAACAACATCGAGCGCGCAGGCCTGAGCCACTGGATCAAGGTGTACCAGGGCGAAGTCGGCACGTTCGAGCCGCGCCCGGACCAGAACCAGAAAGGCCTGGTGATCTGCAATCCGCCGTACGGCGAGCGTTTGGGTGATGAGGCCAGCCTGTTGTATCTCTACCAGAACCTCGGCGAGCGTCTGCGCCAGGCCTGCATGGGTTGGGAGGCGGCCGTGTTCACCGGCGCGCCGGACCTGGGCAAGCGAATGGGCATTCGCAGCCACAAACAGTATTCGTTCTGGAACGGCGCCTTGCCGTGCAAATTGTTGCTGATCAAGGTCAACCCCGATCAGTTCGTCACCGGCGAGCGTCGCACCCCGGAGCAGCGCCAGGCCGAGCGTGAGCAAGCGGCCTACGACCAGGCTCCGACCGAACCGGCAGAGCGTCAGTACAACAAGAACGGCAACCCGATCAAGCCGGCCCCGGCGCCGGTGGTCGAACAGGCGCGCCTGAGCGAAGGCGGGCAGATGTTCGCCAACCGCCTGCAGAAAAACCTCAAGCAGCTGGGCAAGTGGGCCAAGCGTGAGGGCGTGGATTGCTACCGTGTGTACGACGCCGACATGCCGGAATATTCCATGGCCATCGACCTGTATCACGATTGGGTGCATGTGCAGGAATATGCCGCGCCCAAGTCCATCGACCCGGAGAAGGCCTCGGCGCGCATGTTTGACGCGCTCGCGGCGATTCCCCAGGCGCTCAACGTCGACAAGAGCCGCGTGGTGGTCAAGCGTCGCGAGCGCCAGAGCGGCACCAAGCAATACGAGCGCCAAAGCGCCCAGGGCAAGTTCACCGAGGTCAGCGAAGGTGGCGTGAAGCTGTTGGTCAACCTCACCGATTACCTGGACACCGGCCTGTTCCTTGATCACCGGCCGATGCGCATGCGCATTCAGAAGGAAGCGGCGGGCAAGCGTTTCCTCAACCTGTATTGCTACACCGCTACCGCCAGTGTGCACGCAGCCAAGGGCGGCGCGCGCAGCACCACCAGTGTCGATTTGTCCAAGACCTACCTGGACTGGGCGCGGCGCAATTTTTCCCTCAACGGGTTTTCCGACAAGAACCGCTTGGAACAGGGTGACGTGATGGCGTGGCTGGAAGCCAGTCGTGACGAGTTCGATATGATTTTCATTGACCCGCCAACCTTTTCCAACTCCAAGCGCATGGAAGGCATCTTCGACGTCCAGCGTGACCACGTGCAGTTGCTCGACCTGGCCATGGCGCGCCTGGCGCCGGGGGGCGTGTTGTACTTCTCGAACAATTTCCGCAAGTTCCAGCTGGAAGACAACCTCAGCGAACGCTATGCGGTCGAGGAAATCAGCGACAAGACCATCGACCCGGATTTCGCGCGTAACGCGAAGATCCATCGGGCGTGGAAAATCAGCGCACGCTGAGTAGCCGATGTGGGGGGGGGCAAGCCCTAATGCCAGTCAGGTAGGAGCGAGCTTGCTCGCGAAAAACGTCAACGATAAAGCGTGCTTCCTGAATGAACGCGGTGCCTGTGAGTTTTTCGCGAGCAAGCTCGCTCCTACAGACGGTATTAGGGCAAACCCCTCCCACATTAAGCGTGCGCATTTTTTACACTGGTCAAACCCCCGACGGATGGCTATAACTTAACGTCCCGCCAAAGTGACACCCCGCACGCTGGCGCTGTGAGTGTTGCCTATGCCGATGCAAGCCGTACGCCCGAAAATCCTTGGTTTTATCAGTGAACAGGCATCGGCTTGGCTGGTGGCATTGGTGGTAATGGCAACGGGTGGCGCGCTGACCCTGGTCATCGCGTGGGCCGCTGCCGACCTGTATCAGCAACAGGTGCGCCAGCGCTTCCAGTTGCTGGTCAGCGAGCGCTACAGCCGGATTCAGGAACGCTTCGAAGACCAGGAGCTGCGCCTGGATAGCCTGCGGCGTTTTTTCGTCAATTCCGACGAGGTGTCCCGCGCCGAATTTGACGGTTTCGCCCAGTCCCTGTTGTTGCACGCGCGTGCCTATGCCTGGGCGCCGCGAGTGTCCGGGGATCAGCGCAGCCAGTTCGAGCAGACCATCTCGCGCCAGCGTGGCGCACCTTTCACCATCCGCGAATTGAATTCGGCAGGCGAGCTGGCGCCGGCGTCCGATCGCGATGAATACGTGCCGGTTTTATATAGCCAGACCCAGAGTCTGTTGGGCTCGCCAATGGGTTTTGACCTGCTTGCCCAACCCCTGCGGCGCGCGGTTGTCGAGCGCGCGCAAGCCAGCGGCCAGGCGGCGGTGTCCCAGCCCATGCAACTGGTGGGCCTGGAGCCGGCGTATGCCGCCGGGGTGCTGCTGGTAGCGCCGGTGCGCAAAACGGTCGATCCCCAGCCGTACGGCTATGTAATGGCGGTGATCAGCATGCGCCAGTTGGTGGCCGAGGGTTTGCCCAAGTCCAGCCGGGATAACCTGGTGATGCAGATCGTCGATACCTCCGACACTGAGCAACGGGTGCTGTATGCGTCGAGCAATGTGCCGGGCGACAGCGACCTTGTCGCTGCCCGACGACTTACCCTCGGTGACCACGTCTACGCGCTGAGCCTGCGCGCCAGCGAGGTATTCGACAAGGCCAACCATTCTTCGACCCACACCATATTGGTCATGGGCGTGCTGCTGAGTGCGCTGCTCGCGGCTCTGCTCTATGTGCTGGTCAGCCAACGCCAGCGGGCGCTGGCACTGGTGGAGCAGCGTACCGCGCAGTTGCGCCTGCGTGAACAGGAACTGCGCGGCGCACACGGCCAATTGCGCAGTGTGCTGGACGCGGCAACGCACGTCGCAATCATTGCCACTGACTTGCGCGGAGTCATCAACATGTTCAATGCCGGCGCCGAACGGATGCTGGGATTCAAGAGCGAACACGTGGTGGGTCACCTGACGCTGGAAAGCCTGCACCTGGCCTCGGAGCTTGAGGCCCGCGCCACGCGTTTGAGCGCGGCGCTGGGCAAGCGTATTACGCCGAGCCAGGCGATGCTGGTGGAAAGCCCGGACAGGCAGCACGACGCCCGCGAGTGGACGCTGGTGCGTGAGGACGGCAGCCCTTTGACCGTGAATATGCTGGCCACAGTGTTGCTGGATGACCATGGCCTGTGGGTCGGGCACCTGGCCATTTACCTGGATGTCACTGAGCAGAAGCGCGCCTACGAGGCCTTGGCGGCGCGGGATCGCTTGCTGAAAAAACTCAGTGTCCATGTACCTGGCGGTATCTTCCAGTTCACGCTGGAGCCCCACGATCGCTGGCGCTTCATTTACACCAGCGAAGGCATGCGCGATATCTATGAAATCGAGCTTGGCGTGTTGCAGCAGGATGCGGGCAAAATCCTGGAGCGCATTCACCCCCAGGACCTTGAGCGGGTACGCGCGTCAATACGCTTGTCGGCGCTGCAATTGAGCCATTGGCGCGAAGAATATCGCGTTCAGTTGCCCCAGCGGGGCCTGCGCTGGATTCGTGGCGAAGCGACCCCGGAAGAATTACCCGGCGGCGGTACGTTGTGGCATGGCTATGTGTCGGATATTTCCGATTTAAAGCGCGTGGAAGACGAATTGCGCACGCTGTCCATCACCGACTCCCTGACCGGCATCCACAATCGCCGCTATTTCCAGGACCGCATGAAAGTCGAACTGCTGCGCCTGAACCGCACATCGGGAGCGCTGTCGGTGATCATGCTGGATATCGACCACTTCAAACGGATCAACGACCAGCACGGGCATGGTATCGGCGACGACGTATTGCGCGAGCTGTGCAAGCGAATCAGCCAGCGCCTGCGCCGCACCGACGTGTTCTGCCGGCTGGGCGGGGAAGAGTTCGTGGTGCTCTGCCCGCATACCGATAGCGCCCAGGCCTATTGCCTGGCGATGGAGTTGTGGCAGTCGTTGCGCAGTGTGCCGATGGCACCGGTGGGCGTCGTCACCGCCAGCTTTGGGGTCGCCAGCTGGCGGATCGATGAAGGTATCGATGGGTTGCTGCTGCGCGCGGATTCGGCTGTCTATGTCGCCAAACAGGCGGGCAGGGACCGGGTGGAACCCGCTCCCACAGACTGAACCGGTGCTCTAGAGCACCGGCGCGGCTGCCACTGCTTTCGGCTGGCGATACAGGTCAAGCAGCACCTGGTCCAGCACTGACGACGCGCCCCACGGCTTGGAATCGTTGAGAATCGCCACCACCGCCCAGGTGTTGCCATTGTTGTCGCGGCTGAACCCGGCGATGGCGCGCACGGTGTTCAAGGTGCCGGTCTTCACATGAGCTTCGCCGCGCATGGCGGTGGTCTTCAGGCGTTTACGCATGGTTCCGTCGGTGCCGGCGATCGGCAGCGAGCTGATGTATTCGGCGGCGTAGGGGCTTTTCCAGGCCGCTTGCAGCATGGCTGCCATCTCACGGGCGCTGACCCGTTCGGCGCGGGACAGGCCGGAACCATTCTCCATCACCAGGTGTGGCGCGGTAATGCCTTTCTTCGCCAGCCACTGACGCACCACGCGTTGCGCGGCCTTGGCATCGTCGCCATCGGCATCGTTGCGAAACTGCGCGCCCAGGCTCAGGAACAGTTGCTGGGCCATGGTGTTGTTACTGTATTTGTTGATGTCGCGGATGATTTCCGCCAGGTCCGGCGAGAAGGCACGGGCCAACACTTTGGCATCCTTGGGCACCGGCGCCTGGATATCGCGGCCCTGGATGGTGCCGCCCAACTCCTTCCAGATCGCACGCACGGCGCCGGCGGTGTAGGTGGCATGGTCGAGCAGCGACAGGTAGGTCTGCGAACTGCAACCGTCCGCCAACTGGCCACTGACGGTCACGGTCACACTGCCATCGGCGGCGGTCACCGGGCTGTAGCGTACGTCGCCGGTGCATTGTTTGGCGTTGGAGACTTTCACCTGGTTGTCGATGCGAATGCTCGCAATCGGCGGCTCGACCGACACGATCACCCGCCCGGCATCATTTCGCGTCACGAAGCGCAGGGCCTTGAGGTTGACCAGCAGGGCATCGGGCTTGACCAGGAACGGCTTGTTCTCGTCGTTGCCGTCGTCATTGAACTCCGGCAATTGGGGCTGCTGGAAGAAGTTGCGATCCAGGACCAGGTCGCCGGTGACCTGTTGTACGCCGTTGGCGCGCAGGTCGCGCATCAACAGCCAGAGTTTCTCCATGTTCAGCTTGGGATCGCCGCCGCCCTTGAGATACAGGTTGCCGCGCAACACGCCGCCACTGAGTACGCCGTCGGTGTAGAACTCGGTTTTCCACTGATGGTTGGGGCCGAGCATTTCCAGGGCCGCGTAGGTCGTCACCAGTTTCATGGTGGAGGCCGGGTTCACCGAAACGTCGGCATTGAACACGGTCGGCGTACCGGGGCCGTTCAAGGGCAACATCACCAGGGACAGGGCGGTATTTTGCAGTTTGGCCTTCTGAAGGGCCTGGGCAACACTGGGGGGCAGGGTGTTATTGACGGGGGCGGCGGTGGCATGCAGGGCCAATGGCAGAAGAACACCGGCGAGGAAAACAGAACGCAACGATTTGATCATAAAAAATAAGACCCTACTGCTGAGGAGGGTGAAAAAGGCGAGGGGTATACAAGAAAAATCCCTCATTGGTCATGAAAGTGTCGGCATTATGCCCCAAGCCGAGCTTACTTGTAGCTGAACGATAGCGGGTAATCCGGGTTTTTTTATCGGCCAAACGCCGCCCGTCCCAGAGAGTCGGGCAATTGCCGCCTTAAACTGCTAAAGTGCCGGCCGTTATTACTTAAGAGGATTGTTCCAATGGCGACTAACCGTTCCCAGCGTCTGCGCAAAAAACTGTGCGTTGATGAATTTCAAGAGCTGGGTTTCGAACTGAACCTGGACTTCAAAGAAGGCCTGAGTGAAGAAGCTATCGACGCTTTCCTCGAAGCATTCATCAAAGAAGCCATGGAAGCCAACGGTCTGGGTTATGTCGGCGGCGATGACTACGGTCTGGTTTGCCTGCAGAAGCGTGGCTCGGTCAACGAAGAGCAGCGTGCTGCCGTTGAAGCCTGGCTGAAAACCCGTTCCGAGCTGACCAAGGCTGAAGTCAGCCCGTTGCTGGACGTGTGGTATCCGGAAAAGCCGATCAACGCGGCCAAGTGATACTAAACAAAACGGCGACCTGAGGGTCGCCGTTTTTTTATGCCTTGCGCCCGTTCAGAATCAGCAGCGTCAACACTCCCGCCACAATCCCCCAGAACGCCGAACCAATGGAAAACAACGTCAGGCCTGACGCGGTGACCATGAAGGTGATCAACGCCGCTTCCCGCTCCCGGGGCTCACTCATGGCGATGCTCAGGCCATTGATGATCGAGCCGAACAACGCCAGTGCCGCAATCGACAGCACCAGTTCCTTGGGCAACGCGGCGAAGAGCGCCGCCAATGTGGCGCCGAACACCCCGGCAATCCCGTAGAACACCCCGCACCAGACGGCTGCGGTGTAGCGCTTGTTGCGGTCTTCGTGAGCGTGCGGCCCGGTGCAGATCGCCGCGCTGATGGCCGCCAGGTTGATGCCGTGGGAGCCAAAGGGCGCCAGCACCAGCGAGGCAAGGCCGGTGCTGGTTATCAGTGGCGAGGCCGGCACGGTGTAGCCGTCGGCGCGCAGCACGGCGACCCCCGGCATGTTCTGTGAGGTCATCGCCACCACGAACAGCGGGATACCGATGCTGATGGTCGCCGCCAGCGAAAAGTGCGGTGTGGTCCATACCGGTGTTGCGACTTCCAGATGAAAACCGCTGAAATCCAGCAACCCCATCAAGCCCGACAGCAGGGTGCCGCTCACCAGTGCGGCCAGCACCGCATAACGCGGCGACAGGCGCTTGATGATCAGGTAAGTGAAAAACATCCCCAGCACCAGGCCGGTGCGATGCTGCGCGGCGACGAAGATTTCACTGCCGATCTTGAACAGAATCCCCGCCAGCAACGCCGCCGCCAGCGACGCGGGGATACGCTTGACGAGTTTTTCAAAGCTGCCGGTCAGCCCGCAGAGGGTCACCAGCACTGCGCAGGTGATGTAGGCACCGATGGCCTCGCCGTAACTGACGCCGCCCAGGCTCGTGATCAACAGCGCCGCGCCGGGTGTCGACCAGGCGATGGTGATCGGCGTGCGATAGCGCAGGGACAGGCCGATGCTGCACACCGCCATGCCGATGGAAATCGCCCAGATCCACGAGGAAATCTGCGCCGTGGTCAAACCGGCGGCCTGGCCGGCCTGGAACATCAGCACCAGCGAGCTGGTGTAGCCGGTCATCATCGCGATGAAACCGGCGACGATGGCCGAAGGTGAAGTGTCGGCCAGCGGGCGCAGCGGCGCTTGGGTGGCGTCGGTCATGAAAGGGTGTTCCTTTTACCTGACTCCGCACGCGGTAGGAGCGAGCTTGCTCGCGAAAATCGCCAACGATAACGCGGGCAATCAGATTAAACGCGGCGCCCTTGGGTTCTTCGCGAGCAAGCTCGCTCCTACAGTGGGATGTCGTTCATGGGAAATCGTGGAATCAAGCCTAAACTCAAACGCAGCGACCCATTGCAATACAGCCGGCGCCGCAAACAGCCGTACAGTGTGTTGGCGCATTGGGTTGTGTACAATGTGCCGTGTTTTCAGGCGATACTTGCCAGCGACTCCCTGTTGCCGTATTACCTTAAAGTTGTCGTATTACCGTTAATTCGCCGCCGTTCTCCCTACCCGAGTGCCCATGAACGAACAGTTGCAACCTCTCAAGAAACAACCGCGCGCCGGCAAGACCGGTCGCAGCGGAACCCAGGACGATATCGTCTACGCGCATATCTTCGAGGCGATCCTCGAACAACGCCTGGCACCTGGCACCAAATTGAGTGAAGAGGCACTGGGCGAAATCTTCGGCGTGAGCCGTACCATCATTCGCCGCGCGTTGTCGCGCCTGGCCCATGAGGGTGTGGTGTTGCTGCGGCCCAATCGTGGCGCGGTCGTCGCCAGCCCGAGCGTCGATGAAGCCCGCCAGGTGTTCATGGCGCGGCGTCTGGTGGAGCGGGCGATCACCGAGTTGGCGGTGCAGCACGCCACCGCCGAACAACTGGCCGAGTTGCGCCAGATGGTCAACGACGAACGCGACAGTTTCTCCCGTGGTGACCGTGGCGCCGGTATTCGCCTCTCCGGCGAATTTCACCTGAAGCTGGCCGAAGCGGCGAAGAATGCGCCGCTGATCAGCTTCCAGCGCAGCCTGGTGTCCCAGACCTCATTGATCATCGCCCAGTACGAAAGCGGCAACCGCTCGCACTGTTCCTACGATGAGCACACCCAGCTGATCGACGCGATCGAAGCCCGGGATGCGGTACTGGCGGTGGATTTGATGATGCATCACATGGATCACATCGACAGCAAGCTCAACCTCGATGAGGAAAGTGCGTCGGATGATTTGCATGCGGTGTTCTCGCATCTGTTGCAGACCAAGAAGGCGGGGCGCTCTTCGGTAAAACTGTAGTTTCCCTGATTCACCGGGGATAAAAATGTGGGAGGGGGCTTGCCCCCGATAGCAGTGTGTCAGTCAATGCATAGGTTGGCTGATCCACCGCAATCGGAGGCAAGCCCCCTCCCACATTGGTTTTTTGGTGCCTCTGAAATTAGCGTTGATGCACCAGATTGCCGGCCGCGTAGGTCTGCAATACCGCCCGATCATCTCCCAATGTCATCAACACGAACAACGTCTCGGCAATGTTATTGGCCTGCTTCAAGCGGTAGCTGAGCAGCGGCGTGGCGTTGTAGTCCAGCACCAGGAAGTCCGCGTCCGTGCCCGGCTGCAAGGTGCCGATCCGGTCTTCCAGGCGCAACGCCCGCGCGCCGCCCAAGGTGGCCAGGTACAGCGACTTGAACGGGCTCAACCGCGCGCCCTGCAATTGCATGACCTTGTAGGCTTCATTCAGCGTTTGCAGCAGCGAGAAGCTGGTGCCGCCGCCCACGTCGGTGCCCAGGCCGACATTCAGTGTGTGCTTCTCGGCCATCGGCAGGTTGAACAGGCCACTGCCGAGGAACAGGTTCGACGTCGGGCAGAACGCCACGGCCGAGCCGGTCTGCGCCAGCCGGGCACACTCGTCGTCACACAGATGCACGCCGTGGGCAAACACCGAGCGTTCGCCCAGCAATTTGTAGTGGTCGTACACATCCAGATAGCCTTTGCGCTCCGGGAACAACTCCTTCACCCATTCGACTTCCTGCTTGTTCTCACTGATGTGGGTCTGCATGTACAGGTCCGGGTACTCGCCCAGCAGTTGCCCGGCCAGCGCCAGTTGCTCCGGCGTGCTGGTCGGCGCAAAGCGCGGCGTGACGGCATAGTGCAGGCGGCCCTTGCCGTGCCAGCGCTCGATCAGCGCCTTGCTTTCCTGGTAGCCGGATTGCGGCGTGTCGGTCAGGTAGTCCGGCGCATTGCGATCCATCATCACCTTGCCGGCGATCATGCGCAGGTCGAGTTTTTCGGCCGCTTCAAAGAACGCGTTCACCGACTGCGGATGCACACTGCCGAACACCAGCGCGGTGGTGGTGCCGTTGCGCAGCAGTTCCTTGATGAAAATGTCCGCGACTTCCTCGGCGTGGGCCTTGTCGGCGAACTGGCTTTCACAGGGGAAGGTGTAGGTGTTGAGCCAGTCCAGCAACTGCTCGCCATAGGCGCCGACCATGCCGGTCTGCGGCAGGTGGATGTGGGTGTCGATCAGGCCGGGGGTGATCAATGCATCCTGGTAGTGAGTGATATCGATGTCAGCGGGCAACGTCGGCAGCAGGTCGCTGGCGTGGCCGAGCGCACTGATCTGGCCGTTATCGATCACCAGCAGGCCGTCTTCGAAATATTCGTAGGACGCTTCAATGCCCACGATGGCAGGGTCGTCGATGCTGTGCAGGATGGCGGCGCGGTAGGCTTTGCGGGTCAAAGGCATGGTGATCTCAATTGATAGCTTGGCTGCGGCGTGACACCGGCAGCAATTTGGCAATGGGTTCGGCGCTGGCGGTGTGCTGGCCGAAATTGGCGTTATAGGTGGCGATGATTTCGCCGGCGATGGAGATGGCAATCTCCACCGGCAGTTTGCCCTTCACCTCGGTGAGGCCCATGGGGCAGCGCATGCGTTGCAGTTGCGCGGCATCGAAGCCGCGATCGCGCAGGCGGTGTTCGAATTTGACGCGTTTGGTTTTCGAGCCGATCAGGCCGAAGTAGGCAAAGTCATTGCGCTTGAGCAGGGCGGCGGTGAGTTCCAGGTCCAGCGCGTGGTTGTGGGTCATGACGATGCAGTAACTGCCCGCCGGCAAGTCGGCGATCTCGTCGACCGGCTCTTCGCTGACGATTTTACGCACGCCTTGCGGGATGTTCTCCGGGAATTCCTGCTCACGGGCATCGATCCAGCGCACCCGGCACGGCAGGCTCGCCAGCAACGGCACCAGCGCACGCCCCACGTGGCCGGCACCGAATACCGCGATGTGCGCCTGCACCTGGCCCATCGGTTCGAACAGCAGCACGGTGACGCCACCACAGCACTGGCCCAGGCTCGCGCCGAGGCTGAAGCGCTCCAGGTGGGTGTTCTGCTGGCCACGGGCGAGCATCTCGCGGGCGAGCTGCATCGCCTTGTATTCCAGGTGCCCGCCGCCGATGGTGTCGAAGGTCTGCGCGGCACTGATCACCATCTTCGAACCGGCATTGCGCGGCGTGGAGCCGAGCTCTTCGATGATGGTCACCAGTACGCAGGGCTCGCCCTGGTTCTGCAGGTCGGCGAGGGCGCTGATCCAGTTGTTCATAGTCACCTCTTGTGGTGTCTGTCAGGCCGTCATCGGGGGCAAGCCCACTCCCACACTTGAAGGTATTCACAGTTCAAAATGTGGGAGGGGGCTTGCCCCCGATGGCAGCGCCTCGGTCTAAAACGAAGCCAACTCGGTTTCGGTATCCACCGCCACAGCGGCGCTCAACTTGCGCATCTGCTCACACCCCCACAACACCCGCTCGGGCGTGGCCGGCGCGTCGATCTTCGGCTGCTGGCGATAGTCACCCAGGCTCGCCACCGCATCCTTGATCGCGCACCACGAAGCAATCCCGAGCATGAACGGCGGCTCGCCCACGGCCTTGGAATGGAACACCGTGTCTTCCGGGTTCTTGCGGTTTTCCACCAGCTTCACCCGCAGGTCCAGCGGCATGTCGGCCACCGCCGGGATCTTGTAGCTGGCCGGGCCATTGGTCATCAGCTTGCCCTTGTTGTTCCACACCAGCTCTTCCATGGTCAGCCAGCCCATGCCCTGGATGAACCCGCCTTCCACCTGGCCGATGTCGATGGCCGGGTTCAACGAGGCGCCCACGTCGTGGAGGATGTCGGTGCGCAGCATCTTGTATTCGCCGGTCAGGGTGTCGACGATCACCTCGCAGCAGGCCGCGCCGAAGGCGAAGTAATAGAAAGGCCGTCCGCGCGACTGGCTGCGGTCATAGAAAATCTTCGGGGTCTTGTAGAAGCCGGTGCTCGACAGCGAGACCTGGGCGAAATACGCCTGCTGGATCAGCGCCTCGAAGCTCAGGATCTGCTCACGCACGCGCACATGGCCGTTGCGAAATTCCACATCCGCTTCGCTGACGTCGTACTTGCGTGCGGCAAATTCCACCAGGCGCTGCTTGATGGTTTCGGCGGCGTTCTGGGCGGCCTTGCCGTTCAGGTCGGCACCGCTGGACGCCGCGGTTGGCGAGGTGTTCGGCACTTTGTCGGTGTTGGTCGCGGTGATCTGCACGCGGTCGATGTCGACTTGGAACACTTCGGCCACCACCTGGGCGACCTTGGTGTTCAGGCCCTGGCCCATTTCGGTTCCGCCATGGTTCAGGTGAATGCTGCCGTCGGTGTAGATATGAATGAGCGCGCCGGCCTGGTTGAGAAAGCTCGCGGTAAACGAGATGCCGAATTTGACCGGGGTCAGCGCCAGGCCCTTTTTCAGGATCGGGCTGTGGGCGTTGTACAGGCGAATCGCTTCGCGGCGCTCGGCGTATTGGCTGCTCGCCTCCAGCTCGGCGGTCATTTCTTCGAGCATGTTGTGCTCGACGGTCTGGTAGTAGTGGGTGACGTTGCGCTCGGTCTTGCCGTAGTAGTTGGCCTTGCGCACGGCCAGTGGGTCCAGCGCCAGATGGCGGGCGATGGCGTCCATCACTTCCTCGATGGCGACCATGCCCTGGGGGCCGCCGAAGCCACGATAAGCCGTGTTCGAAGCCGTATTGGTCTTGCAGCGATGGCCGTTGACTGTGGCATCGCCCAGGTAATACGCGTTATCGGCGTGGAACATCGCGCGGTCGACAATCGAGTTGGACAGGTCCGGCGAACAGCCGCAATTGCCGGCCAGCTCCAGGTTGATGCCGTTCAAACGGCCGTTGTCGTCAAAGCCCACGTCATATTCGATGTAGAAAGGGTGGCGCTTGCCGGTCATCAGCATGTCTTCGACCCGCGGCAGGCGCATCTTGGTCGGTTGCCCGGTGAGGCGTGCCACCACCGCGCACAGGCAGGCGGGGCTGGCGGCCTGGGTTTCCTTGCCGCCGAACCCGCCGCCCATGCGGCGCATGTCGACGACGATCTTGTTCATCGACACATCCAGCACTTCGGCCACCAGTTTCTGCACTTCGGTGGGGTTTTGCGTGGAGCAGTAGACGATCATGCCGCCGTCTTCGGTGGGCATCACCGAAGAAATCTGCGTCTCCAGGTAGAAATGCTCCTGGCCGCCGATATGCAGCGTGCCCTGGATACGGTGTTTCGCGCTCGCCAGCGCGCCGGCCGCATCACCGCGTTGATGGGTGTGGCTGTCGAGCACGAAGTGTTTGTTGCGAAACGCCTCGACCACATCCAGCACCGGCTCCAGGTCTTCGTATTCGATCACCGCCGCCATCGCGGCTTTACGCGCGGTCTCAAGATCGCGGGCGGCCACGGCCAGCACCACCTGGCCGACGAACTGCACGGTGTCGATGGCCAGCAACGGATCGCCGGGCATCAATGGGCCGATGTCCTTGAGGCCCGGTACGTCTTCGTGGGTAATCACGATGCGCACGCCGTCGAAGGCATAGCAGGGCGCGGTGTCGATGCTGAGGATTTTCGCGTGGGCGCGGTCGGACATGCGCGCATACAGGTGCAACTGGTTGGGAAATTCGAGGCGGTCGTCGATGTACTGCGCCTCGCCGCTGACATGCTTGGCGGCGCTGTCATGCTTGACGCTACGGCCGACGCCGGAGGTCAGGTCCTGGGCAAACAGCTCGGCCAGTTCGGCCTGGGTTTTTACCACGGCGTGATGGTTAGACATAAGCGGTCACCCGAGTCTCGATGTGCGGCGTTTGCAGTTCGATGAAGTATTTGCGCAGCAGGTTCTGCGCGCTGAGCAGGCGGTATTCCTTGCTGGCGCGGAAGTCCGACAGCGGGGTGAAGTCCTCGGCCAGGGCGGCGCAGGCTTTCTCCACGGTGGCGGCGTTCCAGGTGGCGCCGACCAGTACCGTTTCGCAGTGCCTGGCGCGCTTGGGGGTGGCAGCCATGCCGCCGAAGGCGACGCGCGCCTGGCTGATCACACCGTTGTCGAGCTTCAGGTTGAAGGCGGCGCACACAGCGGAGATGTCATCGTCCAAACGCTTGGACACCTTGTAGGCGCGAAACAGTGAATGGCCCTTGGGCACGATGATCTTCTCGATGAATTCGCTGTCCTGGCGGGCAGTGACGCGGTAGTCGATAAAGTAGTCTTCCAGCGCCAGGGTGCGGCGGGTCTGGCCCTTGCACAGCACAATCTGCGCACCGAGGGCGATCAGCAGCGGCGGTGAATCGCCGATGGGCGAGGCGTTGCCGATATTGCCGCCCAGGGTGCCCTGGTTGCGGATCTGCAGGGAGGCGAAGCGGTGCAGCAAGTCGCCAAAATCGGGGTATTCGTGGTGCAGTGCGGTGTAGCAGTCGGAGAGGGCGGTGGCGGCGCCGATTTCCAGGCGGTCATCGAAGGACTCGATGCGCTTCATTTCTTCGATATTACCGACGTAAATCATCACCGGCAGGGTGCGATGGAACTGGGTGACTTCCAGCGCCAGGTCGGTGCCGCCGGCCAGCAGGCGGGCTTGCGGGTAGGCGTCGTAGAGATCGGCCAGGTCGGCGACCGTCAACGGCACCAGGCAGCGTTTGTCGCCGCTGTTGAGTTCGCCGGTTTGCGTTGGTGCAATCGCCTTGAGCTGCGCGATGGTCTGGGCTTCACGGCTGTCGAACTGGTCCTGGGGCTTGTTGCAACAGGCCTGTTCGGCCGCCGCCAGAATCGGGCGGTAACCGGTGCAGCGGCACAGGTTGCCGGCCAGGGCTTCGTGGGCTTTCTGGCTGTCGGGCGCGTCGCTGTTCTTTTGCAGGGCAAACAACGACATCACGAAGCCCGGGGTGCAGAAGCCGCACTGCGAGCCGTGGCACTCGACCATCGCCTGCTGCACGCTGTGCAGTTGGCCCTGGT
This sequence comes from Pseudomonas sp. 44 R 15, assembly GCF_900004965.1. Taxonomy (NCBI): domain Bacteria; kingdom Pseudomonadati; phylum Pseudomonadota; class Gammaproteobacteria; order Pseudomonadales; family Pseudomonadaceae; genus Pseudomonas; species Pseudomonas sp. 44 R 15. Next base: position 63,656 of record NZ_CVTU01000047.1, read on the forward strand.
GCTTGAGGTCTTCGACACTGATCAGTTGCTTGCCGTGCAACGACGAGACAAAGGTCAGGCACGAATTGAGGCTGCGATAACGGATCTGCTCAACGCCTTGATCGTTGCGGTGCAACTCGCCGACCACCACGGTGCACGCACCGCAGTCGCCGCTGGCGCAGCCTTCCTTGGTTCCGGATTTGCCCACATGCTCACGCAAATAGTTGAGCACGGTCAGGTTGGGGTCCAGGGCGTGCTCGCTACGGAGTTCCTGGTTAAGTAAAAACTGGATCACGGAAGGCCTCGCAGACTCATTATTGTTGTTAACCGCTTTGCGCCGAATCTAGTCATGTCTGACTTTTCGGTCAATGGTTTTCTGACCTAAGGGTCAAGAAAATCCGGTCACAACACATTCAATTATGGTCCAGTCTTCTGGAACCGTTGTTTTCAGGGGCTTATGGCGGTTCAGGCTTGCGTGTTTCATGCCAAATTCGCCACCGTGGGCGTAGCGCCATCAGCGGGCCAATGCGCTACACTGCCGCGCTTGTACCGATAGAAGATTTTGAAGGGAAAACATGACGTTCAAGGCGCCGGACAGTCTCGCCGAGCAAATCGCTCACCACCTCGCCGAACGTATCATTCGCGGCGATCTCAAGCCTGGGGAGCGGATCCAGGAACAGAAGGTCACGCTGGCGCTGAATGTCAGCCGTGGTTCCGTGCGCGAAGCCTTGCTGATCCTCGAACGCCGGCACCTGATCGCGATCCTGCCGCGCCGTGGCGCTCACGTCACCGAACTCAGCGCACACAAGGTGCAGAGCCTGTGCACGTTGATGGGCGAGATGTACATCCTGCTTGGCAATGCAGTGGCCGAAGGCTGGCAGACCCAGGCCGACATGGCGCCATTCCTGCAAATCCAGCAGCGCCTGATGGCCAGCTACGAGCGCCAGGACATCCGCGCCTTTGTCGAAGAAAGCTTCAATGTGATGCGCGCCGCGTACCCCTTCGCCAACAATCCGTACCTGCAGGAGACCGTCGAGAACCTGCAGCCGGCGATGAACCGCGCCTATTACCTGGCCCTTGACCAGCGCAAGGCGGAAATGAGCGAGTACCTCGCGCTGTTCGAACAACTGCTCGCTGCCGTGCTGGCCCGCGACCTGACGCAGATCCGCCTGGTGCTGTCGGCTTACTGCCAGCGCAGCAGCTCGCTGGTCATCGCAGCGTTGGCGGACGCCTAAACGTGCGGCTCAAGTGCATCAAACTGGCGGGGTTCAAATCCTTCGTCGACCCGACCACGGTGAACTTCCCCAGTAACATGGCGGCGGTGGTCGGGCCCAATGGCTGCGGCAAGTCGAATATCATCGACGCCGTGCGCTGGGTGATGGGCGAGAGTTCGGCGAAAAACCTGCGCGGCGAGTCGATGACCGACGTCATCTTCAACGGCTCCACCAGCCGCAAACCGGTGAGCCAGGCCAGCATCGAGCTGGTGTTCGACAACTCCGACGGCACCCTGGTCGGCGAGTACGCGGCCTACGCGGAAATCTCCATTCGCCGTAAAGTCACGCGCGACAGCCAGAACAGTTATTTCCTCAACGGCACCAAATGCCGTCGACGCGACATCACCGATATCTTCCTCGGCACAGGCCTGGGCCCGCGCAGCTATTCGATCATCGAGCAGGGCATGATCTCCAAGCTGATCGAAGCCAAGCCCGAAGACCTGCGCAACTTTATCGAGGAAGCGGCCGGCATCTCCAAATACAAGGAGCGCCGCCGCGAGACCGAAAACCGCATCCGCCGCACCCATGAAAACCTCGCCCGCCTGACCGACCTGCGCGAAGAGCTGGAGCGCCAGTTGGAGCGCCTGCACCGCCAGGCCCAGGCGGCCGAGAAGTATCAGGAGTACAAGGCCGAAGAGCGCCAGCTCAAGGCACAACTGTCGGCCCTGCGCTGGCAGGCGCTGAACGACCAGGTCGGCCAGCGTGAAGCGATCATCGGCACCCAGGAAGTCAGCTTTGAAGCGCTGGTGGCCGAGCAGCGCAACGCCGACGCCAGCATCGAACGCCTGCGGGACGGGCACCATGAACTGTCCGAACGCTTCAATCTGGTGCAGGGCCGCTTCTATTCGGTGGGCGGTGATATTGCCCGGGTCGAACAGAGCATCCAGCACGTCCAGCAGCGCCTGCGCCAGTTGCAGGACGATCTGAAGGAAGCCGAACGCGCACGCCTGGAGACTGAATCGCACCTGGGCCACGACCGTACCTTGCTGCTGACCCTGGGCGAAGAGCTGGACATGCTCACCCCCGAGCAGGAAATCACCAGCGCCGCCGCCGAAGAGGCCGCCGCCGCCCTGGAAGAAGCCGAAACCGGCATGCACGGCTGGCAGGAGCAGTGGGACACGTTCAACCTCAAATCCGCCGAACCGCGCCGCCAGGCCGAGGTGCAGCAGTCGCGTATCCAGCAACTGGAAACCAGCATGGAGCGCCTGGCTGAACGCCAGCGCCGCCTGCAGGAAGAGCGCGTGTTGCTCGCCGCCGACCCGGAAGACGCGGCGATCATGCAGTTGAGCGAGCAACTGGCCGAAAGCGAAATGACCCTCGAAGAGCTCGAGGCCAGCGAAACGCAGCAAGTGGAACGCCTCGAGCAATTGCGCCAGCAATTGCACACCGCGACCCAGGCGCAGCAACAGGCCCAGGGCGATCTGCAGCGCCTCAACGGGCGGCTGGCCTCATTGGAAGCCTTGCAGCAAGCCGCGCTGGACCCCGGCACCGGCACCGCCGAATGGCTGCGCGACCAGCACCTGGCCGAGCGCCCGCGCCTGGCCGAGGGCTTGAAGGTCGAGGCCGGTTGGGAGCTGGCGGTGGAAACCGTGCTGGGCGCCGATCTGCAAGCGGTGCTGGTGGATGATTTCGGCGGCTTCGACCTGGCCGGTTTCACCCAGGGCGACCTGCGCCTGCTCAGTCCCGCAGCCGATGGCACGCGCGTGCCGGGCAGCCTGCTGGACAAGGTCGAGGCGGCGATTGACCTGTCGCCGTGGTTGGGCCAGGTCAAGCCGGTCGAATCACTGGAGCAGGCCCTGGCCCAACGCGGCCAGTTAGCGGCCGGCGAAAGCCTGATCAGTCGCGACGGCTATTGGGTCGGCCGCCACTTCTTGCGCGTACGCCGTGCCAGTGAGGCCGAAAGCGGCGTATTGGCCCGAGGCCAGGAAATCGTCAACCTGAGCGCCGAGCGTGAAGAGCGCGAGGCGACCCTGGAAAGCCTGGAAACCGAACTGCAAACCCTGCGCGCCACCCAGCGCCAGCAAGAGACCGGTCGCGAGCATCTGCGCCGCCTGTTGCAGGACGAAGCGCGCCAGCAAGGCGAATTGAAAGCGCAACTGTCGGCGAGCAAAGCCAAGGTCGAACAACTGACCCTGCGCCGCACCCGCCTTGACGAAGAAGTCGCCGAAATGGGCGAGCAGCGTGCCCTGGAGCACGAACAGATCGGCGAAGCGCGCCTGCTGTTGCAGGAAGCCCTCGACAGCATGGCCCTGGACACCGAGCAGCGCGAACTGCTGCTGGCCCAGCGCGACAGCCTGCGCGAACGCCTCGACCGCGTGCGCCAGGAAGCCCGCCAGCACAAGGACCACGCGCACCAACTGGCGGTGCGCCTCGGCTCGCTGCGCGCCCAGCACACGTCCACGGCCCAGGCCCTTGAGCGCCTGGAGATGCAATCGGAACGCCTCACCGAAAAGCGCGAGCAACTGAGCCTCAATCTGGAGGAGGGCGAAGCGCCGCTGGAAGAACTGCGCCTCAAGCTTGAAGAGTTGCTCGACAAGCGCATGAGCGTCGACGAAGAACTCAAGACCGCGCAGATCGCCCTGGAGGACGCCGACCGCGAACTGCGCGAGGCTGAAAAGCGCCGCACCACGGCCGAACAGCAATCCCAGCTGATTCGCGGTCAGCTCGAACAACAGCGCATGGAGTGGCAAGCCCTGACCGTGCGTCGCAAGACTTTGCAGGACCAGTTGCTCGAAGACGGCTACGACCTGCACGGCGTACTCAACACGCTGACCGCCCAGGCCAACGAAAAAGACGCCGAAGAAGAACTTGAGCGCATTGCCGCGCGTATCCAGCGACTGGGCGCGATCAACCTCGCGGCCATTGATGAGTACCAGCAGCAGTCCGAGCGCAAACGTTATCTGGATGCCCAGAACGCCGACCTGGTCGAAGCGCTGGACACCCTGGAAAACGTGATCCGCAAGATCGACAAGGAAACCCGCAACCGCTTCAAGGATACCTTTGATCAGATTAATGGCGGTTTACAGGCGTTATTCCCAAAAGTTTTCGGTGGTGGCAGTGCCTACTTGGAACTGACGGGCGAAGATCTACTCGATACAGGGGTAACGATCATGGCGCGGCCACCGGGCAAGAAGAACAGCACCATCCATTTGTTGTCCGGCGGCGAAAAGGCCCTGACGGCCCTGGCCCTGGTATTTGCCATCTTCAAGCTGAACCCGGCGCCGTTCTGCATGCTCGACGAGGTCGATGCACCGCTGGATGACGCTAACGTTGGACGCTACGCTCGGCTGGTCAAGGAGATGTCCCAGACGGTGCAGTTCATCTATATCACCCACAACAAGATTGCCATGGAAATGGCCGATCAGTTGATGGGCGTGACGATGCATGAGCCGGGCTGTTCGCGTTTGGTCGCCGTCGATGTGGAAGAAGCGATGGCGATGGTGGAATCCTGAGGTCTGTCAGGAAGGAATTTTACAGCACGCTGTAGGATGGTTTACCGGTCTGGGAAAAGTGGCAAATGGACATATTTGCTCAAGGCATTTTGACAGACGGTGTAAAGTTATCTTTGGTCGTGCTAGTTTAATGTCAATTTTTCGTATGCGTGGGCAAAACGTCAGTCAGAACATAGAGTTGGCGCCACGTTTTAAAGCGGTTTGCACGGTGCTAAACCCCTTATTTTTCAGCATTTTTTATTAGAGGCACGGGATTACATGGAAATCGGTCTGCGCGAGTGGCTGATCGTCATCGGCATCATTGTCATTGCCGGTATTCTTTTTGATGGCTGGCGCCGCATGCGCGGTGGCAAGGGCAAGCTTAAATTTCGCCTGGACCGAAACCTGTCCAACTTACCTGACGACGACGGCAGCGCTGAGCTGCTGGGGCCGCCCCGTGTGCTGGATACCCACAAGGAACCGCAGCTGGACGAGCACGACTTGCCGTCGATGAGCGCGCCGGTGCGTGAGGCCCGCGAGCCGTCGTCCAAGCGTGGCAAGCGCGGCAGTGCCGGCGTGGCCGAGCCGCATCAGGGCGACCTGAACCTGGACGTCGACGAAGGCCCGAGCTTCAGCAGCCGCGACGATGATTTCCCGGATGAAAACGGCGGCAAGGCCCCATCGCGCCAATCGGTCAACGATCAGCCGGCCGCCGAAGAAGTGCTGGTAATCAGTGTGATCTGCCGCGATGCCGGTGGCTTCAAAGGCCCGGCCCTGTTGCAGAACATCCTTGAGAGCGGCCTGCGCTTTGGCGAGATGGATATTTTCCATCGTCACGAAAGCATGGCCGGCAACGGCGAAGTGCTGTTTTCCATGGCCAACGCGGTCAAGCCCGGCACCTTCGATCTGGACGACATCGACCTGTTCAGCACCCCGGCGGTCAGTTTCTTCCTCGGCCTGCCAGGCCCGCGTCACCCCAAGCAAGCGTTCGACGTGATGGTGGCCGCGGCCCGCAAGCTGTCCCAGGAGCTCAACGGCGAGCTCAAGGACGACCAACGCAGCGTCCTCACCGCCCAGACCATCGAGCATTACCGTCAGCGCATCGTCGAGTTCGAGCGTCGCGCCCTGACACAAAAACGCTGAGGATTACGCCTCGGCGTTGTCGGATAGAATAAGCGCACTACCATTTGAGCAGCTTCGGCTGCTCTTTTGCTTTTTGAGAGAACACCATGACCGCCGCCCATACCCGCATCCTCGAACTGCGCGCTGAACTGGATCAGCACAATTACCGTTACCACGTCCTTGACGAGCCGAGCATTCCGGACGTCGAGTACGACCGCTTGTTCCATGAGCTCAAAGCCCTGGAAGCCGAACATCCGGAACTGGTGACGCGTGATTCGCCGACACAGCGGGTCGGCAGCGCGGCGTTGTCGGCGTTTACTCAAGTCAGGCATGAAATCCCGATGCTCAGCCTCGGTAACGCCTTCGATGAAGCGACCATGCTGGAATTCGATCGCCGTGTGACCGAGGGCCTGGATCTGCCGGCCGGGGACTTGTTCGCCAGTGTCGAATACAGTTGCGAGCCGAAGCTGGATGGCCTGGCGGTCAGCCTGTTGTATCAGGATGGCGAACTGGTGCGCGGCGCCACTCGTGGCGACGGGACCACCGGCGAAGACATCAGCGTCAATGTGCGCACCGTGCGCAACATCCCGTTGAAGCTGCACGGCAGCGGCTGGCCGGCCACCCTGGAAGTGCGCGGTGAAGTGTTCATGTCCAAGGCCGGTTTCGAGCGCCTGAACGCCTCGCAACTGGAAGTCGGCGGCAAGACCTTCGCCAACCCGCGCAATGCGGCGGCCGGCAGCCTGCGCCAGCTGGATTCGAAGATCACCGCCAGCCGCCCGCTGGAATTCTGCTGCTATGGCATCGGCCAGGTGACGGCGGACATCAGTGACACCCATATCGATAACCTCAAGCAGTTGCAGAAGTGGGGCATGCCGATCAGTCATGAACTGAAACTGGCCAAGGGCATCCAGGAATGCCTGGACTACTACCGCGACATCGGCGAGCGGCGTAACAGCCTGTCGTACGAGATCGACGGTGTGGTGTTCAAGGTCAACAGTATTGCCGCCCAGCGGGAACTGGGCTTCCGCGCCCGCGAGCCGCGCTGGGCCATTGCGCATAAATTCCCGGCCATGGAAGAACTGACCGAGTTGCTCGACGTGGAATTCCAGGTCGGCCGTACCGGCGCCGTCACGCCCGTGGCGCGGTTGAAACCGGTCAAGGTCGCCGGGGTGACCGTGTCCAACGCCACCCTGCACAACATGGACGAAGTGGCGCGCCTGGGCCTGATGATCGGCGACACGGTGATCATCCGCCGCGCCGGGGATGTGATCCCGCAGGTGGTCTCGGTGGTTACCGAGCGTCGTCCTGAACATGCCCGTGCGGTGCAGATCCCCGAAAGTTGCCCGGTGTGCGGCTCCCACGTGGAACGCACGCAACTGGTCAAGCGCAGCAAGGGCAAGGAAACCGTCAGCGAGGGCGCGGTGTACCGCTGCGTCGGGCGGCTGGCCTGTGGCGCGCAGCTCAAGCAGGCGATCATTCATTTCGTCTCGCGCCGCGCCATGGACATCGACGGCCTGGGCGACAAGACCATCGAGCAACTGGTGGATGAAAAACTCATCGGCTCGCCGGCCGATCTCTACAAACTCAAGTATGAGCAGATCATCGACCTGGAAGGCTTTGCCGATATTTCCAGCAAAAAGCTGATCGCCGCCATCGAAAACAGCAAGACGCCGACCCTGGCGCGGTTTATCTACGCCCTGGGCATTCCGGATGTAGGCGAGGAGACCGCCAAGGTGCTGGCGCGCTCCCTGGCGTCCCTGGAGCGCGTGCAGAAGGCCTTGCCGGAAGTGCTGACGTACTTGCCGGACGTGGGCCTGGAAGTGGCGCACGAAATCCACAGCTTCTTTGAAGACAGCCATAACCAAGAGGTGATTGGTGCGCTGCTGTCGCCCGATGAATGCGCCCTGCAATTGCAGGAGCAGGGCGACCTGAGCGCCGAGTTCGCCGCCAGCACCACCCTGGGCGGCCTGCTCGACAAGCTGCACGTGCCCTCCGTTGGGCCGGGTGCGGCGCAGAAACTGGCGGACAAGTTCGGCAGCCTCGAAGGCGTGATCAAGGCCGACTGGCTGGACATGCGCCAGGCCCTGCCCGAGAAGCAGGCCAAGGCCGTGCGCGACTTTTTTGATAGCGAAGACAACGCCAACCGCGCCCTGGCCATCGAGCAGCAGCTCAAGGACTTCGGCATGCACTGGCAGAGCGAGAAAAAGGTCGTCGAAGGCCTGCCGGAAGCCGGACACACCTGGGTGCTCACCGGCTCCCTGGAGTTGATGAGCCGCGACGTGGCCAAGGACAAGCTGGAAAGCCTGGGCGCCAAGGTGGCCGGTTCCGTTTCGGCCAAGACCCACTGCGTGGTGGCCGGGCCGGGCGCCGGTTCCAAATTGGCCAAGGCCAGCGAACTGGGGCTCAAAGTGCTCGACGAAGAGGCGTTCGTCGCTTTCCTCGCCAAGCACAACATCTCCGTCTGACGATCGTTCCCACGCGTGGGAACGATCCTGCGAGGGAAATGATCTAGTCTCAGTCACCCCTGGGAGAGATCGCCATGTTTCGCTACTTCGAGCAACTCAGCACGCGCATCGCCGCACCGTTCATGGCCGGATCCTCGCGTAACAGCAAGGTATGGCAATGCCGCTGCGGCCAGTCCTTGTTCTTTCGCAACAGCCAGTGCCTGGCCTGCTCGGCGCTGCTGGGCTACCACCCACAGCAAAGCCGCTTGTCTTCACTGCAACCAGGTCCGGTGGCTGACACCTGGCTGCTGGACGCCGACCTCGACGCAGGCGCCTTTCGCCGCTGCGCCAACCTCCAGACCCCGGCGGCCTGTAACTGGCTGATTCCGGCGCACAGCACCTCGGCCCTGTGCGTAGCGTGCAGCCTGAACCGCACCATTCCGGATTTGTCCATCGCGGAAAATCCCGAGCGCTGGCGCAAGGTGGAAACCGCCAAGCGCCGACTGGTGGCCCAACTGATCAGCCTGGGCCTGCAGGTGGTGCCCAAAAGCGTCAACGAAGACACCGGCCTGGCGTTCGACTTCGTCGGCATCGACCTGCAAGGCAATGCGCCCACGACCGGTCACGCCAACGGCCTGATCACCCTCGACATCAAGGAAGCCGACGACGCCCATCGTGAAAAGGTTCGCGTACAGATGCACGAGCCCTATCGCACCTTGCTCGGTCACTTCCGCCATGAGGTCGGCCACTATTACTGGGACCGCCTGATCGCCAACAGCCACTGGCTCGAGCCGTTTCGCAACCTGTTCGGCGACGAACGCGCCAGTTACGCCGACGCGCTCGATCAGCACTACCAGAACGGCCCACGCCCGGACTGGCAGCAAACCTGCGTCAGCGCCTACGCCACCATGCACCCCTGGGAAGATTGGGCCGAGACCTGGGCGCACTACCTGCACATGATGGACGCGGTCGACACCGCCCTGGGGTTTGGCATGAGCGCTCGGGAGATGGACCTCGATTACCAGCCGTTTCCCCTGACCACCCTGTACGACCCCGAACACCCTGGTGGAGCGGCATTCCTCTCCTTCGTCAACGCCTGGATCGAACTGGCCGGCATGCTCAACGAACTGTCCCGCGCCATGGGCCAGCCGGATTTCTACCCCTTCGTGCTGCCGCCGGCGGTGATAGCCAAGTTGCACTTTATCCACCTGGTCATCCAGGAAGAGGGCGGCAGGGCCGATGAGGTCCTCCAGACACAATGATGAAAATGTGGGAGGGGGCTTGCTCCCGATAGCAGAGTGTCAGCCAACAGATTTATTGGCTGATTCACCGCCATCGGGGGCAAGCCTCCTCCCACATGGGAGAGCGTCATCATTGAAGGCCATGGCAAGTACTTGAAGCTTCTCATTTTTTACGGTTGTAACTTCCGATCAGATCGGTACAATGGCCCCGCTTGCCGAGAGGCCAGCGTCGTTATGGTGACCCCATCGGTCCCCCCGCAACGATTACCCGTGAACCTGGTCAGAGCCGGAAGGCAGCAGCCACAGCGGGAACATTGTGTGCCGGGGTGTGGCTGGTGGGGTTGCCTCCATAACGCTCCCTCCTGTAATACCCTCCCAGAAAAATCTCAGTTATTCAGCCAGTCATCTGTGACGCTTATTGCGCAGTGCATGACGACCCTTCCACGACTGGTGGCATACTCCCAAGCGTCTCTCTCCTGGCCATGAGGCTGTATGCACTCGGAACATTTTGATTTATCCAGCCCCGTGTTCTTGCCGATCACCGATGAAACCTGTGCGGGTTTGTTGGGTTCTGACGGTGCGGGTGCGCTGCTGGCCCTGAGTGAGCCGGAGTTGGCCGCTGTGTTGGTTATCCAGAATCTGGCGCAAATGCCGGAACACGAGTTGAGTGCAGTGGGCGCTGAAAGGGTGCTGGCCAAACTGATTGGCTGGGCGGCGCAGGGCAGGCATTCGGCCGCTGTGAGCTTGCTGTCGGAGGCACAACGGTTGTTTGACCCGCGCAAGCTGTACTTCGGCCTCAATGTGGTCAAGAGCCTGAAGTTGCGTTTTCTGTTAGCGGATGAAGTCCAGGCGCGAGAGTATTTATTGCCCGACGGCCAATGGGACGTCGAGTACAAAGTCCGTCACCTCAAGACCAACAATCCCTTCCGCCAGCAGATGGTCACGCCCAGGCACCGCGAGCGCTGGTTGAGCGCCGAGCAGGACAAACTGGTCCGCACCTTTCGCGCCAACCTGAACGAAGACCTGCACGTGCAAGGGTACGCCGGCATTGGCAAGAGTCATCTGCTGGTGGCGCTGATGGAGCATCTGCGCCCCGAAAAGACCTTGTTGCTGGCACGTACACCGGCAAAGCTGGAAACCCTGCGCGCGCGCATGGTGGGCGTGCGGGAGAGAAAGGCCGGGCAAACCTTCCACGGGTTTGCCCACGTCTTGTTACATGGCCCAAGGTCACAGCCGTTGGCTACCCAAGGACGTGTCCCGAGCAAGCAGGCACTGGCGCAGGAATTGAACATCTTCGGTTTTCGTCATCTGGAAGGGCAGGCGCTGCTGGATGTCTGCCTCAAGGTGCTTGAAAACTACTGCGGCTCACGGGACTACAGCCTGTCGGCCAAACATCTGCCGCACTTCAAGCAAGCGCTGTCCAGCGTTGATGCCAAGGTACTGGTCGAATACTCCAGCCGGTTATGGCGCTACCTTGAGGCGAATCCGGCCTGGAACGCTCACACCGGGTTTGAAGCGTTATTGATGATCAAGCGCGCCAGCCTCGCCGGCAGTGTGGTGCCTGAGCGCTATACCCATGTGTTGATTGATGAGAGCCAGGACATTCCAGCGCCCTTGCTGCAAATCATCGAGCGCGGGCGCCAGGTGCTGATCACCCTGGGCGACGAGTATCAGCAGGCCAGTGGGGTGCTGGTCAAGCGCGCCCGCGAGGTTCGCCATACGGATGTGAGCTATAGCGTACGCTCCGGGCGCAATGTCGAGCGCCTGGTCAATCCGTTGATCAGCCAGCACTCGCAGAAAAGCAAGGTGCTCTTCGAGGGCGCACGGGATGCGGATGTCGGTATCGAGCTGTATCCCCAGGGGTTTGTGCCGCCGCCAGGGTGCGTGGTGCTGACCGCGTCCTGCTGGGACACCATGAAGTGGCTCATTCAACTGAGCGAAGAGCGTTGTGCCTGTGCGTTTGCCAGCAGCGAGGCGCAGCAGGATCTCAACTATTTCATGGAAACCGTCATCGCGTTGTTCAAGCCGCAATTCTATGGCAGCGATTACGGCGATCGTGGTCCCCATCCGTTTTTCAGCGATATGGCCGACTGGCAGCAGGTGCGCGACGTGTGCCGGTTCGATGAGGCGTTCCTGTGGGTCGAGGAACAGCTGGAAAAAGGCTTCAACGTGGCCGACGTGACACGCTTGAGCAGGCTCAGCGGCCACCCCGGCGAGCGCTGTTTATTGATGTTGGCGCAAGACGCCGGCGGCATGGAGTTTGAACGGGTCCTGCTCACGCCCGAGTTGCTCACCAATGTGAAGTTCCAGGACGCGTATGCGTTCGATCAGCGCTTGTGCGCGGTGTACATCGCCATTTCCCGCGCCACCGTGCAGCTTTATCTGCCCTATGACGTGGTCGAGTGGATCGACTACCACCAGTATCAGAAGACCCGCGATGTGCATGGCTACTGAGTGATTTATTCTGGCTGATTCACAACTTTCGAAAGCCTCTCTGGACAACCCCCAGGCACCTTGTTAGCTTGCGCCGGTCACTTGTTTCAGAGTACGACAAGGGCGTGGACTTGATATCGAAGCGCAATCGCTTCTTTAACGCACAAGGATGTCCGTCATGAAAAGCCTGCAAGGGTTGCCTCGTCTTATCAGTGCCTCGGTCGGTACACCCGGTAAAGCCCGCAACTTGCCTGCCGATGTTCAGTGCATCCAGTATCTATTCAACCTGATCATTCCCAAGCTGGGTTTCGCCCTGCCCGAAAACGGCAAATGCGATGGCCAACTGGTGCAGTGCATCAGCCAATACCAGTTCCGTCATCTCAAGTACGCCCACCCCGATGGCGTGATCGACCCCACCGGTCGTACCTTCAACAGCCTGATCGAAGAGGCGCTGAAGGTGCCGGTGACGGCCTTCCCGACGATGCGCATTCCGAGCTTCCTCAATGCCTTCGGCAATAACAATGCCGATGCGGTGCAGGCCACCGTCAATGTCTACCTGAACCAGGTGCGTGCGGTGATCGAGGCCGAACGGCGTAACCGGCAGTTGATGATGCAGTCCACCTGCGATGGCGGCATGACACTCAGCGACACGGACTTCCAGAACGCCGCCAAGCAATTGGGTAACGGGATCTCGGTGAATGTCATCAAGGCGTTCGCCACGATCGAGTCGGGCGGGAAGGTGGGCTTCGGGCCGGCAAAGTTGCCGATCATCGCCTTCGAGGGCCATCACTTTCGCAAGTACACCAAGCACATTTACGACCAGTCGCACCCGCTGCTGTCGTACGTCTACAAGAAAAAAGCCGGCCCGCAGTGGCAGGCCAACAACAAGGACCAGGTCAAGGCCTGGGAAACCATGGCCACGGCGTTTGCCCTGGACCAGGAAGCGGCGTTGCTGTCGGCCTCGTGGGGCATGTTCCAGATCATGGGGTTCAATTTCGCGTCTTGCGGATTCAAGACCGTGTTCGAGTTCGTGGCGGCCTTGAAGATCAATGCTGGCAATCAGCTCAAGGCCTATCTGAGCCTGTGCGGCAAAAATACCGCGTTGATGACGGCCATGAAAAACAAGGACTTTACCGCCATGGCGCGCAACTATAACGGTGAGGACTACGGCAACTACGACGTGCTGATGAAGCAGGCCTACGACGTACTGGAAGGGAAAAAATAAGATGATGCGTTTACTGGCGATGGGTGTGTTGTCGTTATGCGTCGTGGTGCCCGTGTTTGCAGGGTCTGCCGCGTTGCAGTCGGGCAAGTACGAAGGGCTGATGCTGGCGGTGACGCCGCAGCAGCAGGTGGAGGGGTTCTACTCGGAAGCGATGGGCGAGGGCGTGACGCGGGGGTGCAGCTTCTTTCTGCAAGGTAAGCCCGAAGCGCTGACCACCTGGCGCGAGGCGGCTTATCCCGGCAGCGTAGCGGCAGCGGCCGACGGCGTGACCCTGACCGTGGAGCAAGGTCGCCAGCATCCAGGTTGCATCAACGTGTTGATGCCGGACATCGCGACGGGCCTGGCGTTGAGCCAGACCGCGCGGAAAAAATGGATAGGCCTGGTGACGGTATCGGCGGAGAAGGCTTACCTGTTGAAAACGCCGGGCGCCAAAGCGACAAAGCGGCCCTACATCGTCAAACATGATGTGGTGGGTGTACTGGCGTTCAAGGACGGCTGGGCGCAGGTGGAATTTATCAATGCTGACGAGCGTTCGTTCACCGGTTGGATCAGCCAGGACCAATACGCACGGTTGGCTGCACCGAAGATCTAAAAAATGTGGGAGGGGGCAAGCCCTAATGCCAGTCTGTAGGAGCGAGCTTGCTCGCGAAAAACGTCAACGATAACGCTTGCTTCCTGAATGAACGCGGTGCCTGTGAGTTTTTCGCGAGCAAGAGCTAGGCGCCCCCCTCGCTCCTACAAAGAGCCTTAACTGACTGGCATTGGGGCTTGACCCTCCCACATTTTGGACTGTGTCAGCCGAAGGTTTCGCGCAGCAGTCCGGCGAACGCGTCCCGTGCCAGGTGCCGCTGGGTGTCGGTGTGCCAGAACAGCAGGTTGTCCACGGGCGCCAGCGCTTCGAAGCGATAGGACGCCAACGGGTTGGCCTGCTCATAGCGCGCCAGAATGCCCTCGGGCGCCAACGCCACGCCAATCCCCGCGCTGACGCAACCGATGATCGTGCCCCAACTGGCATAGCTGGCAATCGCCGGCTTGAAGTCCTGAGGCTTGAGCCAGTTTTCCAGGGCGGCGCGGTAGGGGCAGCCGGGCGGCCACACCAATAATGTGCGGCCGGCCAGGTCTGCGGCGCCGGTGATGGGGGCGCTCGACGCGCTGGCGATCAATACCAGGCGTTCGCTGTAAACCACGCTGTGTTCCAGCTTCGGGTGTTTGCCACTGGCGGCTACCAGCGCCACATCGAGGCGATGGTGCTGCAGGTCGTCCAGCAACTGCGCCCAGGCGCCGGTGACCAGTTCCAGGCTGACCTCAGGGTAGCGCCGGTGGTACTCGGCCAGCAGCGGCGGCAGGCGACCGCTGGCGCTGGACTCCACCGCGCCGATGCGCAGCGTGCCGCGAGGTGTCGCCGTGGCATCCAGCGCACGTTTGGACTCCTCCACCAGCGCCAGGATGCGCTCGCAATAATCCAGGAAAATCTCCCCGGCGGCGCTGATCGCCAGCCCGCGTCCGGCACGAATGAACAAGGGCGTGCCCAACTCGCTTTCCAGCTGCTTGATGCGCGTGGTGATGTTGGAGGGCACGCAGTGCAATTGCAGGGCGGCCTGCGCCACGCTGCCGGTTTGCGCCACGGCTCGCACCATTTTCAGTTGGGCCAGTTCCATTGCTCAGTTCCAGTGATCTCAGAAGTCAGAAACGCTTAATTGTGCTGCGCCTGGCGCGGGCCAAGACTGATGGCATTCCTTCCCTGTGCCCCGGAGGCCGTCGATGAATGCCCCGTCTCCTGTAAAGCTTACGCTAGTCGTTGCCGTCGTGATTCTCTGTTGGGCGTATTCGCCGATTGGCGTGCACATCGGCTTGCACAGCTATAGCCCTGGGCAACTGGCGTTGCTGCGCTTCCTGATCGCCTCGCTGTTCATGGGCGCGGTGGCGCTGGTGGCGGGCATTGGCCGGCCGCGCCTGCGGGATTTGCCGTGGCTGCTGGTGCTGGGTTTTTTCGGGGTGTTCCTGCACCACACCTGCCTCAATAGCGGCCAGCAGTGGGTGACCGCGTCGGCGTCCAGCGTGCTGGCGCAGTCGGCACCGCTGTTCAGCGTGTTGATTGCGTTTTTCTGCCTGAAAGAGCGGGTCAGTGCCTGGCGCTGGGGGTGTGTGCTGTTGGGCTTGTGGGGTGTGCTGGTGGTGGTCCGGGGCGATCATGGCATGGCCGAGATGGACCCACGCGGTTTGCTGATCCTGCTGGCGGCCCTGTCCTGGAGCGTGTATTTCGCTGTCCTGCGACATTACGCTTACCGCTACAGCCCGCTGACGCTGGCCTGCTATATGGTCTGGTCCGGCACCTTGATGCTGTGCGTGAACCTGCCAGGTCTGCCCGCTGCAGTGGCACGGGCACCGCTGCCGGACAACATGGCGGTGCTGGTGCTGGGTATTTTTCCCAGTGCCCTGGCCTACCTGGCCTGGGGCTACGTGCTCAAGCACGTTGAAGTCAGCCGCGCCTCGGTGGCGATGTACCTGATCCCACCCGTAGCGATGATCATGGCGGCGATGCTGCTGGGCGAGCGCATGACCCTGCAGGTGCTGCTGGGCGGGCTGATGGTGCTGGCCAGTGTCGCAGCTATCGGCCTGGAGGCGCGCTGGGCGCGTTCTTTGCGGCGTACAGCCGGTGCAGGATCAGGCCTCTGAGGAGCGCTTAGTCAGATAAGACGAGCGTGCCGGATGCAATTTCCCCCTTGCTCCGCTAGCATTACCGCCTCCCGCTTCCCAGTTGCGACGGTTTTCGATGAGTTATCAGGTTCTTGCACGTAAATGGCGTCCGCGCTCGTTCCGCGAAATGGTCGGCCAGACCCATGTGCTCAAGGCTCTGATCAATGCCTTGGACAGCCAGCGGCTGCACCACGCCTACCTGTTCACCGGTACCCGCGGCGTGGGCAAGACCACCATTGCGCGCATCATCGCCAAATGCCTGAATTGTGAAACCGGTATCACCTCGACACCGTGCGGCACCTGTTCGGTGTGCCGCGAGATCGACGAAGGGCGTTTCGTCGACCTGATCGAGATCGACGCCGCGAGCCGCACCAAGGTCGAAGACACCCGCGAACTGCTCGACAACGTGCAGTACGCACCGAGCCGTGGCCGCTTCAAGGTCTACCTGATCGACGAAGTGCACATGCTGTCCAGCCACTCCTTCAACGCGCTGTTGAAGACCCTGGAAGAGCCGCCGCCCTACGTCAAATTCATCCTGGCCACCACCGACCCGCAGAAACTTCCTGCGACGATTTTGTCGCGGTGCCTGCAATTCTCCCTGAAGAATATGACCCCCGAGCGGGTGGTCGAGCATTTGACCCACGTGCTGGGTGTCGAGAACGTACCGTTCGAAGACGACGCACTGTGGTTGCTGGGCCGCGCTGCCGATGGCTCGATGCGTGATGCCATGAGCCTCACCGACCAGGCCATCGCCTTTGGTGAAGGCAAGGTCCTGGCCGCCGATGTGCGCGCCATGCTCGGCACGCTGGACCACGGCCAGGTGTTCGACGTGCTGCATGCGCTGATCGAGGGCGATGCCAAGGCCTTGCTCGAAGCCGTGCGCCACTTGTCGGAGCAGGGGCCGGACTGGAATGGCGTGCTCTCGGAAATCCTCAACGTGCTGCACCGCGTCGCCATTGCCCAGGCATTGCCTGAGGCGGTCGACAACGGCCATGGCGACCGCGACCGCGTGTTGGCGCTGGCCCAGGCGCTGCCGGCCGAAGACGTGCAGTTCTATTACCAGATGGGCCTGATCGGCCGTCGCGACCTGCCCCTGGCGCCGGACCCGCGCGGGGGGTTCGAGATGGTCCTGCTGCGCATGCTGGCCTTCCGGCCCGCCGACTCGACGGATGCGCCGAGACAGCCGCTAAAGCCAGTGGGGATCAGCCAGGCCACAGCTGATTCCGCCAAACCAGTGGCTGGTGCGGCGGTCGTCGCGCCAGTGGCGGTTGCACCCCCAGCGGTTGCCGAGCCGGTGGTTGCCGCCCCGGAGGCCGAGCCTGAAGCGGTGATCGAGGCTGAGCCTGAGCCGGAGCCGCAAATCGCCCCGGTGGTGGATCTGCCCTGGAACGACCCGGTTGAAGCGCCCGCTGAGCCCGAGCAACAGCCCGTCGTGGAGCCGGTACTGGACACCACCGGCGAGCAGCCCGAACTGACGCCAATGCCCGCGCCGACCCCGGACAGCGTAGTGCTGGATGCGCCGGAGTGGGTATCGGCGCCGGTGCCGGAGCCGACCGTGGCTCAGGTCGAGGCGGCCACGCCCGGCATCGACCTCGACGATGAACCTCCGCTGGACGAAGACTACATCGAGCCGGACATGGATTCGGCCTACAGCTACCTGGACGAACTCGCCAGCGAACACACCGCCGAGCCAGCCCCCGAGCCGGAAGTGGAGCCCGCTGCGGCACCGGCCACCGGCCTGGCCCTGCAATGGCTGGAATTGTTTCCAAAGTTGCCGATCTCCGGCATGACCGGCAGTATCGCCGCCAACTGCACGTTGATTGCCATCGACGGCGACCACTGGCTCCTGCACCTGGACCCGGCCCACAGCGCCTTGTTCAATGCCACCCAGCAGCGCCGTCTGAACGACGCGCTCAACCAGTACCATGGGCGCACGCTGACCATCGCCATCGAGCTGATCAAGCCCGAACAGGAAACCCCGGCCCAGGCTGCGACGCGTCGACGCCTGAACCGCCAGCGCGATGCGGAGGCGTCGATCCAGGCTGATCCGCTTATCCAACAAATGATGCAACAGTTCGGTGCGGTCGTCCGTCACGATACTATTGAACCTGTCGAAGCCCCGGCGCCCCAGGCGTCATGAACCGGGCGACTCTTTTGATCCACGTACTTTTGAGGTGATTCCCATGATGAAAGGTGGCATGGCCGGCCTGATGAAGCAGGCGCAGCAGATGCAGGAAAAAATGGCCAAGATGCAGGAAGAACTGGCCAACGCCGAAGTCACCGGTAAAGCCGGTGGCGATATGGTCAGCGTGGTGATGACCGGTCGTCACGACATCAAGCGCGTCAGCATCGACCCAAGCCTGCTCGAAGGCGTCAGCGATGACGACCGTGAAGTGCTGGAAGACCTGTTCGCCGCTGCCGTCAACGACGCGGTGCGCAAGATCGAAGCCAGCAGCCAGGAAAAAATGGGCGGCATGACCGCCGGCATGCAACTGCCACCGGGCATGAAGCTGCCGTTCTGATCGGCAGGCTTTAGCTGCACTCCAATGCCAGGCCTCGTGCCTGGCATTTTTGTTTGTGCCTGGTGATCGTTCCCACGCTCTGCGTGGTAACCCGCCAGGGACGCTCCGCGTCCCGGCGGGTGACGCGGAGCGTCACGAGGATGCATTCCCACGCAGAGCATGGGAACGATCTGAACCCCAACCGCCTCCCGATGGTCTGCACCCTATACCGATGCATTCGCTAAAGGAGCCCCTTCATGCCTCAAGAATCCACACTGAACCAACGCATTGTGCTGGTCTCACGCCCTCAAGGCGCACCGACCCCGGAAAACTTCCGCCTCGAACGCGTAAATTTGCCAGAGCTGGCCGACGGCCAGGTGCTGCTCAAGACACTCTACCTGTCGCTGGACCCTTATATGCGCGGACGCATGAGCGACGCGCCGTCGTACGCAGCGCCCGTGGAAATCGACGACGTGATGACCGGTGGCGCAGTCAGCCGTGTCGAGCAGTCGCGCAACCCGAAATTCGAGGTGGGCGACCTGGTGGTCGGTTCCACCGGCTGGCAAAGCCACAGTATTTCCGATGGCCGCAACCTGATGCCGGTGCCCAATGGCCTGGCCAGCCCGTCGATGGCTCTGGGCGTATTGGGCATGCCCGGCATGACCGCCTACATGGGCCTGATGGACATCGGCCAGCCCAAGGCCGGTGAAACCCTGGTCGTGGCCGCGGCCTCCGGCGCAGTGGGCTCGGTGGTGGGCCAGGTGGCCAAGCTCAAGGGCTTGCGCGTAGTGGGCGTTGCCGGCGGTGCGGACAAGTGCCGCTACGTGGTCGATGAGCTGGGTTTCGATGCCTGCATCGACCACAAGAGCGAACACTTTGCCGACGAGCTGGCCCAGGCCTGCTTCAATGGCGTCGACATCTATTTCGAGAATGTCGGCGGCAAGGTGTTCGATGCCGTGATGCCGTTGTTCAACCCCAAGGCGCGGGTGCCCCTGTGCGGGCTGATCGCCGGGTATAACGCCCACGAGGCGCCAAGCGGCCCGGATCGTCTGCCGGCGCTGCAGCGCACCTTGCTGACCAAGCGTGTGCGCATCCAGGGCTTTATCGTGTTTGACGACTACGGTGATCGCCAGCCGGAGTTCCTCAGCGCCATGGCGCCCTGGGTTCGCGAGGGCAAGATCAAGTTCCGCGAAGACGTGGTCGACGGCCTGGAGCAAGCGCCCGAAGCGTTTATCGGTTTGCTCGAGGGGCGCAACTTCGGCAAGTTGGTCGTGCGCGTCGCGCAGGATTGAGCATTTGACGCTAATCCGAGGCGCGGGTATAAACCGCGTCTCGTTGTTTTGTCGGACCCTTCGCCCATGAGCTTCAGCCCCCTGATTCGCCAACTGATCGACGCCCTGCGTACTTTGCCGGGCGTGGGCCAGAAAACTGCCCAGCGTATGGCGCTGCAACTGCTGGAGCGTGATCGCAGCGGCGGCACTCGTCTGGCCCAGGCCCTGAGCCAGGCCATGGAAGGCGTGGGCCACTGTCGCCAATGCCGCACCCTGACCGAAGAAGAACTCTGCCCGCAATGCGCCGACCCTCGTCGCGACGACACGCTGCTGTGCGTGGTGGAGGGGCCAATGGATGTGTATGCGGTGGAGCAGACCGGCTACCGCGGGCGTTACTTCGTGCTCAAGGGCCACCTGTCGCCGCTTGATGGCCTGGGGCCGGAAGCCATCGGCATTCCGCAACTGGTGGCGCGGATCGAAGAACAGGGCACCTTCACCGAGGTGATCCTGGCGACCAATCCTACCGTTGAAGGCGAAGCGACGGCGCATTACATCGCCCAGTTGCTGACCAACAAGGGGCTGATCACCTCACGTATTGCCCATGGCGTGCCACTGGGTGGCGAGCTTGAACTGGTCGACGGCGGCACCCTGGCGCACTCGTTCGCCGGCCGCAAGCCAATCGCCCTCTAAAGCCACAGCAGGACAAACTGTGGGAGGGAGCATAGGTATCTACACAACTCTGCAGCGCTCACCCGTAACCACGATGCGAAGCGAGCCGCCCTTGATCTTGATCTTGATCTCAGGCGCCCCGTTAAACCACGCTGGCCGAACGCAGGCTTGAATCCGTGGGTAACCCGGCAGGACGCCGGGTTAGCCGCACTGGGCCATGGATGGCCCATTGCGGCGGCCCACGGATTCAAGCCGGAGAGAGGGCACACCGAGCCTAAGCGAGGTGCCGAGTGGTGGGGCAAGAGCGTTTTGCTTACTTTTGCGCTTTTCAAAAGTGAGCCGCCGTCAGGGCGGAACCCTAAGTGGCCGTTACCTAAATAATGGATATGTACTCGATCTGATCCAACATCCTGGTCGGCTCAGAGGCCGCCATCGGGGGCAAGCCCCCTCCCACATTTGATTTGTGAACACAGTCAAAACTGTGGGAGGGGGCTTGCCCCCGATGAGGCCCGTCCTGACAACGACTACCGCTCGGTCAACCCGAACTGCGTCAGGCAGAACGTGGGAATCCCCATATCCTCCAACCGCTGCGACCCACCCAGCTCCGGCAGATCAATAATCGCCGCCGCTTCAAAGATCTGCGCACCCATGCGTCGCACCAGGTTCGCCGCCGCAATCAGGGTGCCACCGGTGGCGATCAAGTCATCGAACATCAGCACCGAGTCGCCTTCGCACAGGCTGTCGGCATGCACCTCAAGCAGCGCTTCGCCATATTCGGTCTGGTAGGCCTCGGCCAACACGTCAGCCGGCAATTTGCCTTGCTTGCGAAACAGGATCAGTGGCTTGTTGAGCTGGTACGCGACAATCGAACCGATCAGGAAGCCACGGGCATCCATTGCGCCGATATGGCTGAAGTCGGCTTCGACATAACGCTGGGCAAAGCTGTCGGCGACCAGGCGCAGGGCGCGGGGCGACTGGAACAACGGTGTGATGTCACGGAAGATCACCCCAGGCTTGGGGAAGTCGATGACGGGGCGAATCAGGGATTTGATGTCGAACGAATCGAAAGTCATCGTCGAAGGGTCCTGGGCGGAAAACGGACCCGAAGTATACCTGCGGCCTTGCCGGTTCGCTCGGCCGCAGAGCGCGGATTACCCTTCCAGGGAACCACCGGCCAGTGCGCACAGTTGGATGGGGTCGAGGATATGCACTTCCTTGCCCTCGGCGGCAATCAATGCGTTCTGCTGGAAACGGGTAAACACGCGGGACACGGTTTCCACCGCAAGGCCCAGGTAATTGCCGATTTCATTGCGCGACATGCTCAGGCGGAACTGGTTGGCCGAAAAACCACGGGCGCGAAAGCGCGCCGACAGGTTGACCAGGAAGGTCGCAATGCGCTCGTCGGCGGTTTTCTTCGACAACAGCAGCATCATCTGTTGATCGTCACGAATCTCGCGGCTCATGACGCGCATCAACTGACGGCGCAGCTGTGGCAGTTGCAGGGCCAGTTCATCAAGGCGCTCGAAAGGAATTTCGCACACCGATGTAGTCTCCAGCGCCTGCGCCGACACGGGATGCATTTCGGTGTCCATCCCCGACAACCCGACCAATTCGCTGGGCAAGTGGAAGCCGGTGATTTGCTCTTCGCCGCCGTCGCTGAGGCTGAATGTCTTTAATGCGCCCGAGCGTACTGCATAGACGGAATCGAACTTGTCGCCCTGGCGAAACAGAAACTCGCCTTTTTTCAGCGGGCGGCCACGTTTAACGATGTCGTCCAGCGCTTCCATGTCTTCCAGATTCAGCGAAAGTGGCAGGCAGAGGGGGGCCAGGCTGCAATCCTTGCAGTGAGCCTGGCTGTGAGCGCGCAGTTTGACTGGCTCGGACATTTCTTAAATCCTTGTGGGAAAACACACATAAGACGTAAGGGTAACGCACTGGGGGTAGATGAGGCCAGCGTGTACAAAAAGCCTCGGCGTTATAAAGGTCCGTGTGTCGTGGCCGATACAAAGTAACGATACCTTTTGAATTCGGAGCCAGACCCATGATTTCCATCGGTGCAAATACCCCGGCAAGCCTCAGCGCGCTGCCTTTGCCGGAGCCGAAAGACCAGGTGGCAGAAGCGAAGTCGGCGGCGGCTGGTAAAGAGCTGAAGGACGCCACTTCTTCGCCCCTCAGTACCAAGACGGACGAAGGTGTGAAGGTGACCCTTTCCGGCGCAGCCTTGCAGGCGGTCAGAGACACGAAAAAATCCAACAGCGATATCGAGGAAAGCGGCCTGCCCAACGAGGTCCAGCAGGTCTTGAAGATGATCCGCGAGATCAAGAAACAGATTGCAGAAAAACAGGCCGAACTGACCGCTGTCATGGCCGATAACACGCTTTCTGCGGAGCAGGCCAGGGTCAAGGTCAATAACCTGCAGGGTGCGATTGCCGTGCTGAACGCGAGCCTCATCACGGCGCAGACTGCGTTGGGCAAGGCCATGAAGGGGCTCAGTGGCCCCGATGCGATGAAGGCCGCCTCCCTGGCGATGGCGTAGGCAGTCTCAGATCACCCGCGAGAAACGCTGGCGATTCTGGTGCTCAAGGTAGGCATCGAACACCATGCACACTGAACGCACCAACAAGCGCCCGGCCGGCAGTACGCGAATGCCCTGGGCGTCCAACTCGATCAAGCCGTCGCCGGCCATTGTCTCCAGTTGCGGCCACAGCTCGGCAAAATAGCCGCGAAAGTCGATGTTGTACGCCTGTTCGATCCCCTCGAAGCCCAGGCTGAAATTGCAGATCAACTGCTGGATCACATCCCGTCTCAAGCGGTCGTCCGTGGTGCAGATCAAGCCACGGCTGGTGGCCAGTTGCGCGCCCGCCAAGGCATTCTGGTAGCCGTTGAGATCACTGCTGTTCTGGCAGTACAGGTCGCCGATCTGGCTGATCGCCGATACGCCCAATCCAATCAGATCGCAGTGCCCGTGGGTGGTGTAGCCCTGGAAGTTGCGCTGCAGGGTGCCTTCTTCCTGGGCAATGGCCAGTTCGTCGTCCGGCAGGGCAAAGTGGTCCATGCCGATATAGCGGTAGCCGGCCTGGGTCAGTTGTTCGATGGTGGTTTGCAGCATCAACAGTTTTTCTGCCGGCGAGGGCAGATCATCGGTGTTGATCCGCCGCTGGGGCATGAAACGCTCGGGCAGGTGTGCGTAGTTGAATACCGACAGGCGGTCGGGTTGCAGGCGGATGACTTCTTCTACGGTGCGCGCAAAATTCAGCGGCGACTGCTTGGGCAAGCCGTAGATCAGGTCGATATTGATCGAGCGAAATTGCAGGGTGCGCGCCGCGTCGATCACCGCGCGGGTTTCCTCCAGGCTTTGCAGGCGATTGACCGCCCGTTGCACCTCGGGGTCGAGGTCCTGCAACCCGATGCTGACGCGGTTGAAGCCCAGTTCGCGCAGCAGGCCCATGGTCGCCCAGTCGGCTTCGCGAGGGTCGATCTCGATGCCGTAGTCGCCCGAATCGTCCTCGAGCACATTGAAGTGCTGGCGCAGGTGTGCCATCACCTGGCGCAATTCGTCATGGCTGAGAAAGGTCGGCGTGCCGCCGCCCAGATGCAGTTGTTCCACCGGCTGTTTCGGGTCGAGGTGGCAGGCAACCTGCTGGATCTCCTGCATCAGGCGTTGCAAATAGGCCTGGGCGCGACCACGGTCCTTGGTAATCACCTTGTTGCAGGCGCAGTAGTAACAAATATTGGCGCAGAACGGCACGTGCACATACAGCGACAACGGCCGGGTGGCTTTGCGACTGTCGCGCAGCGCATGGAGCAGGTCGAAAGTGCCGACCTGGCTGTCGAATTGTACGGCCGTGGGGTAGGACGTGTAGCGCGGCCCCGCCAGGTCGTAGCGATGAATCAGATCGGTGTCCCAACGAATGGCGTCGAGCATGCGGGCGGTCCCCCGGTTTGGCTGGTGGGCCGAGTCTAGGGGCTGGGTGGGGCGGGCATGTTGATTTGCATCAACGGGGAGCGGCGCTATGCCACAGGGCCGGTCAATGCCCCATCAGCCAATGCTGGTGCGGCCCGGGCAGGGTCCAGAGCCCGAACAGCACCACCAGCAAACCACCGGCCATGCGCACGCTGCGCCTGCGCAACAGCGCGGTGACACGTTCAGCGGCCAGCCCGGTCGCCAGCAATACTGGCCAGGTGCCCAGGCCGAACGCGAGCATCAGCAGCGCGCTGTCCAGCGCATCGCCCTGGCTTGCGGCCCATAGCAGGGTGCTGTAGACCAACCCGCACGGCAACCAGCCCCACAGCGCGCCCAGCAGTAGAGC
This sequence comes from Pseudomonas sp. 44 R 15, assembly GCF_900004965.1. Lineage (NCBI taxonomy): Bacteria > Pseudomonadati > Pseudomonadota > Gammaproteobacteria > Pseudomonadales > Pseudomonadaceae > Pseudomonas > Pseudomonas sp. 44 R 15. Next base: position 88,253 of record NZ_CVTU01000047.1, read on the forward strand.
GCGGGGCAGGCTGGACACCGGCAGCAGGCGGTTGGCCATCGGCTGGATATGTCGCCACAGGCCGCGACCGAGGCTTTCGAGACGGGTCAGGCCGCTCCACCAGCCGGCCAGGTACAGGCCCATGCTGATCAGCAGCAGCCCGGCGAGCACCCGCATGAACATCGCCGCCGGGCTGTTGGCCACGGCCCAGCCGGCCAGGCCGATCAGCAACCCCGCTGCGGCATAACTTAAGATGCGTCCCAGGTTGTACGCCAGCAGCAGGCGAAAACGGCGGCTGCGCTGTTCCCTGGGAATCGCCAGGGTCAGCGCGCCCATCAGCCCGCCGCACATGCCCAGGCAATGGCCCCCGCCGAGCAGGCCGAGGATCAGCGCAGAGGCCAGCAAAGGCGCCAGCTCAAGCATGCGGCGGTTCCTTGGGCGGCTGCTCGGCGCGGTTGGCTTCGTCGATGGCGGCCAGGTGATTGGGGTCCTGGTCGTCGAACAGCACACTGTGGGCCGGGCCGTCGAGGTCTTCGTACTGGCCGCTGTCCACGGCCCAGAAGAAGATGTAGATGGCCACGCCCACTAACAGCAGCGCCGCCGGGATCATCACGTATAGAGCTGGCATCTGCACTCCATGCCCGCGCGGCTCACGCCGGCAGCGGGCGATTGATCAAGGGGGCGCCAACGGCCGGCGCGCTTGGCAGGCGCGTCAGGCGCAGGGCATTGAGCACCACCGTCAACGAACTGAGGGACATGCCGATTGCCGCCCAGATCGGGGTGATCCACCCCAGGGCCGCGAACGGCAGCATCAGGCCATTGTACAGACCGGCCCACAGCAGGTTTTCGATGATGACTCGACGTGTGCGTCGCGCCAGGGAGAACGCCTGCACCAGCGCCTCCAGGCGGTTGGACAACAGCACCGCATCGGCGCTGGTCTTTGCCAGGTCGGTGGCCGAGCCCATCGCCACGCTGATATCCGCGGCGGCCAGCACGGGCACGTCGTTGACGCCGTCGCCGAGCATCAGCACTGTGCGGCCCTCTTGATGCAGGCGTTGCAGCACCTGCAGCTTGTCGTCGGGACGCAGGCCGCCGTGGGCTTCATCGATGCCCAGCTCGGCAGCGACACTGGCGACCATCGGCGAGCTGTCTCCCGACAACAGCAAGGTGCGCCAGCCGCGCGCCTTGCACGCCGCCAGCA
>NZ_CVTU01000028.1:0-13474 GCF_900004965.1 Pseudomonas sp. 44 R 15
GCGGCTCACTTTTGAAAAGCGCAAAAGTAAGCAAAACGCTCTTGCCGGTATGACTCACCCACATGGGTTACAAATCAGTTCACGCACATAGGTAACAGTTTTTAACTGGCAGGGTCGATTTCGCGAGGATCTGACCATGCCCTGGAGAGAGCTGAAACCTATGGACCTCAAAGTGATGTTCATCGCCGAGTATTTGTCTGAAAAGCACAGCTTTAGCCAGCTGTGCCAGGACTATCAGATCAGCCGCAAGACTGGTTACAAATGGGTCGAGCGCTACCAACTGGAGGGACCCAGTGGGCTCGACGAACGTAGTCGCCGCCGGCACAACCAAACCTATGTGGTGCCGGTGGTTGTGAGGCAGGCGATTATTGAGCTTCGTTCGGCCGGTGAAACGATCCCAGGTCCTAAAAAGATCCAGAACGATCTGATGAAACGTTTTCCTGGGCAGGATCCACCGTCGAAAACGACGATTTACAACATCCTTAAGGCCGCGGACTTGATCACGCCTCGATCGTCGCGTCAGCGTGTCGCGGTCTATCCCAAGCCTTTGCGTAAGGCAGAAACGCCTAATCAGCTCTTCAGCGCTGATTACAAGGGCCAATTTCTTACCGGAGCGGGCGTTTGGTGCTATCCGCTGACGATCATGGATCATGCCAGTCGCTTCCTGCTTGCCTGCGAGAGCATGGCCAATACCAATCTCAAGGAGACCCAGCAAACCTTCGAGCGCGTTTTTCGTGAGTATGGAATGCCTGAGCGCATCCGCACCGATAACGGCGTGCCGTTTGCGAGTACAGGGCGTGCGGGGCTGTCGCAATTGTCAATCTGGTGGTTACGCCTTGGGATTATCCCTGAGCGAATTGAGCCCGGTCGGCCAGACCAAAATGGGCGTCATGAACGCATGCACCGGACACTGAAAAGCACCTTTCCCCAACCGCCGGCAATTGCTTGGGAGGCTCAGCAAAAACACTTTGACCGATTTATGCAGCACTACAATTATGAGCGGGGACACGAGGCACTCGGTCAGAAAACCCCGGCCTCCTGCTACACACCCTCAACTCGGTCTTATCCGGAGAAGCTACCGGAAATGGTGTATGCGAGCCATGTTGAGTGTTACCTGGCAGATGGTAGCGGCATCATTAATCGAGCTGGTCTGCGGATATACGTGGGTAACCTGCTCAGGCATCAGAACATTGGAATGGAGCTGATCAAGGACGGGGTATGGAATGTGATCTTCGGTCCGGTGATACTAGGTCACGTCAATGCTAGGGATGCAAAGAACGGCTATGTTTCAATCAAAGTGTCACCTATGTGAATGCACTTTTTTGTAACCCATGTGGTTGTCCCGTACATGCCCCACCACTCGGCACCTCGCTAATGCTCGGTGTGCCCGAACGAAGGCTTGAATCCGTGGGCCGCCGCCACGCGCCATCCATGGCGCGGGGCGGCTAACCCGGCGTCCTGCCGGGTTACCCACGGATTCAAGCCTGCGTTCGGCCAGCGTGGTTTAACGGGGCGCCTAGGATCAAAAGCAGATCAAGAGCGACTCGCTTCGCATCGTGGTTACGGTTGGGCGCTACAGAGTGGTGTAGATACCTATGCCCCGATGAGGCCTTCAGCCCCACTACAAAACTCAAGGCTGCAACCCAATCCCGCGCAATATCACCCCGGTCACCGTCTGAATCGCCCGCTCAAACTGCATATCCGACAACGGCTGGTGATCATTCAGGATATTCACCTGGTGATCGAAGTCGGCATAGTGCTGGGTCGACGCCCAGATCATATACAGCAGGCTCGACGGTTCCAGCGGAAGGATGCGTTTGTCCTGCACCCACTGGCGGATTTTCGCTTCCTTCATCTTGGCCCAGTCGTACAGGCTTTCATCCAGCGCCTCACCGAGGGTCGGCGCGCCGTGGATGATTTCATTGGCCCAGACTTTCGAGCCATAGGGCCGCGTGCGCGAGCGCTGCATCTTGGCGCGAATGTAGCTGCTGAGCACCACGCGCGGGTCATCGAAGGTTTCGAAACTCAGGGCGTCCTGTTTCCAAACCTCCAGCAGGTCGAACAGCACCGCGCTGTACAGCTCGCTCTTGGTGGTGAAGTAGTAATGCAGATTCGAGCGCGGCAGTTGCGCCTCTTTGGCGATGTCGGCCATGGCGGTGCTGCCATAGCCTTTTTCAGCGAAGACCTTCTCCGCCGCCAGCAGGATTTTCTCGACGTTGACCCGTCGAATGCCGATCTTGTGATTGCCCATAAGGGCTCCCTGACAACAACACGACCTAGAGACTACCATCGGCTCTAGATCGGGGCGACACGCCGAACCGAAACTTCGTACACTGGCGCCTTCTATCCTCTGATTGGTATTGAACAATGTTGATCAAGAAGTCCCTGACAACCGTCGCCCTGCTCGCTTCCTTGCTGGGCGCGTCCGCGGCATTTGCCCATGCGCACCTTGAAAGCGCCACGCCAGCCAAAGACAGCAGCGTGACCGCGCCGAAAGAGCTGCGCCTGACATTCAGCGAAGGCGTCGAAGCGACCTTCACCAAGGTGTCCCTGAGCAAGGACGGCACGGAAATCGCGATCAAGGGCCTGGAAACCCCGGACACCGACAAGAAAACCCTGGTGGTCACCCCTGCCGCTCCGTTGGCGGCCGGCACTTACAAAGTCGAATGGCATGCGGTGTCCGTCGACACCCACAAAAGCGAAGGCACTTACAGCTTCAAGGTCGGCCAATAATTCATGGCAACCCTGCTGGTGCTGTGCCGCTTCCTGCATTTCATCGTCGCGCTGCTGATGTTCGGGGCCTGTGTGTTCAGGCCTCTGCTGCTCGGGACGGCTGCGCTACCGGCACTCGACCGGCAACTGTTGCGCATCACCCGTGGCCTGGCCTGTGTGGGGCTAGGTTCCGGGATCGCGTGGCTGTTGTTGATCACCGCCAGCATGGCCGGCGGTTGGGACGCGGCGCTGCAACCGGCGACCGTCCAGCTGGTGTTGGGCAAGACCTTCTTCGGCCAGGTGTGGACCTGGCACCTGCTGCTGAACCTGCTGCTGGTGATCGTGCTGATCAAGCCCTGGCCGGCGCTGCGCCTGCCGCTGACAGCGCTGATGCTGGTGACCCTGGCACCAGTGGGCCACGGCGCCATGCTCGATGGGCTCAGCGGGCAACTGCTGATCCTCAATCAGGTGGTGCACTTGGCAAGCGTCGGCGCCTGGCTGGGTGGGCTGCTGTTGCTGGTATTGATCCTGCGCCAGACACCGCCGCTTGCGCTGCAGCCAATCCTGCGGCGCTTCAGCGGCGTGGGCTACGCCTTGGTGGCAGGCCTGCTGGTGACCGGTCTGATCAATGTACGCGTGCTCACCGGCCAATGGTGGCCTACCCCGCTGTTCGAAGGCTTTGCCTTGATCCTGCTGATCAAAGTGCTGTTGGTAGGGGGCATGTTGGCGCTGGCCTTGCTCAATCGGTTGCGCCTGGAACAGTGCGAACAGCGCGTGAGCAGCTTGAAGGCCAGTGTGATGACGGAATGGACACTAGGTGTTGCAGCAGTAGCCGTTGTATCGCTGTTGGGCACGCTGCCGCCAATGGTCATTGCCGGCTGAACCAGCAATTCTCAAGTCGTACTCCATTCAAATGTGGGAGGCGTACACCGCCCTCTGTAGGAGCGAGGGGGGCGCCTAGCTCTTGCTCGCGAAAAATATCAACGATAACGCGTGCTTCCTGAATGAGCGCGGTGCCTGTGAGCTTTTCGCGAGCAAGCTCGCTCCTACAAAAGCCAGCGGTGGCCAGTGAACGATGTATTTGCAGGCAGTCCCTCCCACATTTGGTCTCACTGGCTGGATGGGCGTTGACAACACAGGGAATCCCTCACACTATTTCCGCATAGTCATACGACAACCTACAACAAAAATCGGAATGCCCATGACCACCACCACGCCTACTCCTTTCAACCGCATCCTGCTTACCGGCGCCGCCGGCGGCCTGGGTAAAGTCCTGCGTGAACGCATGCGTCCCTACGCCACTGTGCTGCGCTTGTCAGACATCGCCGACATGGCCCCCGCCGCCGCCCATGAAGAAGTGCAACCCTGCGATCTTTCCGACAAACACGCCGTGCACCATCTGGTGGAAGGCGTCGATGCGATCCTGCACTTTGGCGGCGTGTCGGTGGAGCGTCCCTTTGAAGAAGTGCTCGGTGCCAATATCAGTGGCGTCTTCCACATCTACGAAGCCGCGCGCCGTCATGGGGTCAAGCGTGTGATCTTCGCCAGCTCCAATCACGTGATCGGCTTCTACAAGCAGGGCGAACAACTCGATGCCCATTCACCGCGCCGTCCGGACAGCTACTACGGCCTGTCCAAGTCCTATGGCGAAGACATGGCGAGTTTCTACTTCGATCGCTACGGCATCCAGACCGTGAGCATCCGTATCGGCTCGTCGTTCCCGCAACCACAGAACCGCCGGATGATGCACACGTGGCTGAGCTTCGACGACCTGACCCAACTGCTCGAGCGCGCGCTGTACACCCCAGACGTGGGGCACACCGTGGTCTACGGCATGTCGGACAACCTCGACACCTGGTGGGACAACCGCTATGCCGCGCACCTGGGCTTTGCCCCCAAGGACAGCTCCGAAGTGTTCCGCGCCCAGGTCGAGGCCCAGCCGCCGGTGGCGGACGATGACCCGGCCAGAATCTATCAGGGCGGCGCGTTCTGCGCGGCAGGCCCGTTCGGTGACTGAGTTCACGTAACCCAAGGGAATGAGTGGCGATGAGTGCAGAATTGATTGTCGACGCCCGCAACGCCGTCGGCGAATGCCCGGTGTGGGTGCCCGAGGAAAATGCCCTGTACTGGGTGGATATCCCCAACGGTCGGCTGCAGCGCTGGAACGCCGCCACGGGCCAGGTCGCAACGTGGCAAGCCGCGCAGATGCTCGCCTGTATTGCTCGCACTGACAAAGGCAATTGGGTCGCCGGCATGGAGTCCGGGTTTTTCCAACTGACCCCGCACAGCGATGGCAGTCTCGACACTAAGCCCCTGGCAAGTGTCACGCATCCACGCCCGGACATGCGCCTCAACGACGGGCGTTGCGACCGCCAGGGCCGTTTCTGGGCCGGCAGCATGGTGCTGAACATGGGCCTGAACGCCGCCGAAGGCATCTTGTATCGCTACGCAGCCGGCTCGGCGCCCCATGCCCAACTGGACGGTTTCATCACCTTGAACGGCCTGGCCTTCAGCCCCGACGGCCGTACGATGTACGCCTCGGATTCACACCCGTTGGTGCAACAAATCTGGGCCTTCGACTACGACATTGATACCGGCACGCCGTCCAACCGCCGCGTGTTTGTGGACATGCATCGACACCTCGGTCGGCCCGACGGTGCGGCGGTAGACGCGGACGGCTGCTACTGGATCTGCGCCAACGACGCCGGTTTGGTGCACCGCTTCACCCCGGACGGTCGCCTCGACCAGTCCCACCACGTACCGGTGAAAAAACCCACCATGTGCGCCTTTGGCGGCAGTCGCCTGGACACCCTGTACGTCACCTCGATCCGTGACGACCCGAGTGAGCAGTCACTGTCCGGCGGCGTGTTCGCCCTCAACCCAGGCGTCCAGGGGCTGCCCGAACCGCGCTTCATCCTCTAGCGGCAGCAGCGCCGCGCACGCGCTGGAAATCAAAGTTGACCAGGCGCACATGCGCAAGGTCATTGACGTCGAAATTGGCGACGAGCGCGGGTTGTGGGCTTGCAGTGTGTCAGTCTGAGCATCTTTGACTGACACACCGCCATCGGGGGCAAGCCCCCTCCCACATTTTGCTCCCCGTTGTGCCAGGGTCAGGGCGGACTGTTTTTCAGGCGCCCTGCCGTGTCGATACTTACCACCACCGACAACCCCGGCCGCAACCGTTCACTCTCGGCCTGGTCCGGGTCCACGGTGATCCGCACCGGCACGCGCTGGGCGATCTTGACGAAGTTGCCGGTGGCGTTGTCCGCCTGCAACAGGCTGAACTCCGAGCCGGTCGCCGGGGAAATATGCTGCACCGTGCCGTGAAACCTGCGGTGGTTCAGCGCATCCACGGTAAACGTCACCGGCTGGCCGACCTGCACATTGTCCATCTGGGTTTCTTTCATATTGGCAATCACCCACAACTGCTTGGGCACCAGTGCCATCAACTGCGCGCCGGAGTTGACGTAGGCCCCGAGGCGCACGCCAATCTGCCCCAACTGACCATCCCGGGGCGCGGTGATGCGGGTGTTGGACAGGTCGATCCGCGCCAATTCCACCGCCGCCTCCGCGCTGGCCACCGCCGCCTCCAGGGAGCCGCGATTGACGATCACCGTTTGCAGGTCCTGTCGCGCGATTTCCAGGCTGGCCTGGGCCTGGGCCACGGCAGCGACCGTCTGGGCATTGGCGGCGCGGGTCACGTCCAGCTCACGCTTGGACACCGAGCCGTCGCTGATCAATTCTTCATTGCGGCGCAGGTCGGCGGTGCTTTTGCGCGCCTGGGCCTGGCTGTCGACCAGCGCAGCCTGACGCAGCTTGATGGTCGCTTCGGCGCTGTTGCGTTGCTGCACCACATTGGCCAGCGAAGCCTTCTGCACCGCCAATTGCGCCAGGGCCTGGTCCAGGCGCTGCTTGTAGATGCGATCATCGAGGCGCACCAGCAGGTCACCGGCTTTCACATACTGGAAATCCTGCACCGGCACTTCGAAAACGTAGCCGCTGAGCTGCGGGCCGATGATCGTCACCTGCCCACGCACCAGGGCGTTTTCGGTGGTTTCCACGGCGCTGCTGAACGGCGGCAGTTGCCACGCGTACAGCACGATCAGCACGCCGACAATGGCAACGGCGGCAAAGCCCAGGGACGAAAGGATGCGCACCCGCAATGAACGCGGCTCGGTCACGGCGGCGCCCGGTGGCGTGGTGCCCTCGGGCGTGGAAGCGATAGCGTTGGTGGTCGTGGTCGTGGGTTCGGTCATGAAGAGGCGCCGACAGGTTGAACAGGAGGGGTTGCTGCTTTGGTGGTGCTCATCAGCCACAGGCTGCGGATAAAGATCCAGATCATGGTCAGGATCGCGATAATCGCAATCAACATGAAGACATCGTTGTACGCCATGACGTTCGCCTCACGGGTGGCCGCCGTGGCCAGGCTGCGAATGCCCATGAGGTTGCGCAGCTCCGGGTCGGCGATGATGCCGCCATAGGCCGAGCCACCACTCTGCACCCGCGCCGCCACACGGGGGTCGAGCAAGGTCAGGTGCTCGACGATCATGCTCGAATGGTACTTCTCGCGCACGATCTGGAAGGTGCCGAGCAATGCCGCGCCGATCAGCCCGCCGAGGTTCTGGCAAATCCCGAACATCACCGAAAAACTCACCAGGTTGCGCGGGTTGGTCAATACATTCTTGGTGCCCAGCACCATGGTCGGCCCGAGAAAGAAGGTCCCGCCGAAGCCTAGCAGGAACTGGCTGATATACAGGTTCTGCGGCCGCGTCAGGTTGCTGGAAAAACTGTCCATCACCGACCCCGTCGCCATCAGCGCCAGGGAAATGATCAGCGGCATCAACAGATGCGCCGGGTTGATCGTCAAGGCGCTGACCACCAGCCCGGCAATCGCCCCGGCCAGCATCACTACATACAGCGTGTGCATCTGCTGGTAACTCATGTTCAGCATCTGCATGAAGCCCACCGCGCCCGTGGATTGTTCCGACAGCACCATCCGAATCAGGATCACCGCCAAGGCCAGGCGAATCATGGTGCCGCTGCCCAGCCAGCGCGTCATCAGCAGCGGGTTGGCGCGGTTATGCTCGATGGCCAACCCGGCCATGATCAGCACCAGCGAACAGGCCGAGGCGATGCCGATCCAGGGCGCTTCCAGCCACCAGTCGATGCGCCCCAGGGACAACACCGCGCAGAGCAAGGCGACGCCGGTGGCCAGGATCGCAAAGGTGAGGAAGTCGAGTTTTTCGAAGGTCTTGAACCGGTCGCCGGGCGGCAATTTGAGCAAAAACACACAACCCAGGCAGATCAGCGCCAGGCCCAGCTCGAACAGGTACAAGCCACGCCATTCGGCGATTTGCAGCAAATCTTCGGAGAACAGCCGCGCCAGCGGCAAGGCCAGCTGCGCGGTGCCCAACCCCAGCACCAGGGCTTTGAGGCGCCACTTGGCCGGGAACGCCTGGATCATATAGTACAAGCCCAACGAACTCAGCGCCGCCCCCACCATGCCGTGGGCCCCCCGCACGGCGATGGCCGAGTTGAGGTCGTTGACGAACAAGTGGCCGAAGGTCACCAGCGCATACAACACCAGGAACACTTCGGTAAACGCCCGCAGGCCGAACTGCTGGCGAAACTTCACCAGCAGCAGGTTCATGCACACGTTGGTCATCACATAGGCGGCGGGCAGCCAGGCCATCTCCGCCGTGGTCGCGCCCAGGGCGCCTTGCAGGTATTGCAGGTTGGCGATAACCAGCGCGTTGCCCAGGCCACCCGTGATTGCCACCAACACACCCACCAGCGCAAACAGCCAGCGTTTGTGGGTGGGGTGCAGCGGCGTCGAAGGCGAACCGGGCAGGCTCGGCCGCTCGTGGGGCTGCCAGGTGTGGGGGGTGTATTTATCCATTCGGTGACCTTGATGAACCGATTACTTGGAGAACAGTAACCTGAGGTACGTTCATCTCGCCATCTATCAAGCGTGCACGGTCAACACTGTTCAGTCGATCGTTCCTTTTTGATCGTTCCCACGCTCCGCGTGGGAACGATCATCAGGTCCGGAGCAAAGCGTTCATCAGCATTCCAGCCGCCACCAGTACACACAAGCCGGCAAACCCCACTTGCAACGCACGCGCAGGAATCACTGAGCACAAGCGACGTCCGGCCAACATGCCGGCAATACTCGCCACGATAAACCCCCAGCCCACCGGCTCGATGTTCACCCCCGCATGAAAGGCCCCCACCACACCGATCAACGACAGCAGGCTGACCACCATCAACGAGGTCGCGACGATCCCGCGCATCTGCACATCGGTGAGTTGCTTGAACGCCGGTACGATCAGAAAACCGCCGCCCACGCCGAGCAAACCCGAGACCGCGCCGGTCACCGCGCCCAGTGCCGCCAGGGTGGCAGTGCATTTGGCGGTCCAGGCCAGGCGTCCGGTCTGCTGGTTGAGCATGCAGTTCTTCTGGCCCCAGGACGCCGCGCCATGGTCACTCGGGCCGGCTGCAACCTTTTCGCGCCGCACCATGCGCCAGGCCACCAGCACCATCAGGGCGCTGAACAAGCCCATCAGCACCGGCTCCGACAGTTGATGAGCGACGAACACACCGAGCGGTGAAAACAGCGCGCCCAGCAAGGCGATCAATAACGCGGCGCGATAACGCACCAGGCCATGGCGCAGGCCGTCAATCGCCCCCACCGCCGCCGCCGCGCCTACTGCAAGCAAGGACACCGGCGCGGCCTGGGTCATCGTCAACCCCAGTCCCAACACCAGCGCCGGCACCCCGAGAATACCGCCGCCCGCTCCGGTCAGGCCCATGACCAGGCCCATCAATACACCCAACACACTGGCCAGCAGCATTCAGTCCACCTTGCTCAGGCGGGTCAGCCACTCGCGGCCCTTGAGCATGCCGTTCCAGTAGAACCACGGCAGCAACGTGGCCTTGAGGAACCACATCGAGCGACGCGCGCGGGTGGGATCGAGGGGAAAGGTCGGCAGCAGCTTGCCGCCGTAGCCGAACTCGGCCAGCACCACCTTGCCCTTCTCCACCGTCAACGGGCAGGAGCCGTAGCCGTCGTACTTGAGCGGCAGCGGCGCCTGTTTGCGCAGGGCCAGCAGGTTTTCGGCCACCACCACGATCTGTTTGCGCACCGCTGCGGCGGTCTTGGCGTTGGCGGTGCCGCACACGTCGCCCAAGCCAAAGATGTGCGCATAGCGCAGGTGTTGCAGGCTGTGGGGGTTTACTTCGCACCAGCCTGCGGCATCGGCCAGCGGGCTTTGGCGGATAAAATCCGGAGCGACTTGCGGCGGCACGACGTGCAACATGTCGAAGGCTTTCGCTTCGACGTGCACGTTGCCTTCGGCGTCTTTGACCTCGAACCAGGCTATGCGCCCGGGGCCGTCGACTTTTATCAGGTTGGCATTGAACGCCAGCCGTGCGTTGTATTTCTCGACGTACTTCATCAACGGCGGCACAAAGGTCGCCACGCCGAACAGCGCGGCACCGGCCAGGTTGAATTCGACGTCGATGTTTTTCAGGCTGCCCTGCCTAAGCCAGTGGTCGCAGGACAGGTACATGGCTTTCTGCGGCGCACCGGCGCATTTGATCGGCATGGCCGGCTGGGTGAAGAGCGCCTTGCCACCCTTGAGCTGCTGCACCAGTTGCCAGGTGTAGGCCGCGTGTTCGTAGCTGTAGTTGGAGGTGACGCCGTGGCGACCGAGGGTATCCTGCAAGCCCTCAATCTTTTCCCACGCCAGGCGCAGGCCGGGGCAGACGATCAGGTTGTTCCAGGTGACGCGCTGGCCGCTGTCGAGCACCAGGGTCTGCTCGTCAGGCAATAACTCGCTGGCGGCGGCCTGGATCCAGGTGACCCCGTTGGGCAGCACGTCGGCCAGCGGGCGCCGGGTCTTTTGCAGGTCGTAGGCGCCGCCGCCCACCAGGGTCCAGGCGGGCTGATAGCAATGGAAGTCGTTGGGTTCGATCAGGATGATGTTCAGTTGCGGGTCGCGCTTGAGCAGGCTGGCCAGCAGGCCGATGCCTGCCGAGCCGCCGCCGATGACGACGATATCGCCACTGATGGTGGGTCCCCAGTGTTGTTCGGTCATTGTCTACTGCCTTTTTGAGTCAATGCACACAAGGGTCGCTGCCGGATGGCGTCACGCCCAGCTTTTTATCACCGCGCCGCAGTACAGGCCGGACAGGGTCTTCATCACTTGAATCACTTCGTGGCTGGCCAGCCCGTAGAAGATGTATTTACCTTCCCGACGGGTGGCGACCAACCCTTCGTCCCGCAAAATGCCCAACTGTTGGGACAGCGTGGGCTGGCGCACGCCCGTCTGGGCTTCCAGCTCGCCGACGTTGCGTTCGCCCAGGGTCAACTGGCAGAGGATCAACAAGCGGTCCTCATTGGCCAACGCCTTGAGCAAGGAACAGGCCTTGGACGCCGATGCACGCAATTGGGCGACTTCGCCCTCACTCAACGTAGATTCCATTTGCCTCGGCTCCTTTATCTCACTTAAGCTCAAAACATTATGTTTAAACGTAAACTGATTGTAACCACTTTTTTCTTCACCGGGGATAGCCGCCATGCCAGCGTTGATTCAAGCCTTTCTGGACGAGGCATCGTCGACCTACACCTACGTCGTCTATGAAGCCGACGGCGGCCCCTGCGCCATCGTCGATTCAGTGCTCAACTACGACCCCGCGTCCGGGCGCACCCATACCGCACAGGCCGACAAGGTGATTGCCTTCGTGCGCGCGCATGGCCTGCAGGTGCAGTGGCTGCTGGAAACCCACGCCCACGCCGATCACCTGTCCGCCGCGCCGTACCTGCGCCGCACCCTGGGCGGCAAGATTGCAATCGGCCAGTCCATCAGCAAGGTGCAGGGTGTGTTCAAGCACCTGTTCAACCTGGAGCCGGCGTTCCGTGTCGATGGCTCGCAGTTCGATCACCTGTTTGCGCCGGATGAAATCTTTCATATCGGCGGCTTGCAGGCCCAGGCGCTGCATGTACCCGGGCATACCCCGGCGGACATGGCCTACCTGATCGATGGCCGCTTGATCCTGGTGGGCGACACCCTGTTCATGCCCGACGTCGGCACCGCCCGCTGCGACTTCCCCGGCGGTGATGCGCGGCAGTTGTACGCGTCGATGCGCAAGCTGCTGGCGTTCCCACCTGAAACCCGGCTGTACGTGTGCCATGACTATCCACCCGAGGGCCGCGATGCCAGGTGCCAGACCACGGTGGCTGAACAGCGCGCGGAGAATATCCATGTGCATGACGGCGTGGATGAGGCGGCGTTTGTCGCGATGCGCACCACCCGGGATGCCGGGCTGGGGATGCCGACGCTGTTGTTGCCGGCGATCCAGGTGAATGTGCGGGCGGGGCATATGCCGCCGGCGGAAGAAAATGGCGTCACCTATCTCAAGATCCCGCTCAACCAACTTTGAAATGCGGTAAAAAATGTGGGAGGGGGCTTGCCCCCGATGGCGGTGGGTCAGCTACAGATAAGCTGACTGAGCTGGTCTAATAGTCCCGGACACCTCAATAGGTGAAACTACACCTATTGAGGAGTATTCCATGACCAAGAAGTACAGAAAATTCGACGCCGCTTTCAAGCTAAGAGTCTGCAAGATGATTGTTGACCAAGGCCTGAGCGTGAACTCCGTTTGTACCGATTTAGACTTGAGTGACACTGCCGTGCGCCGCTGGGTCCAGCAGTACCAAGCCGAGCAGTTAGGTGGTACAGGGATTGGTAAACCGTTAACCAGCGAGCAACAGCGTATTCGTCAGCTTGAGCAGCAGATCCGCGAGCTGAAGACTGACAACGATATATTAAAAAAAGCTACGGCCTTCTTTGCCCGCGAATTGAAGTGATCCACCAATTGGTTCACCAAATGCAATGCAAGGCCTACCCGGTAATACGTATCTGCCGGGTTTTGCGGATCAGCCGTTCGGGGTTCTATGAAGCTCGTCAGCGGTCTTTTAAGCCAAAAGCTGTCTGTCCGGTTGCAGCTCAGGTCAAAGCTACGTTCATGACCAATGAGCACTGTTATGGCAGTCGTCGGGTGATGAAAGCACTGCGTAGCGATGGCGTATCCATTGGGCGGCACAAGGTCCGTCGGCTGATGAAACAACAGGATTTACGCCCGATCTGGAAGCGCAAGTTCGTTCATACCACCAACAGTAATCATAATTTCCCGGTAGCTGAGAACCTGCTCAACCGCCAGTTTAACCCCGAGCAGATCAACCAATCATGGGTTGCTGACATCACTTATATTCGCACTCGAAGCGGCTGGCTGTACTTGGCGGCTGTCATGGATTTGTATTCACGCAAGATCGTAGGCTGGTCCATGGCTCCGCATATGCGCGCAGAGTTGGTGTGCAGTGCTATGCAACTAGCCATCACACAGAGGCAGCCTAAACCGGGTCTGATCGCGCACTCAGATCGGGGCAGCCAGTATGCAGGCGCTACTTACCAAGCCATGCTGACACGACATGGCTTGCGCTGCAGCATGAGCCGCAAGGGCAACTGCTGGGACAACGCAGTCATGGAACGTTTCTTCTTGAACCTGAAGATGGAGCGTGTTTGGAGGAAGGACTATGCCAATCATGATGAAGCAATCAGGGACGTCACGGATTACATTGTGCGGTTCTACAATGAACGACGAATGCATTCATCGTTAGACTATTTGCCGCCCAATCAGTACGAGCGGCAAACAGCCTGAAAACACCGATTGAGGTGTCCGGAAAAAGTTGACCACCTCA
>NZ_CVTU01000017.1:0-1671 GCF_900004965.1 Pseudomonas sp. 44 R 15
CCTGCCAGTGAAGCCGAAACCACCGTGCGCGTGGACACCGCGCGCCTGGACGACATCATGAACATGGTCGGCGAACTGGTACTGGTGCGTAACCGCCTGGTGCGCCTGGGTCTGAACAGTGGCGACGAAGCCATGCAGAAGGCCGTGTCGAACCTCGACGTGGTCACCGCCGATCTGCAGACCGCCGTGATGAAAACGCGGATGCAGCCGATCAAGAAAGTCTTCGGCCGCTTCCCGCGCCTGGTTCGCGACCTGGCGCGCCAGCTCAAGAAAGAAATCACCCTGGAACTGGTGGGCGAAGAAACCGACCTCGACAAAAACCTTGTCGAGGCCCTGGCCGACCCGCTGGTCCACTTGGTGCGCAACGCCGTCGACCACGGCGTGGAAACCCCGGAAGAACGCGAAGCCTCGGGCAAGTCACGCAACGGCAAGGTGATCCTGGCGGCGGAGCAGGAGGGCGACCACATCCTGCTGTCGATTACCGATGACGGCAAAGGCATGGACCCGACCATCTTGCGCAATATCGCCGTCAAGCGCGGCGTGATGGACAAGGACGCCGCCGACCGCCTGACCGACACCGAGTGCTACAACCTGATCTTCGCGCCGGGTTTCTCGACCAAGACCGAGATTTCCGACGTGTCCGGGCGTGGCGTCGGCATGGACGTGGTGAAGACCAAGATCAGCCAGCTCAACGGCTCGATCAATATCTACTCCACCAAGGGCCAGGGCTCCAAGATCGTCATCAAGGTGCCGTTGACCCTGGCGATCATGCCGACCCTGATGGTGATGCTGGGCAACCAGGCGTTTGCCTTCCCGCTGGTCAACGTCAACGAGATCTTCCACCTCGACCTGTCGCGCACCAACGTGGTGGACGGCCAGGAAGTGGTGATCGTGCGCGACAAGGCCTTGCCGCTGTTCTACCTCAAGCGCTGGCTGGTGGCGTCGGCCAAGCATGAAGAGCAGCGCGAGGGCCATGTGGTGATTCTGTCGGTGGGCACCCAGCGCATCGGCTTTGTGGTCGATCAACTGGTGGGCCAGGAAGAAGTGGTGATCAAGCCTTTGGGCAAGATGCTGCAGGGCACCCCGGGCATGTCGGGTGCCACCATCACCGGTGACGGTCGCATCGCGCTGATTCTCGATGTTCCGAGCATGCTCAAGCGTTACGCCGCACGGCGTATTTGATTCTGGCGGGGCAGGGCGCGCGAGTGCCCGCCCCGTCTAACGGAGTGTTTATGGCAGTCAAGGTCCTGGTGGTGGACGATTCGGGTTTCTTCCGCCGCCGCGTCTCGGAGATTCTTTCCGCCGATCCAACGATCCAGGTAGTCGGCACGGCCACCAACGGCAAAGAGGCGATCGAACAAGCCATTGCGTTGAAGCCGGACGTGATCACCATGGACTACGAAATGCCGATGATGGATGGCATCACGGCCGTGCGTCATATCATGCAACGTTGCCCGACACCGGTGTTGATGTTCTCCTCGCTGACCCACGAAGGCGCCCGGGTGACCCTGGATGCGCTGGATGCCGGCGCGGTGGATTTCCTGCCCAAGAATTTCGAAGACATCTCGCGCAACCCCGAGAAGGTCAAGCAGATGCTGTGCGAGAAAGTGCACAGTATTTCACGCAGTAACCGCCGCAGCCTGTTCAGCGCGCCAGCCCCTGCACCGACGC
>NZ_CVTU01000076.1:0-30425 GCF_900004965.1 Pseudomonas sp. 44 R 15
CGGCGTCGCCGCACTGTTCAGCAACAGAGGCTTGGCCGCCTGCACGTGAGTTTCCAGCCCAGGCCCCGGCACCTGCCTGGCTAGCAACTCCAACAACGCCCGCGCCCGCCCGGACTTGATAGAACTCAACACCTGAGCCCCCAGCCGAAGCTGCACCCCCATCCCCCGCGTGGCCCATATCAGCAGCAGGTTGATCAAGACTTCGCCAGTGATCTCACCCAGCAGTTCGTACATCTCGGGCGGCGGCAGCAGGCGTATCCAGGCCACCATTGCTGACAAATAGATAAACAGCAGCGGCTCGTCACTGAGCACCAGAAAGCCTTGGGCGAGCGTGTCTTTACCCAGTTTGAGTAACTGGTCCAGTTCGGCCTGGGAAAGGTACTGCAGCAACTTTTCGCTGTTGGACTTGAGATTCGCCAACAGGTCGTACAGCTCGGTGATGTTGTCCCACAGGTTGTAAAACGCCTTGCCAATCCCGCTTGCAAAGGCCGCACCCTGTTTCGCGCTGCGCTTGAAGGGCGGGGCTTTGGCAAAATCGGCCCATTGAGGCTCGAAGCGCTCGCGCCACTGCTTGCGCAGATCCGCTTCCAGCCCGGCGATGACCGACTGGTAGGACGTATACAGCGCCTTGACGTGATCTTTGGAAACATTGGGGTAGAAAGTGACTCGGTACTGCTGATCGCGGGTGCACTCAGGGACTTCAAGCCAGCCGCTGGGGCCGATGGTGCGGTGCAGCGGCGCGCCAATGGGCGTGCCGTCCGGTGCAATGGCTTGCAGCGTGACCGGCGTGTTGCCGATAGGGACGAAGCGGGTGCTCTCGAACAGATGCACCAGGGTCAGCCCACCCTGGGCCTTGCATTGAGCGACGGTGCGACTGGGCGTGTCGGAAGAGATCGGCGCGACCAGTGCGACGTCGTCACCGACCTTGAACACCTGCTCGACTTCCAGTGCCGAGCCACTGAAAAAGCTGTCGGCCCACGCGTCGAAGGTGTTCAGGCAATTGCGCAAATCCCCAAGCACGTTTTCAACATCCGGCGCTTTGGGGTCCATGGGGGCCAGGACGAAGCTGGCAAGCACCGGAATCAAAAGACCGCCCCGGTAACCGGGGCCCTAACGAAAAAAACCATCTGCACTCCCTCGCACTGAATAATCAGGCGAGGGACTTTGCAGCGGTTTGCGGGGCAGGGGAGTAGAGCTTATCCGGCAGTTGCGTGGGAAGTTTCAACAAGCCTGTCGCGCAGCACCAGGCTGCACAGCGCCGGCAAAAACAACAGCGTCAACACGGTGCCCACCAGCACTCCGCCGATCAGCACATAGGCCAGGGACGACCAGAACACCGACAACGTCAGCGGAATAAACGCCAGCGCCGCCGCCAGGGCAGTGAGGATCACTGGTCGCGCGCGACGCACGGTGGCTTCGACAATGGCTTCGCGTATGGGCATGCCGTGGTCCTGGTTCTGGCGGATCTGGTCGGTGAAGATCAGTGTGTTGCGCATCAGAATCCCGCCGATGCCGATCAGCCCGAGAATCGCGTTGAACCCGAACGGCTGGTTGAACAGCAGCAAGGTCGGTACCGCGCCAATCAGGCCCAGCGGCGCGGTGGCGAAGACCATGAACATCACGCCGAAGGAGCGCACCTGGAACATGATCACCGTGAGCGTCAGCAGGATCATGATCGGGAACAGCGCCGCCAGGGCGACGTTGGCCTTGGCGCTTTCTTCCACCGGGCCGCCGATATCGATGTGGTAACCGGCAGGCAACTTGGCGATCAGCGGCTGCAGGTCCTTGTACACGGCCATTTCCACATCGGGCGGTTGTACGCCGTCGATGATGTCGGCGCGCACTTCCACCGTGGTCGCGCGGTTGCGGCGCTTGAGGATCGGTTCTTCCATCACCGCCTGGAAATGCCCCACCTGCGCCAGCGGCACCGAGGTGCCGGCGCTGTTGGTCAGGGTCATGTTGTTGAGGTTGCCCAGGTCTTCGCGCTGACTGCCCTGGGCGCGGGCCACCACCGACACCGTGCGGTTGCCTTCACGCACTTCGGTGATCGGATTGCCGCTGAGCAGGGCATTGAGCTGGGACTTGACCTCATCGGGCGTGAAGCCGAGCAGGCGCAGGCGATCCTGGTCCAGCACCAGGCGATAACCGCTGGCGCGCTCGCCCCACTCGAGGAAGGCGTCGCGGGTCAGCCTGTTGTCGGCCACCACTTGACGCACGTGCTCGGAGAGCCCGCGCAGCACGTCCAGGTCCGGCCCGGACACGCGGAACACCACCGGGAACGGCACCGGCGGGCCGAACACCAATTGCGTGACGCGCACCCGCGCCGCTGGAAACTCACCGGCGGCGATGCGTTCGCGCATGCGCACTTTCAACGCATCGCGGGCGTGGGAGTCCGGGGTTTGCACGATCAACTTGGCGAACGCCGGGTCCGGCATCTCAGGGTTCAACGACAGGAAAAAGCGCGGAGCGCCGCCGCCCACATAGGTATCGACCATGCTCGTCTGCGGTTCCTGCAGCAACGCTTTCTCGACCTGCGCCGCCACCGCTTCGGTGCTTTTGAAGGCACTGCCGGGGGGCATGTACACCTCCAGGATCAGCTCCGAGCGATCGGAGTCGGGGAAGAACTGTTTCTTCACCACTGCCATGCCCAGGCCGCACAGCACAAACGCCGCCACCACCATCCCGGTCACCAGCCAGCGCCCGCGCACGCAGATCTCCACCAGGCTGCGCAGTTTCTGGTAATAGCGCCCGGCGTAAATCGCATCGTGCCCGCCGCGCACCGGCTTGATCTGCGGCAACAGCTTCACGCCCAGGTACGGCGTGAACACCACCGCCACCAACCAGGAGGAAATCAGGGCAAAGCCCACGATCCAGAAGATGTTCCCGGCGTATTCGCCGGCCCCGGAGCGCGCGAACCCCACGGGCAGGAAGCCGATGATCGTCACCAGCGTGCCGGTCAGCATGGGCGCCGCCGTGGAGCTCCAGGCGTAGGTGGCCGCATGGATGCGGTCGAAGCCTTCCTCGAGTTTGACCACCATCATCTCGATGGCGATGATCGCGTCGTCCACCAGCAGGCCCAGGGAAATGATCAGGGCGCCGAGGGTGACGCGGTCGAATTCACGCCCGGTGACGAGCATGATCACGAACACGATCGACAACGTCAGCGGCACCGCCGCCGCCACCACCAGCCCCACACGAAAGCCCAGGGCCAGCAGGCTGATCAGCATCACCACGGCCAGGGCGACGAAGAACTTGAGCATGAACTCGTTCACCGCCAGGCTGATGTTTTTTGCCTGGTCGGACACCTTGGCGAAATTCACGCCCAGGGGCAGGTCGGCCTGGATCCGGGCTTCCTGGGCTTGCAGGCGCTTGTCCAGCTCCAGGCCGTTCCAGTGCTTCTCCATGATCACCCCGAGCATCAGCGCCGGGTCGCCCTGATGACGGATGCGGTAGCTGGGCGGGTCTTCATAGCCACGCCGCACCGTCGCCACATCAGCGATGCGCAGCACGCGGCCATTGACTTGCAAGGGCACGTTCTCGATCAGCGCCAGGCTGTCGAAGGCGCCATCGATACGGATATAGGCGCGGGCGCCGGCGGTTTCGACGAAGCCCGAAGGCGCCACGGCATTTTGCGCGGCGAGGGCGGCGAAGATCTGTTCGGGCTTGATGCCCAGGGTCGCCAGGCGCTCATAGGAAAATTCGACGAATACACGCTGGGCCTGTTCGCCGAGTATATTGACCTTCTTCACCCCCGGCAGGTTGAGCAGGCCCTGGCGCAGCGTTTCGGCCATTTGCACTTGCTGGCGATGGGGCAGGTGCTCGGCCTCCAGGGCGTACAGCGCAAAGTACACATCCGAATATTCATCGTTGAAAAACGGCCCGATCACGCCTTTGGGCAGGTTCGCGGCTTCGTCGCTGAGTTTTTTACGGGTCTGGTAGAACAGGTCCTGTATCTCGCTCGGCCGCGTGGATTCGAGGAAGGTCATGCGCATCGAGACGAAACCCGGCTGGGCGATGGTCTCGACGCGGTCGTAGTAATCGAGTTCCTGCAGGCGCTTTTCCAGGCGGTCGGCCACCTGTTCCTGCATTTCCTCGGCGGTAGCGCCGGGCCAGGCGGCGGTGATGGTCATGACCTTGACCGTGAACGACGGGTCTTCGGCGCGCCCCAGTTTGCCGAACGCGAAGATCCCGGCGGCGATGATCGCGATGATCAGGAACAGCGTGACGGCGCGGTGCTTGACCGCCAGTTCCGAGAGGTTGATTCCACGCATGCTCATTGGTCCTGTTTGCGGTTGAGGGCCAGCGCCTGGGCGGGCAGCAGGCGCACCCGGTCACCGCTGTGCAGCAGGTGCGCGCCGAGGGCGACGATGGTTTGGCCAGGCGTGACGCCGCTGTCGAGCAGGGCTTCTTCCTGGCCGAGGCTGGCGACTTTCACCGGGGCGAAGCTGAGCGTGTTGTCGTCACCGATCAGCCACACGCCGGTGCCTTGCCCCGCGTCCTGCAATGCACCAATGGGCACGCGGGTTTGCTGGGCCTGGCCGTCACCTTGCAGGCGCACGGTAATGGTGGAACCGAGGGCGAAACGCTCGACCGGGCCGTGCAACACGTAGCGCGCGCGGTAGGTGCGGGTGGTGGGGTCGGCGCTGGCGGACAGCTCGCGCAGCGTTGCGGTAACGGCCTGGTCCGGCGCACCGAACGGGAAGGCCAGGGCGTTTTGCGCAGCCCGGGCGCGTTGCTGTTCCGGCAGGTTGACGATGGCTTCGCGGGCGCCGTCATGGGCCAGGCGCGCCACGATCTGCCCTTCGGCGACCACCTGGCCGCGATCAGCCAGCACATCGGTGATGATGCCGTCGCCATCGGCCTTGAGTACCGAATAGGTGCGACGGTTCTCGATCTGGCTGGCATCCGATTGCGCCGCCGCCAGTTCCGCTTCGGCAACGCGCAGGTTGGTCGCCGACTGGTCGAAGATCTGCCGCGACACCGCGCCGGTGCTGGCCAGCCGTTGGTAGCGGTTTTCGTCGTCACGGCGCTGGCGCAACTGTGCCTGGGCGGCGTTGACGCGGTTTTTCGCCGAGCGCAACGCCAGTTCGAAGTCGCCGATATCCAGCACCAGCAGCGTGTCGCCACGGGAGACGTGCTGGCCGGGATCGACCTTGCGTTCGATCACTTTGCCGCTGACCCGAAAGCCCAGGTTGCTTTCTGTGCGGGCCGCCACCACGCCGGTATACGCGCTTTGCTGGGTGCCGCCAGCCTCGACCTTGACGGCCAGCACCGGACGCGGCGGCGAGACTTGGGCGGCGTTGTCGGCCTGGCTGTTGCAGCCGCTGAGGATCATCAACAACGCCAGGGGCGTGAAAAGGCGCAGGTGGAGAGGGGGCATGACGGACTCCTGGGTGATCATGGGTAAAAAATTATGGACATAATTTTTTGCTAATATTATGGTCGAAATATAAATTAATCCAGCCCCCGGATATTCCCCATGGCAAACCCCACGGCACCTTCACGCAGCTTGTTGTTCTTGTTGGTTGCCCTCACCGCATTGGGTGAAGTCTCGACGCAACTGATCATCCCGGGCCTGGGCGCCATCGAGCAGGCGCTGGCGGCGCCGCCAGGCTCGGCGTTGATGGCGCTGTCGGCGTTTGTCGGTGCATTCGGCCTGGGGCAGTTGCTGTTCGGGCCACTGTCGGACCGCATCGGCCGCCGCCCGGTATTGCTCGCCGGCCTGACGCTGTATGTGCTGGCGACGCTGTCGATGCTGCTGGTCACCGACATTCATCAATTTATCGCCGCCCGCGTGCTGCAAGGCCTGGGGGCGTGCGCCGCGCTGGTGCTGGCACGCACCGTGGTGCGTGACGTATGGAAAGCCGAGGCAGGCCCGGCCCTGGCGCTGACCATGATCGGCATGCTCTATGCCATCGTGGTGGCGCCGATGGCGGGCGGCTTGCTGATCAAGCTGTTCGGCTGGCACGCGCCAATCATTCTCGCCCTGATGATCGGCAGCGTCGTGTGGCTGCTGGCGGTGCTGTTCTTTCGCGAGAGCAACCATTACCTCGACCCCAAGGCCGCGCATTGGCGCACCCTCGGCGGGCAGTACCTGGATTTGCTCAAGGGCCGCCCGTACCGCGCCTACGCGGTGGCCCTGGCTTGTACCTACGGGGCCATGTTTGCGGTGATTGCCGGTTCGTCGGCGGTGTTTATCAACCTGCTGGGCCTGAGCAGCCTGGAGTACGGCATCAACTTCGGCCTGATCGTGTCGATGCTGATCGTCGGTTCCACCTATACCCGGCGCAATATCCTGCGCCTCGGGCCGCAGCGGATTGTGACGATGGGCGTGACGCTGGTTGCCGCGGGCGGGGTGTTGGCACTGCTGATTTATGCGCTGTTCGGGCTCTCCGTGGCGGGCCTGGATATTCCCATAGCCCTGGCCACGCTTGGCGGCGGGCTGGTATTGCCCGGCGCGGTCACGGGCGGGGTGATGCCCAACGCCCACCGCGCCGGGCTGGCGGCCGGGCTGATGGGCTTCGCGCAGATGTTCGGCGCCACCTGCAGCGGCGTGCTGTTGAGCCAGCTACGCGATGGTAGCGCGACGCCGATGATCGTCATCCAGGCCGCCTTTGCCGTCACGGCCTTCGTCGCCTTTCATCTGTTGCGTCAGCGCGCGCCCAAGGCACTGTCCTATACATAGGACGATCAGGGCCGCTTTCGCCGGCTAGTGCTCTGCGGCTTTGGGACTTATGGTGTAGGCACTTTGGAGGTACACCATGAAAAAACTGATCGGTCTCTACACCAGCCCCCGCGCCCACTGGGTCGGCGACGGCTTTCCGGTACGCACGCTGTTTTCCTACGACACCATGGGCAAACACATCAGCCCATTCCTGTTGCTGGACCACGCCGGCCCGGCCGATTTCACCCCCACCGAAACTCGTCGCGGCGTCGGCCAGCACCCGCATCGCGGCTTTGAAACGGTGACCATCGTCTATGACGGCGAAGTCGAGCACCGCGATTCCACCGGCGCCGGCGGCAAAATCGGCCCGGGCGATGTGCAATGGATGACGGCGGCCAAGGGCATTCTCCATGAGGAATTCCACTCTGAAGCCTTTGCCCGCACAGGCGGGGCATTGGAGATGGTGCAACTGTGGGTCAACCTGCCGGCCAAGGACAAAATGGCCGACGCCGGTTACCAGACCATCGTCGATGGCGATATCCCGGTATTGCCGCTGGCGGGCGACGCGGGGCAACTGCGCCTGATCGCCGGTGAATTCGCCGGTACCCAGGGGCCTGCCCGTACCTTCACGCCCATTGACGTGTGGGACCTGCGCCTCAATCCCGGCAAGGCGGTTACGCTGGACCTGCACGCCGGGCGCAACACCGCGCTGGTGATCCTGAGCGGAACCGTGCAAGTCAATGGCGAGGAAGTCGCGCGCCAGGGGCAGTTGGCGTTGTTCGAGCGTGACGGTGACCGCATCACCCTGGAGTCCAACGACGACGCCAAAGTGCTGCTGCTCAGCGGCGAGCCGATTGACGAGCCCATCGTCGGCCACGGCCCGTTCGTGATGAACACCGAGCAGGAGATCCACCAAGCGTTTGCCGATTTCCAATCCGGCAAGTTCGGGCGGATGCAGGCCTGAAGGCCAGAAGCCTGGCGCAAGCCCTGCGGGAGGGGGCTTGCCCTGAATGCCAGTCTGTTAAGCGTACACCGCCTTCTGTAGGAGCGAGGGGGGCGCCTAGCTCTTGCTCGCGAAAAACGTCAACGTCAACGATAACGCGTGCTACCTGACTCAACGCGGCGCCTGTGAGTTTTTCGCGAGCAAGCTCGCTCCTACATAAAGCAGCCGCGCCCACCCGTAACCACGATGCGCAGCGAGTCGCTTTTGATCTTGATCTTAGGCGCCCCGTTAAACCACGCTGGCCGAACGCAGGCTTGAATCCGTGGGTAACCCGGCAGGACGCCGGGTTAGCCGCACTGGGCCAGGGATGGCCCATTGCGGCGGCCCACGGATTCAAGCCTGCGTTCGGGCACACCGAGCCTAAGCGAGGTGCCGAGTGGTGGGGCAAGAGCGTTTTGCTTACTTTTGCGCTTTTCAAAAGTGAGCCGCTGTAAAAGCGGAACCCATAGCAGCCGTTACCGCAGAAACGGATATGTACCCGGTCCAATCCAACCATCCTGGTCGGCCCAGAGGCCGCCATCGGGGGCAAGTCGAATCGTCGCACCGCCCCTCCCACAGTGGACCGCGGCGTGTCAGTTGAGTAGCTGTCGGCCGGCCGCAACCCCCCTCCCACATTTGCTATACCCGCCAATCCCATTTCATGCGATCTTCTCGGCATTCGCCCTGGAGTCGCCTGGATGCCCTCATTTATCGCTGAAAACCCGATGGTGTGCGCCCTGGCGCTAATTCTCATCGACATCGCCGTATGGCGCCTTATCACCCCCACGCTGGCCAACTGGAAACTCGCCGCGCGGCTGGTGATCTTCGCGGTGTTCAGCGCAGTGTTGTTCAACGACGGCATGAACCCCATGCAGGCGGCGCCCTATGTCGACGACACCGCCCGGCACCTGGCGGCCACGGCCTTGCAGATCGGCTGGTGGCTGTTCGCCGCGCGCACCCTCACGGTCCTGCTCGGCGCGGTGATGATGCAGCGGGTCGGCCACACCGGGCGATTGTTGCAGGACCTGATGGGCGCGGTGATTTTCCTGATCGCGATCATCGCCGCCATGGCCTACGTGCTCGACCTGCCGGTCAAGGGCGTGCTCGCCACCTCCGGCGCCGTGGCGATCATCGTCGGCCTGGCGCTGCAAAGCACCCTGAGCGACGTGTTTTCCGGGATCGTGCTCAATACCACCAAGCCTTACCAGATCGACGACTGGATCTCCATCGACGGCACCGAAGGCCGCGTCACCGATATCGACTGGCGCGCCACACGCCTGCAGACCTCCCAGGGCAGCCTGGCGGTGATCCCCAACTCCCTGGCGGCCAAGGCCAAGATCATCAACTTCTCGCGCCCGGCGGACATGTTCGGCCTGACGGTCAGCCTGCAAGTCAGCCCCCATGCGCGCCCGCAAACCGTGATCGAGGCTCTGGAGCGGGCGATGCAGGGCTGTCGCCCGTTGTTGGCCAAGCCGGCACCCAGCGTAGCGTTCAAGGCCTCGGCCAGTGGCGGCGTGGAATATGAAATCAGCGGTTTCGTGCCGGCCATGGGCCTCAAGCGCGAAGTGCGCAACCAGCTTTACGACCTGGCCTTCCGGCATTTGCAGGCGGCGGGCGTGGGGCTGTTGTCCGCCACCGAAGGCAGCACGCCCGCCACGGTCTCCGGCGCGCGGGCACTGCTTGAGCGGTCGTCGATCTTCTCCACCCTGCGCCAGGAAGAAAAGGACACCTTCAGCCAGAACATGACCCTGCACACCTACCGCGCCGGCGACATGATCCTGCCGGCGGGGGAGGTCAGCGATCACCTGTTCATCATCGAGTCCGGCGTGGTCTCGGTGATGCTGGTCAAGGGCGGCCACACGTTCGAGGCCGGGCGCATGGGGCCGGGTGAGGTGATTGGCGAATCGGGCATCCTCACCGATCAGGCCACCCTGGCGGATTTCACCGCCAAGACCTTCTGCACGCTGTACCGCATCGAAAACGAATACCTCAAGCCTTGCCTGGACGCGCGCCATGACATCGGCGAAGCCATGAAGGCGCTGCTCGACTTCCGTGTGCACGCCGCCCAGGCGCTGACCGAAGACGCGCCGGTGGTGCCGGTGAAGAAAGGTTTCCTGCAGTGGTTGAGGAGCCGTGGCCTGTAGATTGGTCACCTGTTCTTCGCCCGGATTGGCTATTTCTCCAGAACGCCCAGGTGACTAATCTGCGCACCAATCCCACCGTTCTGGAGTTCCACCATGCAAACCCGTACCGATTTCTACACCGCCTCCCCGGACGCGATGAAAGCCATGCTGGCCCTGGAGGCGGCAGTCGGCAAACTGTCCATCGAACTGCCGCTGCTGGAACTGGTGCGCCTGCGCGTCTCGCAAATCAACGGCTGCGCATTCTGCCTGGACATGCACACCGCCGATGCGCGCAAGGGCGGTGAAACCGAGCGCCGCCTGTACACCCTGTCGTCCTGGCGTGAAACGCCGTTCTTCACCCCGCGTGAACGCGCCGCCCTGGCCTGGTCCGAAAGCCTGACCCTGCTCAGCCAGACCCACGCCCCCGATGAAGACTTCAACGCCCTGGCGGCCGAGTTCAGCGCGCAGGAACAGGTCGACCTGAGTGTGGCGATTGCCACCATCAACAGCTGGAACCGCCTGGCGGTGGGGTTCCGCAAGATGCCCAAATAATCAGAAATTCACTGATGCACTCAGGCGCGCCGTCAACGGCGCGCCCTGGAACAGGTAGTCATCGCCCATGTACTCGCCGGCGTCGCGCCAGTAGCGCTTGTCGAACAGGTTGTCGACGCTTAGGCGAAACACGGTTTCATAGCCATCGACTTTGGTGGTGTAGCGGCTACCGATATTGACCACCGCATAATCGCCCACTTCCACATTGCCGGTGCGGTTAGCGTACTTTTTGGCGCTGTATTGCACACCGCCGAGCACCGCCAGGCCATTGACCCACGGCAACGCATAATCGGCGTACAGGCTGGCGCGCAGCGTGGGCACGTTGATCGCCTGGTGGTCTTCGTAGTCCGGCGTGCCGCTGCCGGTTACCCGTGCCCGAATCGCGGCCACGCTGGTTGCGATCTGCAGGCGGTCGGTGGCCCAGCCATTGGCGGACAGTTCGATCCCGGTGTTTTTCTGCTGGCCTTGTTGCACGTAGGTGAAGCCGCCACTGTCGGGCTTGGCGTACTGGTAAGCCTGGCGCGTCTGGAACACGGCGGCGGCGAAGCTGATACGGCGCCAGTCGTATTTCACCCCGGCTTCGAGCTGGCGCGAGAGCGTTGGCGCCAGTGTTTCGTCCGCGTTTTTTGCGAACCACGGCGCAGTGCCGCCCAAAGACAGGCCCTTGCTGTAACTGGTATACAGCGAAACGTTGTCCACCGGTTTGTAGATCAATGAAGCCTGGGGCAGGAACACGTACTGCTGGGTGTGGCGTGTTTGCTTGCCGGTGACGCCGTCGAAGGCTTTTTCATCCAGGCGCACTTCGCGGCCACCGAGGAGGGTTTGCCATTGCTCGTTGAAGCGGATGCGGTCGGTGACGAACAGCCCGTACTGGCGGCTGTCGAGGTTGCGGTGGCTGTCGTTCAACGGCTTGTCGGTGGGGGTAAAACTCGGCACCTGTTCGTCGATATTGGCGGTGCCAATCATCTCGTTGACCGACTTGCGCTTGTCGATCACCCGGCGAAAGGCGCTGGTGCCGAAGGTCAGTTCATGGCCGATGCCGGCGGTGTCGAACAGGCCGGTCATGGCCGCCTGGATTTCGTCGTCGCGACGCGTATCGTCGGGGCTGCGGTAGTCGTAGACGTCGTAATTGCCTTCGGGGCTGAAGTAGTTCGGCACGCTTGCCGAGCTGCAGCTGGTCGAGCCGTAGCAGCCCCAGGCAAATGAGCTGTAATCGTCAATCACCACCTTGCTGCGCGCCGCGCTGAGGCTGCCTTTCCACTGGTCGCTGAAACGGTATTCGAATTTGCCGTTGAGGTTCAGTGAATCGATGCCCACCTGCTTGCCCCCGATCTGATGGCCCAGGAGTTTTTTCGGCGAGGCGTCGTGAGGCACTTCAGTGCCGCCCAGCAGTTGATAACCCGGCACCGAACGTTGCTGTTTGTTCTGGTATTCGGCATCCAGTTGCAGCACCGCGTCGGGGCTGATGTTCCAGTCAAAGGCCAGGGACACAAAGTCGCGCTGGCCGTTGGCGTGTTCCACGTAGGTATTGAGGTCTTCATGGGCGACGTTGGCGCGCAGGCCAAATTGTTGCTCGCTGCCAAACCAGCCGCCGACATCGGTGGCGAGATAACCGCTGCCGCGATCATCGGTGGACACCGTCACCGAGCGCACATCCTCAGGGCGCTTGGTCACGTAGTTGATCACGCCGCCGGGTTCGGAAATGCCGCTCTGCAACCCGGCCAGGCCCTTGAGCACTTCGACCTGTTGTTTGTTTTCCAGGGCGACGTTCTGCTCGCCGGTGATGGTGCGCCCATTGATCTTGTAGCTGCTGGCCGCATTCAGCGAGAAACCACGCACCACGAAGTTTTCGTAGTAGCCGATGGGCGCGTAACTGTCGCCCACCGAGGCGTCGTTGCGCAGCACTTCACTGAGCAGGCGGGCTTGCTGGTCCTTGATCAGTGCGGCGTTGATCACGCTGATGGAGGCCGGGGTATCGAGCAGGGGCGCTTCATCGAAGCCGCCGACCGCGGCGGTATCAGTGCGATAACCGGACTCATCCTGGCCCTGGACCTTCACCGCCGGCAGTTCGATCTGCGCCGCCAGGCTATTACCGATGCCGCCACTGAGGAGCAGGCCGAGGGCGAAATGTGACGTGACGACGGGACGAAAACGCAAAACCATGGGCAAGGCCTTAAAGCGCTGGACGGGGGGCGCATAAGCTAGGGGGAAGTGCTGAGCTTTACAAGTTATCGAATACGGACTCGGTCCAATGTGGGAGGGGGCTTGCCCCCGATAGCGGTGGGTCAGTCAGCTCATCTATGGCTGATATACCGCAATCGGGGGCAAGCCCCCTCCCACATTTGCGCTGTGGAGCATCCGTTAAATAGCCTCGGCCGCAAGTTGATCCGATGCCATGCCGCCCATAGCGGCGCGGTGTAGCTCAGCCACGGCGGTCCGCCCAGCCCGGCATAATAGGCTTTGGCACCGCACCGCTGGCGCAATCCGGCGCCACCGTGGTATTGCTTCACCGCTGTCGTCTGCCACCACCGGTGCCGCGTTGCGGGTCGACGGCGGTGTGGTCGACAGCATGGCGATCTGAATTGTATTAATGTTATGGAGTATTCACCGTGGCAACAGCCTCTTCTGTGATTGAAATCCCTGCGTCGGCGGACCAGGTCTGGAACCTGATCGGCGGCTTCAACAGCTTGCCTGACTGGCTGCCCTTTATCGCCAGGAGCGAGTCGGGCGAAGGCGGCCGCGTGCGCCACCTGCATACCGCTGATGGCGGCGAGATTGTCGAGCGGTTGCAGACCTTCGACAATGTGGCGCGCACCTACAGCTACACCATTGAACAGTCGCCGTTTCCGGTGAGCGCCTACCTTGCGACCTTGCAGGTTGAAGCCTTGACTGACGCGTCGGCGAAAGTGACCTGGTCCGGCGTGTTTACACCGGTTGCGGGCACCACGGATGCGGCGGTGGAGGAGCTCTTTACCGGCGTGTACGGCGATGGCCTGAAGGCCTTGCGCGCCAATTTTCCCGGCTGACGCCTATCGGGGGTGGGAGCTGCGCTAACGCTCAACAGCTCTCACACTCGACAGATAGGCATGGGCTGCGGCGACGGCCTGCGCAGGCGTTAACGCTGCCGTATCGAGCGTGAAGGGCGGGCTGTCCCAGGCTTCATACTCATGTGCCAGCACCGATGGCCATGTCGGCGGCAGCAGTCCTGGAATATCGCCCTCACGGCTTTCCACTCTGCGCCGATGCTCCTGCTGATCAGAACACACCACCAGAATATCGATCAGTTCGACGCCCGCCGCCAGGGCCACGGCCCGCCAAGCCTCACGGCTTTCCCTTACCGGGTTCACACAGTCAGCGATCACTCGCTGGCCCACACGCACATTACTCAATGCCAGCGCATTCGCCACGCCGTAGCCTGCGGCACCCACATCGCCGGCCAGTGCACCAGACTCGCGCAGCGCTTGTTCGATCACATCGATGCGCAGATAAACCGCGCCCATCCGGCGCGCCAACTCCCTGGAAATCGTGGTCTTGCCGGTGCCGGGCAGGCCGCTGAATACGATAAGCATGGTCCACCAATCCTTTTGTAGGAGCGAGCTTGCTCGCGAAAAACGTCAACGATAACGCGTAGTTCCAGGTAAAAACGTGCGGTCCCTGCGCTTTTCGCGAGTAAGCTCGTTCCTACAGGGGTGTTAGAGTAGGGCTGCTCAGTTGACCACAGGACTGCCCATGACTTTACCCTTCGTGAAGATGCACGCCCACGGCGACGACTTCATCATCATCGACCGCCGTGGCCAGGATAACCCCATTACCCCGCAAATCGCCCGGCGCCTGGGGGATCGACACACCGGTATCGGTTTCAATCAGCTCGCCGTGATCCTCGACTGCGAAGACGCCGCCGCCCGCGTGCAATTCTGGAACACCGACGGCACGCCCCTGCAAACCTGCGGCAGCGCGACACGCGGCGTTGCTGATCGCCTGATGCATGAAACCGGCACCCACGCCATTGTGCTGCGCACCGACCGAGGTTTGCTGACATGCGTGCGCGTCAGTGGCCAGCGCGTCTCGATAGACATGGGCGCGCCTTCGTTGGAGTGGGCCGGCGTGCCGCTGGCCAGGGCGATGGACACCCGCGTGCTGCCTATCGACGGTGAGCCGGCTGCCTGCGGCATGGGCAACCCGCACTGCACGTTTTTCGTGGACGACATCGCCGTCGTCGATGTCCAAGCCATCGGCCCGGCCCTGGAACGTCACCCGCTGTTCCCGGCCAGGACCAATGTGCATTTTGTCCAGGTGCTTGACCGCAACCGTATCCGCCTGCGTATCTGGGAACGTGGCGGTGGCGTGCCTTTAGGCTCCGGGTCGTGTTGCTGCGCGGCGGTGGTCAACGGTGTGCGGCGCGGGCTGCTCGATGACAAGGTAGAAGTCGAATGCGACGGCGGCACGCTGACGGTGCAGTGGGACGGGCAGGGCGGGGTGGTATTGACGGGCAGCGTCGAGCCGATCATGCAAGGTACGGCGTACCTGCCTGGAACGTCACGCTGAAGGTGGTGCCGCGCGTCGCGCAGGAGCTAACCGCCACATCGCCGCCGTGCACCCTGGCCAGTTCGCGCACGATATACAGGCCCAGGCCTACGCTGCGCACATCGCTGCCCTGGTGAGTGCCGCGGGTCATGGGCTCGAACAGCCCGGCCAGCAACGTCTGCGGAATCGGCGCGCCGTAGTTGTGTACCGACACCTCAGCGCCCCAGGCACCCAGGCGCGAGGTGATGGTGACCGGCTGTTGCAGGTCGCCATAGGCCACGCTATTGGCGACGAGATTGCCGATCACCTGCTGCACACGGTCGGCATCCAGGCACGCATTGCCAAGGCCCTGGGTTTGATGCACCAGCGTGGCTCTGGGGAAGGCCACCCGCAGTTCGTCCACGGCGCGATGAATCACGTCGTGCAGATCCAGCGGTTGGGCCCTGATGGTGATGCCCTGGCCGACCCGGGCCTGGGTGAAGTCCAACAGGTCGGCAATCATGCGCTGGGCGCGTTCGGACGACTGGTCGATATGCCCAAGCAACTGGAGTTCCTTGGGCGTGCGCTCGCCGCGTCGAAGAAAGTCCGACGCCATGCGGATCGCGGTCAGCGGGTTCTTCAAGTCGTGGCTGACAATCGCCACCATCTGTTCGGCGAACAACGCGCGTTGCTGGGCAATGGCATAGGCCTCGCTCAGTTCGGCCTTGGCCTGGTGCAGGGCCCGTTCGGTGGCGGTTTTTTCTTCAAGCAGCGCTTCGGCCAGCTTGCGTGCGTTGAGCAGCTCGCGCTCGTACTTGTCGCGGTCGGTGGTGCCGAACAGCGCCAGATCGTACACCACGCCCTCGGCCTGCTGGCGCTGACTGGCATTGAGCAGCACCGTGACTTTGTGCCCGTCGCGATGGCGAATGTCGAGCTTCACCTCGTTGACGCTGCCATGCATACGCAGCATCGGCGCCAGATGGGTCTGGTAGAAAATCCGTCCGCCCATGGTCAGCAGGTCTTGAAAGCGTTGCCCGATCAGTTGGGCTGCGCTGAGGCCGAGCCAGTCGCTCAAGCGCTGGTTGGCGTGCACAATCGTACCGTCTTGCCGGGTCACCGCCAGGGCACAGGCGGCGTTGTCGAACAGCGACTCAGCCGGCATTGGCGATTGCCCACGGCGCCAGGAACGTGTCCATCGCCGCCGCGCACGCCTGGGGCGCGCTCATGTGCGGGCAGTGGCCGATGTTGTCCACCAGGTGATAGGTGCTGTTGGGCAGCACGGCATGCAGGTATTCGCCAACGGCCACGGGCGCGATCAAGTCGTCGCTCGACTGCAGGATCAATACGGGCGTGGTCAGGCCGATCACATCCTGGCGGTTGTCCGAAAGAAAGGTCACCCGGGCAAATTGCCTGGCGATGTCGGGTTCGGTGCGGCAGAAACTCGCGGTCAGTTCGGCGCTCAGTTCAGGTTGGTCCGGGGCGCCCATGATCACCGGCGCCATGCTGCTGGACCAGCCCAGGTAGTTGCTGTCGAGGGTGTCGAGCAGGTCGTCGATATCGCCGCGCTTGAAACCGCCGACATAGCCGTCGGTGTCGATATAGCACGGCGATGGGCCAATCATCACATGCGCCGCCACGCGCCCCGGGGCGAGACGGTCGGCAAGGATGCCGATCATTGCGCTGACCGAGTGCCCCACCAGAATCACCGGGCCTTGGGCGTAGGCGTCGATAATTTCGTTGAGATCACGGGCATAGCCGCCCAACGTCGCATATTTGTCTTTATCGAACGCGCTGAGGTCCGACAGCCCGGCACCGACCAGGTCATACAGCACCACGCGAAAGCGTTCGAGAAAATGCGGCGCCAGGGCATTCCACATCGCCTGGTTGCAGCCAAAGCCATGGGAAAACACCAGGGTCGAAGACCCTTGGCCCATCACACTGACGTTGTTGCGGTGACGTAGGTCCATGGCGTTCTCGTAGATGGCTTAGTGCTATGCGGCGTAGCGGCAGTTTAGAGAGTCGCGGGCCCTGGGTCACGCGCTTGCACGCAGATAGGGTAAAGTCGGCGCCTTCAGGAAGAAACTTCAGGTAACAATACATGATGGTGATGCTACGGCAATCAGTCTTGAGCGTGCTGGTTCTGGTACTGGCCAGTCTGTTGATCACCGCCAGGGCCGACACTTCGCCTATCGGCGTTGCGCTTGACCAGCGCGTCATTGACCTGACCAACACCCTCGACGCGGACAGCGTCCAGCGCCTCAAGCAGCAACTGGCCGACCTGGAGCAGCGCAAAGGCGCGCAGGTCGCCGTATTGCTGGTGCCCAGCACTGGTGATACCGCCATCGAAGACTATGCCAACCAACTGTTCCGCGCCTGGAAACTGGGGCGCAAGGACGTCGACGACGGCATCCTGCTGGTGGTGGCCAAGAACGATCACACCTTGCGCATCGAGGTGGGGTACGGGTTGGAAGGCACGGTCACCGACCTGCTGGCCCATCGCATCATCGAAGAGCGCATCACCCCCGCGTTTCGTCAGGGCGACTTTGCCGGCGGTGTTCAACAGGGCGTGGACGCGCTGACGGTGCTGGTGGACGGCGGCGACCTGCCCGAGGTGGCCGCGCCCCGGATCAATCCGCAGTTCATCGCGCTACTGGTGGCATTTGTGCTGGGCGGCCTGCTGGGTGTGCTGCTGGCTTCCCGCAAACTGCACTGGCACAAGGCGTTGATCGTTGCGGCGGCGGCCACGCTGTTACTGACGCTGCTGGGCGGCGGGCGGGAATGGCCGATGTTTCTGTTTGTCATGCCGCTGACCATAGTGATCGGCGGTGCCCTGTTTGGCGCATTGTGGCAGGTGCGGGCGCTGTTCTACGGCGTGATCGGGTTGTTGATCTATATCGCCGCTCTGGTGGTGGCGGACCGCTACGTGGACATCAGTTTCATCCATTGGCTGCTGTGGCCGGTGTGCGTGTTGGTGGTGCTGGGGTTGTACCTGGTGCTGCTGCTGATCATGCGGCACACCTGGCGAACCAGCCGCACCGGTTTTATCGTGCGACTGGTGGCGGCGGGCGTGGTGTATGGGGTGGCCGGGCTGGTGATCGATCACGGCCGCGACGGCTGGCTGTTGGCGTTCCCTATCGCGTCGTTCGTGGCGTTGATTCTTTTCGGCAAGGTCGGCGAGGGCTCGGGGTCTGGATCGGGCGGTGGCTCCGGTTCGAGTTCCAGCGGCTCCAGTTCCGGCAGCAGCTCGTCCGGTGGCGGTGGTTCCAGCGGTGGCGGCGGGGCGTCGGGGAGTTGGTAACGGGGTAGAAGACGCCACTGAGATCCAAATGTGGGAGGGGGCTTGCCCCCGATAGCGGTGGTTCAGTCAATACCTACAGTGACTGACACACCGCCATCGGGGGCAAGCCCCCTCCCACAGTTTTGACCGAGTTGGGCATGCCAGGTTGGTCGGATGCAGTTCTTTCAAAAACAGAAAACCGAGACTCTGTATCAAACCCCACTCACCAACTTCCCGCCATCCATCCGGCGCTTATACGCACTGTCCCGACTGGCCAACCAGAAGTACAACGGCGACGTCACCACCAACCCCACCACCCACGACAAGTCCGCGCCATTGATGTGTTCGGAGATCGGCCCCACGTACAGCGGCGTGTTCATGAACGGAATCTGCACCGCGATTCCCACCGCATACGCCAGCAGCGCCTGGGGGTTGTACTTGCCGTAGATGCCGCCATCCACGCGGAAGATCGAGGCGATGTCGTATTGGCCTTTGTGGATCGCGTAGAAGTCGATCAGGTTGATCGCGGTCCACGGCACCAGCACTACGAGCAGCACCAGCACCATGTCGACGAAGTGGCCGATGAAGTCCTTGGAGGCGAACACCGCCGCAATCGCACAGGCCACCAGCACCACAATCGAGATCACCGCGCGGCTTTTCGCCGTGGGGATCCAGCGGTAGGCGAAGGTCTGCACCAGGGTGATGATCGACAGCACCGCGCCGTACAGGTTGAGGGCGTTGTGGCTGATCACGCTGAGCAAAAACAGCACCAGCATCAAGGGGCCGATGGACCCGGTGGCGAGTTTGACCGCCTCCATGGTGTCCATGCCGACAGGCGTGGCGAGCACGGCGACGGCGCCGAAGATGAAGGCCAGGCTCGAACCCAGCGCCGAACCCAGGTAGGTGGTCCAGAAGGTGGCGGCGACGGGCACATCGGCCGGCAGATAGCGCGAGTAATCCGAGACGTACGGCGCAAAGGCGATCTGCCACAGCGCGGCCAGGGACACGGTGGCCAGCCAACCGGAAATGTTGAAGCTGCCACGGGTCAAAAAGTCGCTGGTCTGCACATGGGTAAAGATATAGCCGAAGCCCAGCACGATGCCGGCACCGAGTACCCAGGTGCCGATACGGTTGAGCACATGAATGAAGCGATAGCCGATGATGCCGATGATCCCGGAACCGATGGCGCCGATCACGATCCCAACCGGCACCGGTACCGCATCGACCACGCCGTGCAGGGACTTACCGGCCAGCACAATGTTGGAGGCGAAGAAGCCGATGTACATCACGCCGGCAATCACCACCACCAACAACGCGCCAAGGGAGCCGAACTGGGCACGGCTCTGGATCATCTGCGGAATGCCCATCTGCGGGCCCTGGGCCGAGTGCAACGCCATCAACACACCGCCGACCAAGTGGCCGACCAGGATGGCGACGATGCCCCACACCAGATTGAGGTGGAACAACTGCACCCCCAGGGCGCCGGTCACGATCGGCAGCGGTGCGATGTTGCCGCCGAACCACAGGGTGAACAGGTCTCTTACCTTTCCATGGCGATCTTCCGGGGGCACGTATCCAATCGTGTGTTTTTCGATAAGCGGGGCGGAGGATGTTGCAGTGGTAACCATGACGAGCTCCAAGGCAAGGTGAGTACGTGGACGTACTTCGCTGTGCGCAGCAACGGCGGCGCTTTGTTGTTGCAGCGATCATCTGCAATGGACACGGGGAGGTAAATTAGTAAGTTTGTTGCTACAGACCTTAAAAAAAGTATCTCGCGGTGATTTTTGCTCCGGTATGTTGCATGGGCTCGGATCGATTAAAAAAGCCGGTTTTTCCTGCACTGGTCTGGGGCAAAACACCCTGTTTTTCGGAGGCCCGATGGCTGCCTACAACCTGCGCCAACTCAGATATTTCGTCACCACGGCCGAATGCGGCAGCGTCGCCGAGGCGTCGCGCAAGCTGTATATCGCGCAGCCGTCGGTTTCCACGGCGATCAAGCAGTTGGAAGACAGTTTCGGCGTGCAGTTGTTTATCCGGCATCACGCTCAGGGCGTGTCCCTGACCCCCAGCGGCGCGCGGTTCTATCGCAAGGCGCTGGAGCTGTTGCGCGTGGCCCATGAGTTCGAACAGAACGCCTTGGCGGACAATGATGTGGTGGCCGGACAGATCGATATCGGCTGCTTTGAAACCGTGGCGCCGCTGTACCTGCCGCGCCTGATCGCCGGCTTCAAGGCGCGCTGGCCAGGGGTGGAGATCCGTATTCGCGATGGTGAGCAACAGGAGCTGGTACAGGCGCTGACGGCGGGCACCATCGATGTGGCGATGCTGTTCGAGCACGACCTGGGCGGCTCCATCGAAACCACGCCGCTGATGCCGCCGCAGCAGCCGTACGCGTTGTTGCCGGCCGATCATCGCTTTGCCCGGCAGGCCAAAGTGTCGTTGGCGGACCTGGTACTGGAACCGATGATCCTGCTGGACGTGCTGCCCAGTCGGACCTACTTCGTGAGCATCTTTGAAGAGCGCGGGTTGACGCCGAATATCGTATTCAGCTCGCCGTCCATCGAGATGGTGCGCGGGATGGTGGGGCGTGGGTTCGGGTTTTCGATCCTGGTGACCAAGCCGTTCAGCGAGTACACCTATGATGGGCAGCAGGTGGTGTGTATTCCGTTGGTGGAAACCGTCACCGGCTCCGGGTTGTCGGCCGTGTGGCTCAAGCGCGCACCGCTGACCAAACCGGTGCAGTTGTTCGTCGATTACTGCCGCGAAGAACTGGCACGATTACTCGGGTAAAAACACAAGGTCCAATGTGGGAGGGGGCTTGCCCCGATTACGGTGGATCAGCTACAGATAAGTTGACTGATACACCGCTATCGGGGGCAAGCCCCCTCCCACATTTGATTTGTAGTGCATTCAGAGGCGGATGGCGTCGAGCATCCGCTGCAACATCGCATCGCAACCCTTGAGCTGTTCCAGGCTGACAAATTCATCCGGCTTGTGCCCCTGGTCCATGCTCCCCGGCCCGCACACCACGGTGGGGATACCGACTGCATCAAACAGCCCACCCTCGGTGCCAAACGCCACGGTGCCGAACGCCCTGGAACCGGAAAACGCCGCAATCAGCTCGGCGGCCTGGCTGCGCTCATCGGTGACCAAGCCCGGGTAGGCCGACAACTCGGTGAACCGGATCGAGCTCTGCCGGCTCACTGCCTGCATGCGCGGCAGTACCTCTTGCATGGCGTAGGCTTGCAACGCCTCGGCTACTTCACCTGGGTCCGTCGAGGGCAGGGCACGTATTTCAAAATCAAACCGGCAATCGGCCGGCACGATATTCAGGGCCTTGCCGCCGCTGATCACTCCGGTCTGCACGGTGCTGAACGGCGGATCGAAGCGCGGGTCCTGGCGTGCGCGCAAGCGTTGGCCGATGCGCCCCAGTTCGCCGATCAACTCGGCGGCATGCTCGATCGCATTCACACCGGACGGTGCATACGCTGAGTGACACGCCTCGCCATGCACCTCGCAGCGCATCGCCAGCTTGCCCTTGTGGCCGAGCACGGGTTTGAGCTCGGTCGGCTCGCCGATAATGCACAGCAGCGGTTTTACCGGCCGTTGTTCCAGCACGCCAAGCAGCGAACGCACGCCGAGGCAGCCGACTTCTTCGTCGTAGGACAGGGCGATGTGCACCGGCAGGCGCAACGGCGCCTCGATCAGTTCCGGCACCAGCGCCAGCACGCAGGCGATATAGCCCTTCATGTCAGCGGTGCCACGGCCATACAGCTTGCCGTCACGCTCGGTCAGTTGAAACGCTGGCAGGGTCCAGGGTTGCCCATCCACCGGCACCACGTCGGTGTGCCCCGACAGCACAATGCCGGGCAGTTCCACCGGGCCGACGCTGGCGAACAGGTTGGCCTTGCTGCGCGATTCGTTGTAGATCAACTCACTGGCTACGCCGAAGCCCGCCAGGTAATCGCGCACAAATTCGATCAACTGCAAATTGGATTCACGGCTGGTGGTGTCGAACCCCACCAGCGTCTGCAGCAGTTCGCGGCTGCGGCTCATCGCTCGTCACCGGCCACGCCGTAGCCCGGCGAGCGGTCGGGGGCGAGGGCGCGGTCGATGTAGTCCTGCACTTGCGGGCGGTAGGCGTCCCAGAGTGTTTGCAGTTCGTCGATGGGCGCTTCATCGGCCCAATCCACGCGCAAGTTGATGATCGGCCAGGTCAGCTCGCCCACCACCACCAGCGCGGCCGAATGCACTGGACCTGCTTCGCCGCCGGCGGCGATGGCGGCATGCATGGCCGCGAGCAAGCGGTCGGCCAGTTGGCCTTCGCCGTGCTCGAAAGCCTGGACCATCGCTTCGATCACCCCCCGGTCAGCGAGCATATTGCCCGCCGCTACGCACTGTTCGCCCGACACGGCGTTGTGGGTGCCCAGGGTTTCGCTGCCGCTGAAATGCACGCTGCGGCCCAAGTGATCGATTGCGGTCAATTGCCGGTATTGGCTATAGCCGTTGCGCGTCAAGGCGGTGTCGATGGCATCGGCAGGCGTGAGGCCTTGTTCGAGCAAATCGAGCACGTCGGGGCCGAGGGCCGGCAATGTGATGTTTTGCGTAGCGACCGCGCCCACACCGGGGCGCAGCCATGGGCAGCGGGCGCCCACGGCGATGCTCGATGAGCTGATAGCGATGCCCAACTGGCCGGTGTCCGCGCAGCGGCCGACGATTGAAAAGGTCATGGGTGGCTCCTTATTCGGGAATAACCGCGATCACGTCAATTTCCATCAGCCACTGCGGCTGGCCCAGGGCCGAGACCACCAGCCCGGTGGAGATCGGGAACACGCCCTTGAGCCACTTGCCGACTTCCTGGTACACCGGTTCGCGGTAGCGCGGGTCGATCAGGTAGGTGGTGGTCTTGACGATATGCGACAGATCCGAGCCCGCCTCCTCAAGCAGCTGCTTGACGTTTTTCATCGCCTGTTCGGCCTGGGCCCGCGGGTCACCAAGGCCCACCAGTTGGCCTTCGAAATCCGTGCCCACCTGGCCACGCACATACACGGTGTTACCGGCACGCACGGCCTGGCACAGGTCGTTGTCCAGGCTCTGGTTGGGGTAGGTTTGCTTGGTGTTGAACATGCGAATACGGGTGTGAGTAGGCATTGTAAAAACTCCGGCAAAGGGATCAGGCGCTGACAGGGGACGGGCGAACCAGCGAGGCGGGCGCGCGGTACTCAAGGTATTGACGCTGGATGGCGATGTGGTCCGCCACGTACTTGGCGTCGTGCCACACCCCCCAGATAAACGACGAGCCACGCCGTGACTGCCAGGGCAGCCCGAGGAAATAAATCCCGGCCTCGCTGGAGACGCCGCGCTGGTGCCGTGGCTTGCCGGCCGCATCGAACGCATCCACCTGGAGCCAGCTGTAGTCCACGGCAAACCCGGTGGCCCAGATGATCGAGGTGATGCCGGCCTGGGCCAGGTCCAGTTCCAGGATCGGCTGCTGGATGCAGTCGGCATCCGGGAACACGCGGCGGGCTTCGGGCTCCAGGGGCAGGTCGAGGCCGTTGCGCTCGATGTAGGCGTCGGCCGCATCCAGCAGGGCCAGGTAGTTCTCATCGCCACGGGCCAGGTTGTCCACCAGGTTGGCTTGGAACGTTGCCACGTTGCCATTGAAGGAGTGGGTGAGGCCGACCAGGGTCATGCCTTGCTGGGCCAGCTCACGAAAGTCGATGGTCTTGCCGCCGTGGGCGCCGCTCACCGCGATGGTCACGTGCTCACGGCCAGGTTTCATCGCCGCCTGGTCCCACTCGCCCAACACCCCCAGCCACCAGCAGAAATCGCGGTTGCGATAAGCGCGCGGCGGGCGGTCATGGGCGCCGACCGACAGGTACACCTGGCGACCGGCGCGCTGCAATTCATCGGCGATCTGCACCCCGGAAGAACCGGCACCCACCACCAGCACAGCACCTGCCGGCAATTGCGCGGGGTTGCGATAGTCGGCGGAATGGATCTGGTGCAGCGCAGTGTCTTTTGGCGCGATGGCCGGGATCACCGGCTTCTGGAACGGCCCGGTGGCGGCCACCACGCGGTTGGCTTCGATCACGCCTTCGCTGGTGTGCACGGTAAAGCCCGGGCGACCTTCGTTGCGCACCACCGACGTGACTTCCACGCCCGTGCGAATCGGCGCATTGAACTTGCATGCATACGCTTCGAAGTAGTCCGCCACGCGCTCCTTCGGCGCAAAGCCGTCGGGCGCCACATCATCGAATTCCAGACCCGGGAAACGGTCATGCCAGGCCGGCCCGTTGGCGACCAGCGAGTCCCAGCGCCCGGTACGCCAGCGCTCGGCGATGCGGCTGCGCTCGAGCACCAGGTGCGGCACGCCGTGCTTGCTCAAGTGCTCGCTCATGGCCACGCCGGCCTGGCCGGCGCCCACCACCAGGGTGTCTGTTTTTGTTATTGCTTGGGTCATGTGTCTGTCCTTGCGTAATGCAGTTGGATTCAGCTTGGGCATGACTTCAAGGCTAGGGGGAGGGTGGTTTTTAATAAAATATTATTAAGCTGGGAAGTGAGCATAAATATCGGATGCAGAGCGGGGGAGGTTAACGGGTGCACCATAGTCCAATGTGGGAGGGCAAGCCCCCTCCCACAGTTTTGGATCTAGAACTCCCCGGAGTATTTCACCGCCGCCGCCGCCCGCGTCGTCACCTTCAAGCTGCGCAGCAACGACGACACATGAATGCGCACGGTAAACGGTGAAATATCCAGGGCCTTGGCGATTTCCTTGTTGGTCTTGCCCTGGGCAATCAGGCGCAGCACGTCCTGTTGGCGCGGGGTGAGCGTATGGGTGTCCAGCGGCAGCAGGCCGGAGGGGGCGAACCTGACCAGCACTTCACCGTCGCGGATCGCCAGCAGCGCGTGGCCGATTTCGTCGGGGGCGATGTTCTTGCCGATAAAACCGTCGACGCCCAGGGCCATGACCTGTTCGATCAGCGCCGGATCATCCACCATCGAGACCACGATCAACGTGGTACGCCGCAGTTGCCGGCGCAGGTCGGCGAGCTGGCTGATGCAGGTCAGGCCGGGAAAGCGCAGGTCGAGGATCAGGGTGTCGATGTCGCCTGGGTCGAGCAGCAACCCATGCACCGCGTCCAGGTCGCCGGCTTCCTGTACCCGGGCCTCGGGCAGCAGGCGTTGCACGGTGCGCGCCATGGCTTCGCGAAACATCGGATGGTCGTCGGCGATAATAATCCGGCCGGTCATGGTGAGCTCCTTGCTGGGCATGGCTGTGTGCAGGCATGCTGTTTTATTATCGGGCCCAATGCCCGCCTCGCTCATATAAAGGGCCAGGGCTATGACAACAAGGACGTAACCCATGGGGCTCGAGACCAACTCCGAACTCGACCAGGCGAACCTGCGCATTGTGGTGGCAACCATCGCCATTGTGTATATAGGCGTGCTGGGCTTTTTGCCCGGGCATTCGCTGGACACTTACTGGCCGGTGCTCCTGTATATCGTCCTGTTCCTGCTGGCGTCCATTGCCTTGCGCCAGGTGATCGCGCGTTGGCCCGGGCATTACCCGGCGCGGCGGATTTTCGGCATGCTCCACGACTATACCGGCACTTCGTTTGGGCTGGTGGTGGGCGGTGAGGCGGCGTTGCCGCTGTATGCGGTGATGGTGTGGGTCAACCTGGGCAACGGCATGCGCTATGGGTCGCGCTACCTGGCGATTGCCACGGGGCTGGCGTTGTTGGCGCTGTTGATGGTCTACCAGCTCACGCCGTGGTGGCAGGCACAGCCGTTCATGGTGCTGATGCTGATGATCACCAGCACGGTGATTCCGATCTACGCGCATATCCTGCTGGAGCGTACGCGCAAGGCCTCCGAACAAGCCATCGCCGCCAACCTGGAAAAATCCCGTTTTCTCGCCCAGGCCAGCCATGACCTGCGCCAGCCGATCCACTCCATCGGCCTGTTCACCGCCTGCCTGCGCGAAGCCCGCCTGGGTGATGACGAACGGCGGCTGGTGGACAATATCGATCGCTCGCTGCTCAACGTGTCGCAGTTGTTCCGTTCCATTCTCGACCTCTACACTCTGGACAACGGGCGTCTGCTGCCCAAATACCAAGTGATCCATCTGGGCGATTTTCTCGCCGACCTGGTACGCCAGAACGCCGAAGCCGCACGCTGGGCGGGTGTGGAGTTGCGCTTGCGACCGTGCGCCCACTGGGTGCTGGTGGATCCAGGGATGCTGGCGACCATGGTGCAAAACCTGCTCTCCAATTGCTTCAAGTATGGCGCGCAACGGCCAGTGCTGATCGGTGTGCGTATTCGCGATAACCGCTTGGTAATAGAGGTGCATGACCAGGGCCGGGGGATTGCAGGGGAGCATCTGGCGAAGGTCTTCGAAGAGTTTTATCGCGTGCGCCAACTGCGCGACAAGGACGTCGAAGGCGTCGGCCTGGGGTTGTCCATCGTCAAGCGCCTTGGGCAGTTGATGGGGCTGCAGGTGAGCCTGCGTTCGCGGGTGGGCCGTGGCACTTCGGTAGGTCTGCATGGCCTGGCCCTGGCCACTGCGCCGGCTCAACCGGCATCGCGTGACGACGCACGCCAGGCCGGCCTGCTCAGCGGTTTGAAAGTGTGCCTGGTCGAAGATGATCATAATGTGCTGCTGGCCACCCAGGCGCTTCTCGAGCGCTGGGGCTGCGAGGTGCAGGCCGAGTCCACGGGGCAGGGCCTGGTCAGCGACTGCGACATCATCGTCGCCGACTATGACCTGGGCAACCACGCCACCGGCATCGAATGCATCGACCACTTGCGCCGGCAACGCGGCTGGGCGGTGCCGGCGCTGATCCTCACCGGGCATGACGTGGAGAAAATCCAGGCTGCGTTGCACGACCGTCAGATCGCCATTCTGTCCAAACCGGTGCGCCCTGCAGAACTGCGCGGCGCCTTGCGTGAGCTCAGCCAGGAAAAAATTATTGTGTGAACGGCGTCAACCCATTGCCCCGCGCACCCTTGGGCATGCAATAGGCCGCGGGTTTCATCAGGCCAAAGCTGGCAATCGCAAACGCGCCGCCGCTGGCACCGCTGGGCACCGAGCAGTTGTACTCGCCGGAGGCGGTGTTGACCACGTAGTAGGTGGTCATGGAGTCGCTGCGTACATTGGAGATGCGTTTGACCGGTTCGCCCAGGTTGGTCTCTGAGAGTTTCTTGAGATGGTCTTCGGTGGGTTTGATATTGCTGCAACCGGCAACGCTGATGATCAAGGCGCCGAGCAGGGCAAGGCGCGTCACAGGGGAGGGGAGTTTCATAATGCTTCTTCCTTGGGATTGTTTTGGTTTTTCCAGCGCGCAACGACCCTTCGCGCATTGAGTGCGCGGTGTTGGCTGAGCGTTGGAAGTGCCGGGGAATATAGCGCCGGGGGAAGCGCGGGTCGATTAGCACACATGGGCTAATGGCATATTGAAATCAAGGAAGGAAGAAGGCTGTGTTGCAGATAAAACGAGCTACGCCA
Organism: Pseudomonas sp. 44 R 15; assembly: GCF_900004965.1. NCBI lineage: Bacteria > Pseudomonadati > Pseudomonadota > Gammaproteobacteria > Pseudomonadales > Pseudomonadaceae > Pseudomonas > Pseudomonas sp. 44 R 15. The sequence continues at coordinate 27,610 of NZ_CVTU01000076.1, forward strand.
GAGGATGCCGACAGCGCGTTTGAGATTCGTCGTGAGGCTATTCTCGGCCAATGCATCGGCGCCTACACCGCAGAACAAATGGCGCTCTGGACGCGTGGCAGTGCGAGCGATGGTTACAGCGTGCTGATGGAAAAACGCTTCTACCTGGGCTGTGTGAACGGCGAGCCAGTCGCCACCGGCATGCTCGATCTTGCCAACAATGAAGTCGGCGCCTTGTTTGTGCGTCCCGCATTCACCGGGCGGGGGTATGGCAAGGCAATGCTCGACCACCTGGAGACGGTCGCGCGTCATATCGCCGTTGAAGAGGTGGTATTGGATGCGACGCTCAATGCGGTGAGTTTCTACAGGGCGTGCGGCTATGTGGGGGATGAGCAGGCGGTGTATCACTCGCCCTCGGGGTTGGTGTTGGCGTGTGTGCCGATGGTCAAGCGCCTGCGGCTGATGAGTGAGTCTTGAACCAAATGTGGGAGGGGGCTCTCCCTCATCGAGAGCCCCCTCTCACAGGGATTTCAGCGGTTCAGGAACGCCAGCAGGTCCTCATTGAGTTGTTGGGTATGGGTAGCGGCAAACCCGTGGGGCGCGTCCTTGTACACCTTCAGTTGCGCGCCCTTGATCATCTCGGCCGCGACCTTGCCGGTGGTTTCGAACGGCACGACCTGGTCACCGTCACCGTGGATGACCAGGGTCGGCACGTCGATGCTGGCCATGTCCGGGCGGAAGTCGGTCTGCGAGAACGCGGTCACGCAGTCCACGGTGGATTTGAGCGAGGCCTGCAGGGCGATCTGCAGGGTCTGGGTGAGCACACCGTCTGAGACTTTCTGGCCCTTGTTGAGGCCGAAGAATGGCGTGTTGAAATCGCTGATGAACTGCGCGCGGTCCTTCAGCAGGCCGGCCTTGATGCCATCGAATACGTCGTCGGGCACGCCCTGCGGGTAATCGTCCTTCCGGCCGAAGATCGGCGTCACGGCGCCGAGCAGCACCAGGCCGGCGACCCGTGCGCTGCCATGGCGCGCAATGTAGCGGGCCACATCGCCGCCGCCCATGGAGAAGCCCACCAGGGTCACGTCCTTGAGGTCCAGGTGTTCGATCAATTGGGCGATATCGTCAGCGAAGGTGTCGTAGTCGTTGCCGGTCCACGGCTGGTCCGAGCGACCAAAGCCCCGGCGGTCGAACGCGAGGGTGCGAAAGCCACGGCTGCTCAGGTATTCCATCTGGTATTCCCACATGTCGGCATCCAGCGGCCAGCCGTGGCTGAACAACACGGGCTTGCCGCTGCCCCAATCCTTGAAATAGATCCGGGTACCGTCTTTGGCAACGAATGTGCTCATCTGAAACTCCTTTGTCTGCATGAAAACAGTGAGTTGAAAATCCGCCTGGGCTTATGTCTCGAAAGCTTGCGCCAAAAGCCGCCGCGCGGCTTGTATGGACGTGCTCGGTTGAACGTTTCAGCGGCCAGGCGTGTCCACCGAACTCTTCCGTCAGATCATACAGGTGAACGAAATGGCCAGGACTTACAGCTACGCCGCTCGGGACTCCAAGGATTCGCTCAAGCCCTTTACCTTCGAGCGCCGCGCCCCCGGCGCGGATGACGTACAGATCGACATTCTGTATTGCGGCGTGTGCCATTCCGACCTGCACACCGCCCGCAACGAGTGGAACAACACTCTTTATCCTTCGGTCCCCGGCCATGAAATCGTCGGCCGTGTGACGGCGGTCGGCGCCAATGTGAAGACATTCAAGGTGGGTGACCTGGCCGGTGTCGGCTGCATGGTCGACAGCTGCCAGCAATGCGCCTCCTGTGCCGAGGGCGAGGAGCAATATTGCGAGAATGGCTTCACCGGCACCTATAACGGGCCGCTGTTCGGCGGCGAAAACACCTACGGTGGCTATTCCGACAACATCGTGGTCAAGGCGCAGTTCGTGCTGCGCATTTCCCACGACGACACCAACCTGGCGGCAGTGGCGCCGTTGCTGTGTGCCGGGATTACCACCTATTCGCCGTTGCACCACTGGAAGGTCGGCCCGGGCAAAAAAGTCGGGGTGGTCGGCCTCGGCGGGCTAGGGCACATGGCGGTGAAGATTGCCCATGCCATGGGCGCCCATGTGACGCTGTTCACCACTTCACCGAACAAGCGCGAAGATGGCCTGCGCCTGGGTGCCGATCAGGTGGTGGTGTCGAAGAACGCGGATGAAATGGCCAAGGTTGCCAACAGCCTGGACTTCATTCTCAACACCGTCGCTGCGCCGCATAACCTGGATGCCTTCATCAGCCTGCTCAAGCGCGACGGCACCATGACCTTGGTCGGCGCGCCTGACAGCCCGCACCCGTCGCCTGCGGTGTTCAACCTGATCTTCAAGCGCCGCAGCCTGGCGGGTTCGTTGATCGGGGGGATTCAGGAAACCCAGGAGATGCTCGATTTCTGTGCCAAGCACGGGATTGTTTCGGATATTGAGATGATCGATATTCAGGGGATCAATGAGGCGTATGAGCGGATGCTCAAGGGGGATGTGAAGTATCGGTTTGTGATTGATATGGAGAGTTTGAAGAAGGAGAGTCGTGTGGCTTGAGCGCAAGTGCGGCGGATTTGGAGCTGACCGGTATCTTGTGCCGATCCGAGGCCCAAATGTGGGAGGGGGCTTGCCCCCGATGGCGGCCTCTGGGCTGGCCAGTATCTTGGATCAGACCGAGTACATATCCATTATTTAGGTAACGGCCACTTAGGGTTCCGCTTTTACAGCGGCTCACTTTTGAAAAGCGCAAAAGTAAGCAAAACGCTCTTGCCCCACCACTCGGCACCTCGCTTGGGCTCGGTGTG
>NZ_CVTU01000037.1:0-1335 GCF_900004965.1 Pseudomonas sp. 44 R 15
CTTGCTGGGTGACGGCGTGGGCGTGCAGGCGGTTTTGGTCGTCGTAGTGGTAGTGGCTGAGCAGTTGGCCTTGTTGGCGTTGGTGTTCGCGACCTGCATGGAACAGGTGGGAGGTCAGCAGTGAGCCATTTAGCTCGACGGTGGCCAAGTGGCCGGCTTTGTCGTGGTTGAAGGTCAGACGGTTATTATCCGGCAGGCGTAAATGCTGAAGTTGGCCGCAGGCGTCATAGCCATAGCGCAAGGTGCCCCAGCCCTGATGTTCAGCAGTGAGACGGTTTTGTTTGTCGTACTCGTAGGCCAGCGCCCAGTGGCCGTCTTCGACGCTGAGGAGGTTGCCTTGGCGGTCGTAGGTGTAGTCGACCGTATTGCCATCGGGGAGGATTTTTCTTACAAGACGACCGGCATGGTCGCGCTCGTATTGGGTAATAAGCTGACTGCCATCGTCGCCGTGTTCGGTCTTTTCCAGCAGGTTTCCGTTGAGGTTGTAGGCGTAGGCGGTGCGTTGGCCGTCGAAGCCGGTTTCCTGTCGGATCAGGCCGTTGGGGTGGTAGTCCAGTCGATAGGTTTCGCCGACTTCGTTTTCGATTTCAGTTAGCAAAAGGCGGGCATTGTCGTAGCGGTACTTGACCTGAGTACCATCGGCGTTGATGCGACGGCTGATCAGGTGCAGTCCGTCGGCGTATTCGTAGCGGGTGACGTGGCCGAGTTCATCGCGTTCGGCGATGATTTTTCCGTAGGGGTTGTAGCTGAATTCCCGTGTAGCGCCGTCCGGCAGTATCCAGCGACTCAAGCGTCCTACCGCGTCCCATTGATACTGAGTCAGCGCGCCGTGCTCATCCTCACGCGACACTTGCCGCCCCAGATCGTCATAGCGATAACGCTTGATGCTTCCATTGGGCAGCTGTTCTTCAACAAGCTGCCCGCGCTCATTCCACACCAGACGATGACAACTGTGGTCGGGATACCAGACACCGGTCAGTTGCCCTTGCTTGTCGTAGCTGTAGTCGGTCGCGTTGCCCTCCGGATCAATCCTGCGGATGACATCGCCTTGCTCATTACGCTCGTATTTCCAGACCGCCTCACCACGCCGTACAACCCGTACGAAACCGTTGTCATGCTCGTAGGACGTCGGCTCATCCTCCCCCGGAAACAGCGCCACCAAGCGTCCGGCGTCGTCGTACTGATACGCCGTCACCGCGCCCAGCGGGTCCTGCTCGACGGTCAGTCGGCCCTTGGCATCATAGGATTTGAAATGCCGGGCACCGTCGGGATCGATGCGCTGTACCAGTCGCGCCCGGTCGTCATGCACGTACACTTCCTGGCTGCCATCGGCGT
>NZ_CVTU01000029.1:0-21899 GCF_900004965.1 Pseudomonas sp. 44 R 15
GCGAGGTGCCGAGTGGTGGGGCATGTACGGGACAACCACATGGGTTACAAAAAAGTGCATTCACATAGGTGACACTTTGATTGAAACATAGCCGTTCTTTGCATCCCTAGCATTGACGTGACCTAGTATCACCGGACCGAAGATCACATTCCATACCCCGTCCTTGATCAGCTCCATTCCAATGTTCTGATGCCTGAGCAGGTTACCCACGTATATCCGCAGACCAGCTCGATTAATGATGCCGCTACCATCTGCCAGGTAACACTCAACATGGCTCGCATACACCATTTCCGGTAGCTTCTCCGGATAAGACCGAGTTGAGGGTGTGTAGCAGGAGGCCGGGGTTTTCTGACCGAGTGCCTCGTGTCCCCGCTCATAATTGTAGTGCTGCATAAATCGGTCAAAGTGTTTTTGCTGAGCCTCCCAAGCAATTGCCGGCGGTTGGGGAAAGGTGCTTTTCAGTGTCCGGTGCATGCGTTCATGACGCCCATTTTGGTCTGGCCGACCGGGCTCAATTCGCTCAGGGATAATCCCAAGGCGTAACCACCAGATTGACAATTGCGACAGCCCCGCACGCCCTGTACTCGCAAACGGCACGCCGTTATCGGTGCGGATGCGCTCAGGCATTCCATACTCACGAAAAACGCGCTCGAAGGTTTGCTGGGTCTCCTTGAGATTGGTATTGGCCATGCTCTCGCAGGCAAGCAGGAAGCGACTGGCATGATCCATGATCGTCAGCGGATAGCACCAAACGCCCGCTCCGGTAAGAAATTGGCCCTTGTAATCAGCGCTGAAGAGCTGATTAGGCGTTTCTGCCTTACGCAAAGGCTTGGGATAGACCGCGACACGCTGACGCGACGATCGAGGCGTGATCAAGTCCGCGGCCTTAAGGATGTTGTAAATCGTCGTTTTCGACGGTGGATCCTGCCCAGGAAAACGTTTCATCAGATCGTTCTGGATCTTTTTAGGACCTGGGATCGTTTCACCGGCCGAACGAAGCTCAATAATCGCCTGCCTCACAACCACCGGCACCACATAGGTTTGGTTGTGCCGGCGGCGACTACGTTCGTCGAGCCCACTGGGTCCCTCCAGTTGGTAGCGCTCGACCCATTTGTAACCAGTCTTGCGGCTGATCTGATAGTCCTGGCACAGCTGGCTAAAGCTGTGCTTTTCAGACAAATACTCGGCGATGAACATCACTTTGAGGTCCATAGGTTTCAGCTCTCTCCAGGGCATGGTCAGATCCTCGCGAAATCGACCCTGCCAGTTAAAAACTGTTACCTATGTGCGTGAACTGATTTGTAACCCATGTGGGTGAGTCATACCGGCAAGAGCGTTTTGCTTACTTTTGCGCTTTTCAAAAGTGAGCCGCTGTAAAAGCGGAACCATTAGCAGCCGTTACCTAAATAATGGATATGTACTCGGTCTGATCCAAGATACTGGCTGGCCCTGAGGCCGCCATCGGGGGCAAGCCCCCTCCCACATTTGGACCTCGGAGCGTCAGGTAGATACGCGTTGGCTGTGCGGCCGTCACCGGAGCAAGCCCCCCTACACAAAATTCCTACAAGTTTTGCCAAAAATACCCGTCACGCCGTTAGTCGCCACACCCCGCGATGCATTAAAGTAAGCCCCCCAGGCCGGTGTTTTTTCCTGACACCCAGGCTCATCTTTTCCAGGAACCGTCATCGATGGAACATCGTGAAGCGCTGCTAGCGCTGCGAACCTTTCTTTCTACGCAGATTCTCGGCCAGGAAAAACTCATCGATCGCCTGCTGATCGCCCTGCTCGCCGACGGCCATATGCTGGTCGAAGGCGCACCGGGCCTGGCCAAGACCAAGGCCATCAAAGAGCTGGCTGAAGGCATCGAAGCGCAGTTCCATCGTATCCAGTTCACCCCCGACCTGTTGCCCGCCGACATCACCGGTACCGAAATCTATCGTCCGGAAACCGGCAGCTTCGTGTTCCAGCAAGGCCCGATCTTTCACAACCTGGTGCTGGCGGACGAAATCAACCGTGCGCCGGCCAAGGTCCAGTCGGCGTTGCTCGAAGCCATGGCCGAGCGCCAGGTCAGCGTGGGGCGCAGCACCTACGAGCTGTCGCCACTGTTTCTGGTCATGGCCACGCAGAACCCCATCGAGCAGGAAGGCACCTACCCGTTGCCTGAGGCCCAGCTCGACCGCTTCCTGATGCACGTCAAGATCGGCTTCCCGGATGCCGCCGTCGAACGGCGCATCCTGCAACAGGCCCGTGGCGAAGCGCTCAACGGTGAAACCAAGCCCGAGCGCCGCGTCAGCCAGCAGGCGATCTTTGCCGCGCGCAAGGAAATCCTCGGCCTGTACATGGCCGATGCGGTGGAGGAATACCTGGTGCAACTGGTTATGGCCACGCGCACTCCGGCCAAGTTCGACCCGGAGATGGCCGAGTGGATTGCCTATGGCGCCAGCCCGCGCGGCTCCATCGCCCTGGACCGCTGCGCGCGTGCCCATGCCTGGCTGGCCGGTCGCGACTTCGTCAGCCCCGAGGATATCCAGGCGGTATTGTTCGACGTCTTGCGCCACCGCATCATCCTGTCGTTCGAAGCCGAGGCCGCGGGTGTAGACCAGGACCGTGTGGTGCAACGCATCCTTGACGTCGTTGCCGTCGCTTGAAGTCGATGAACGCGAGCGCGGGTATCCACGTCACGCTCAGTGATTTGATCGAGATGCGCCATCGCGTGCGGGAAGTGCAATTGTTTTCCACCCCCGGCCAGCGCAGCCCGTTGATCGGCCTGCACCACTCCAAGCTGCGCGGGCGCGGTGTGGATTTCGACCAGGTGCGTGTGTATCAGGCCGGGGACGACGTGCGCACCATCGACTGGCGCGTGACGGCGCGTACCCAGGAGCCCCACACCAAGCTGTTCCACGAAGAGCGCGAACGGCCGATTTTCATCATGGTCGAGCAAAGCTGCCGGCTGTTTTTCGGCTCGGGGCAGATGTTCAAGTCGGTGCTCGCCGCACAAGCCGCCAGCCTGATCGGCTGGGCGGCACTGGGGCATAACGACCGCGTGGGCGGCCTGGTGTTCGGCGACAGCGAGCACTACGAAATCAAACCCCGGCGCAGCAAGCAAAGCCTGCTGCAACTGCTCAACCGCCTGGTGCGGGTCAACCAGAGCCTCACCACCGAGAGCCTTCCTGAAGCCGACGCGCTGGGCATGGCCCTGCGCCGTGGCCGCGAAGTGCTGCGCCCGGGCAGCCTGGGCATTGTGATCTGTGATGAACGAGCGCTCACAGAGGGCGCCGAGCAACAGTTGAGCCTGCTGTCGCGCCACTGCGACCTGCTGCTGTTGCCCATCTCCGACCCGCTGGACCACGCCCTGCCCGCCGCCGGCTTGCTGCGCTTTGCGCAACGCGGCGCGCAACTGGAACTGGACACGCTCAATTTCGATTTGCGCCAGGCCTACAAGGCCCAGGCCGAAGCGCGCATCGCCCGCTGGGAATTGCTCGCGCAGAAGCTACGGGTGTTATTGATGCCATTGAGCACCCAGAGTGAAATGGTCGAGCAACTGCGCGAATACCTCAACCCGCAACGCCCGGTCAAAAAACAATGAGCAGCCTCGACCAACTGCAACCGCTGATCGCCCCGCCGGCCATCGGCTTCTGGCCGCCTGCGCCGGGCTGGTGGCTGCTGTTGCTGGTGATCCCGTTGCTCGGCTGGGGCGCCTGGCGGCTGCGGCGCTGGCTGCCCGCCCGCCAGCCTATCGCCCGCGCCGAACAACCCCTGGACCCGCTGCGCATCGCGGCCCTGGCGGAGCTGGCGCTGATGCCAAAGCCCTATGACGGCGCGCCCGCCGGTGCCTGGCTGCAACAACTCAATGGCTTGCTCAAGCGCCTGTGCCGCAACGACTACCCCTACAGCCAAAGCCACACCCTCAACGGCCGCAAATGGCTGGCGTTCCTGGATAACCGCTGCCCCGCCGCCGGCCTCACACGCTGGATGGTGCTGGTCGAAGGCGCCTACAAGCCCGAATGCAAACTCGACGACAAGGCCATCGCCGGCCTGACCCAAGCCGTCGACACCTGGATTCGCAAACATGTTTGAGTTCGCCTGGCCGTGGATCTTCGTCCTGTTGCCGTTGCCGTGGCTGATGCGCCTCATCCTGCCGATGGCCGACAGCGGCGAACCGGCCTTGAAGGTCAGCTACCTCAGCGACCTCCAAAGCCTGGCCCGGCGCCGCGCCCGGATCAATCTGCCGGGCTGGCGCCAGCAGGCACCGTACGTGGTGCTGTGGCTGCTGCTGTTGACCGCCGCCGCACGCCCGGAATGGCTTGGCGAGCCGCTGCCGATTGCCGCCAGTGGCCGCGACCTGCTGGTGGCCGTGGATGTCTCCGGCTCCATGGACTTTCCCGACATGCACTGGCAGGACGAGGACGTCAGCCGCCTGGCCCTGGTCAAGCACCTGCTCGGTGACTTTCTTGAAGAGCGTGAGGGCGACCGCGTAGGCCTGATCCTGTTTGGCAGCCAGGCCTACCTGCAAGCGCCGCTGACCTTCGACCGGCGCACCGTGCGCACCTGGCTGGACGAAGCGCGCATCGGCATTGCCGGCAAGAACACTGCGATCGGCGACGCCATCGGCCTGGCCTTGAAACGCTTGCGTCAGCGCCCGGCGCAAAGCCGCGTGCTGATCCTGGTGACCGACGGCGCCAATAACGCCGGGCAAATCGACCCGCTCACCGCCGCGCGCCTGGCCGCTGAAGAAGGCGTGAAAATCTACCCGATCGGCATCGGCGCCGACCCCGAGCAAACCGGCTCCCTGGGCATTCTGGGCGTAAACCCGAGCCTGGACCTCGACGAACCGGCGCTCAAGGCCATCGCCGAGGCGACCGGCGGCCAGTATTTCCGCGCCCGTGATGGCAAGGAGCTGGAACAGATCAAGGCCACCCTCGACACCCTGGAACCCGTCGAACAGCAACCCACCCGCGCCCGCCCCGCTCACGCGCTGTACAGCGGCCCTTTGGCCCTGGCGTTGCTGCTGAGCCTGTTGCTGGTGGTGCAGGAGCGCTGGCCGAACAACGCCTTACAGCGGCTGTACGACAAACTGTCGAGCAGGGGCCTGTTCCTGCCACAAAGCCCTGAATGGCGACAGCGCCTCAAGCGCCTGCGCCTGCGGAGGCGTCGATGATCGCCTTGTGGCCGCACTGGCTGCGCCCCTGGTGGCTGTTGCTGCTGCCGCTGCTCGGTTGGTTGCTGTGGCAACTGTGGCACCGGCAAAAGCGCGCCGGACGCTGGCAGATCATCCTGCCGCCGGCCTTCCACGCCGTACTGCTCAGCGGCGGCAACGGTCGCGAAAGCAAATCCCCCTGGGTCGTGCTGGGCATCGCCTGGCTGCTGGCCGTGCTGGCGCTGCTGGGCCCCAGTTGGCAGCGGGTTGAACAACAGAGCCAAAAGCCTTCCGACCCGCTGGTGGTACTGCTGGAACTCACCCCCGAAATGCTCGCCACCGACAGCCCGCCCAATCGCCTCGAGCAGGCGCGGCGCAAGCTGTACGACCTGTTGCAGGCGCGCACGGATGCGCAAACCGCCATCGTCGTGTATGCCGGCAGCGCCCACACCCTGGTGCCGCTGTCCGACGACCTGGCCACCAGCCGTAACCTGCTCGAAGCACTGCGCCCCTCGATCATGCCCGAGCCCGGCCACCGCGCCGACCTCGCGGTGGATAAGGCCCTCGCCCTGCTCAAGCACGGCGGCCTCGGCCAGGGGCGCCTGCTGCTGATCGGCTCGTCGCTGTCCAAGCAGGAACGCCAGGGCATTCGTCTGCTGCTGCAAGGTAACCAGGCGCCAAGCCTGACAATCCTCGGCATCGGCAGCCGTGAAGGCACGCCGGTCACCCAGGAAAGCGGCGAATTCCTCAAGGACGAACAGGGTGCGATTCTGATCCCGCGCCTGGACAGCCCGACTCTCAAGGCGTTCGCCAGCGAAATGGGCGGCCGCTACCGAGCGGCGCGCCTGGACGACAAAGACCTGCGGCAACTGGGCGTACTCGATCCGCCCCAAACCCTGCGCGACGACGGCCAGCGACTGCGCCTGGACACCTGGGCCGACCAGGGTTACTGGCTGCTCCTGCCGCTGCTGCTGTTGGCCGCCTGCGCGGGACGGCGCGGCTGGCTGTTTTGCCTGCCGCTGCTCTTGATGGCCGCACCGCAGCCCAGCTACGCCTTCGAATTCCAGGACCTGTGGCTGCGCCCCGACCAGCAGGGCCAGTACCTGCTGAAGAAAAAACGCCCCGCCGAGGCCGCCGAACGCTTCCAGGACCCGCAATGGCAAGGCGTGGCCCTGTATGAAGCGGGCAACTACGCCGAGGCCATCAAGCGTTTTGCCGAAGCTGATACCGCCTACGCCCACTACAATCGGGGTAACGCCCTGGCCCGGTCCGGTGCGCTGGAAGCTGCAGTCGATGCCTACGAACAGGCGCTGGAAGCCCAGCCCGATCTGCAACCGGCCTTGAAAAACAAGGCGCTGGTGGAAAGCCTGCTGCAGCAACACGCGCAGCCCGAGCCCGACGAAGCGGAAAAAAACCAGGATGACGAAACCACCCAACCCGGCCAAACTGCGCAACCGGGCGCCGACGGGCAAAAGGCCGAGGGTGGCGAGCAATCCACCCAGGGCCAGGGCCAGACCGGCAACGGCGCTACCGACACGGCTGCCGCGCCGCCCACCGGCAGCAACGAAGTGCCCGGCAGCGAACTGGGCGATGAGCACACCACTACGCCGCCGCTGCGCCCAACCGATGCCAGCCTTGACGGCGAACACCGCCAGGCGCTGGAGCAATGGCTGCAGCAGATCCCGGACAACCCCGGGGAGCTGCTGCGGCGCAAATTCTGGTACGAACAGCAACAGCATCAGGACAAGACTCGATGAGCCGCCGCACCACCCTTCTGCTCCTGCTCGCCTTGTCGGCAGGTCACGCCCAGGCGGCGAACCTGGTCGCCAGCGTCGACCGCAGCCGCCTCAATTCCGGGGAAACGGTGGAGCTGACGGTGGAATCCAGCGACGTGACCCAGTTCGGCAAACCCGACCTGTCGCCCCTGGATGCGCAGTTCGAAGTCAGCGGCACGCGCCAGATCAACCAACTCACCACCCTGGGCGGCGATAACCACGCGACCACGCGCTGGATCATCACCTTGTTGCCCCGGGAAAACGGCACGGTGGTGATCCCGCCTCTGCAGGTGGGCGAGCTCAAGACCCAGCCGATTACCCTGCAGGTGGTCGAAACCGCCAGCCAGAACACCAGCGCCGAACTGGCGCCGGTGTTTGTCGAAGCCAGCCTCGACCAGACCAGCGTCTACGTGCAGGCCCAGGCCCTGTTGACCGTGCGCGTGTATCACTCGGTGTCGCTGTACGACGACAGCAGCCTGACGCCCCTGCAAATCCCCGATGCACGCGTGGAGCAACTGGGCGAGTCGCGCACCTATGAAAAAGTCATCAACAGCATTCGCCATGGCGTGATCGAAACCCGCTACGCGATCTACCCCCAGCGCAGCGGGCCGTTGGCAATTGCGGCGCAGACATTCAGCGCCACGTTGGTGGAGTCGCGCCCGCCGCAGGAGAACACCCTGCAGGGCACCAAGCCGGGCAAGCTGATCCACGCAAGCTCGGCGCCCCTGGCGCTGACGGTCAAGCCCAAGCCCGAGTTCTACCCCGCCGACGCGCCATGGTTGCCGGCGCGCAGCCTGAGCCTGAACGAAGTCTGGAACCCCGCGCCGGAGCATGTGCAGGTCGGTGACTCGCTGACGCGCAGCCTCACGGTCAAGGTCGAGGGCCTGTCCAGCGCGCAACTGCCGGCGCTGCCCAGCACCGAAGTCAACGGCCTGCGGCGCTACCCGGATCAACCGGTATTGGGCAACGAGACCCGCGACCGCGGCCTGGTCGGCAGCCGTGAAGACCGCGAAGCCCTGGTGCCCACCCGTGCCGGAGCGCTGGAACTGCCCGCCGTGGAAGTGGTGTGGTGGAACACCCACGAAGACCACCTTGAACGCACCACCCTGCCGGCCCGCACCCTGCAAGTGGCGATCAACCCGAGCCTGGTGGTGGACACCCCCGCCATGCCGACCGTCATCACCGCGCCGGACGATGAGCGCCTGTGGCTGTGGCAACTGAGCACCGTGCTGCTGGCCTGCACCACCTTGCTGGGCTTCGGCCTGTGGTGGCGCGCCCGCCGCCAGCCCGCCGTGCAACGCGCCGCGCAAACCGGCCCCAGCCCGCGCACCCTGCTCGAGGACCTCAAACGCGCCACCCAGGCCAACGACCCCCAAGCCACCCGCCAGGCCCTCGACGCCTGGGCGCGCCAACAACCGGAAACCCTGGCCGACATGGCGGCGCGCTTCGTGCCGCTGTCGGATGCCCTGGACGGGCTCAATGGCGCGCTGTACAGCGAGAGCGGCCAGTATTGGCTGGGCGAAGACCTGTGGCGCGCGATCAAGGCCATCCCCGTGGCCGAGCGCGAACAAGACCCGGCCCTGGACACCACCAGCCTGCCGCCGCTCTATCCCAAGTAAAACGACATCGTCGATTGATCGTTCCCACGCTACGCGTGGGAATGCCGCCTGGGACGCTCCGCGTCCCGCCGACAACTCAATGCGTACAGGTGACGCAGAGCGTCACGGGATGCATTCCCACGCGGAGCGTGGGAACGATCAATCCTCCAAAACACTGGAGATCCAAATGTGGGAGGGGGCTTGCCCCCGATGGCGGTGGGTCAGCGACAACAGCGCTGGCTGACATACCGCATCGGGGGCAAGCCCCCTCCCACAGGATGGTGCCCACTCAGATATATCCCACAACCGTTTCAGGTTGTCCCTCGGAACTTCGCTGGCTAACCTCCTCGCCGTCGCTGCCAATTCAGCGACCGGATTTGACCGTCCGATTTCAAAAGAGCAACTGCGCCAACACCAATCTGGGCGTTTTTTCACGTCTGATGTATCGTGTCGCGGCAGCTGTACGCGGGATACCTTCGGGTATGCCGGTTTTGCTCCTTTTACCGGTCGGTCAACCCGCGTATTGCTGCCACCCTCTTCGATTGACCGCGAATCGTGGCAGCTCCATTCTTAAAGGAGTTTCACCATGATCAAAGACACCCCCAATCCTCCAGAACAACTCTTTACCGTACGCCCCGACCTGGGCACGGAAACCTTGCTGGTCAACGCCTCCCAGGACCTGGCATCCATCACCGACATCGCCACCCACCTCGCTTTCGAAATCGACGGAACTCATCGCAATGTTGCGCTGGGCATCTGCCGGATGCTTGAAGGCGTGCAACTGCTGGTGGACAAGGTGCTGGATGAGGCCTGCCCAGCCACGTAAATCTGGAGCGTATAAATCCCCCAAAACACTGAAGATCCAACTGTGGGAGGGGGCTTGCCCCCGATGGCGGTGGGTCAGCGACAACAGCGCTGGCTGACACACCGCATCGGGGGCAAGCCCCCTCCCACATTTGGATCGCGGATCGACACACGATACCGGTCGGCTCTAAGGCCGCCGCGCTTTTGCTCTTGATCTCAGGCGCCCCGTTAAACCACGCTGGCCGAACGCAGGCTTGAATCCGTGGGTAACCCGGCAGGACGCCGGGTTAGCCGCACTGGGCCATGGATGGCCCATTGCGGCGGCCCACGGATTCAAGCCGGAGAGAGGGCACACCGAGCCTAAGCGAGGTGCCGAGTGGTGGGGCAAGAGCGTTTTGCTTACTTTTGCGCTTTTCAAAAGTGAGCCGCTGTAAAAGCGGAACCTATATCAGCCGTTACCGCAGAAACGGATATGTACTCAATCCAACCCAGCATCCTGGTCGGCCCCGAGGCCGCCATCGGGGGCAAGCCCCCTCCCACAGTTTGGTCTGGTGGCACGCTTAGAACACCGACCACCCAATCCGCTCACTCAACAACTCCAACGCCTTGATCCCCGCCAGCGAGTTCCCCGCCGCGTTCAACTCCGGCGACCACACGCACACGGTAAACTGCCCCGGCACCACCGCGACAATCCCGCCGCCTACCCCGCTCTTGCCCGGTAACCCTACGCGATAAGCAAAGTTGCCCGCCTCGTCATACAGCCCGCTGGTGGCCATGATCGAGTTGACTTGTTTGGTCTGGCGCGCGGTCAGGATCTGCTCGCCACTGTGCGCACTCACGCCTTCGTTGGCCAGGAAGCTGAACGCCCGGGCCAGGTCCAGGCAGCTCATCTGCAAGGCGCAGTAGTTGAAGTAACTGTGCAGCACCGCGTCCACATCGTTATGGAAGTTACCGAAGGCTTTCATCAGGTAGGCCATGGCCGCATTACGCGCACCATGCCGGGCTTCGGATTCGGCAACCACGCTATCGACCAGGATCTGCGGATTGCCCGACAGCCGCCGCACAAAATCGCGCATCGACAGGATCGGCACGGCGAAACGCGACTGGTTGATGTCGCAGATCACCAGCGCGCCAGCGTTGATAAAAGGATTGCGCGGTCGGCCGCGTTCGAATTCCAGTTGCACCATGGAGTTGAACGGTTGCCCCGACGGTTCATGGCCCAGGCGCTCCCAGATACTTTCGCCGCCGTGGTCGATGGCCTGCACCAGGCTGAACACCTTGGAAATGCTCTGCACCGAAAACAGCGTATCGGCATCGCCCGCGCAATAGGCCGCGCCGTCGTTGCCGTATACCGCGATGCCAAGCTGGTTGGCGGATACGTCGGCCAGGGCGGGAATGTAATCGGCGACTTTGCCGAGGCCGATCAGAGGCCGCACTTCGTCAAGGATCGACTCCAGCAGCGCCTGCATGTCTTGTCCTGTCATCTTTTCTGGATCAGTGGTGAACGAGGCGCGGAGGATACTTCACTAGGCACGAAAGCCCCACACAATCTCCACCATCCACCCGGCGACCACCACACAGATTTGGATCAGCACCACACGATGCGAAGCGAGCCGCTCTTGATCTGCTTTTGATCTCAGGCGCCCCGTTAAACCACGCTGGCCGAACGCAGGCTTGAATCCGTGGGCAACCCGGCAGGACGCCGGGTTAGCCGCACTGGGCCAGTGTACTCAGTCTGATCCAACATCCCGGCCAGCCCCAAGGCCGCCATCGGGGGCAAGCCCCCTCCCACATTTGTCTGCATTTCAACATTGGGAAGGGGCGACACTCCCACATTGAGCCGACTAGACAAGCTCGCGCGCCAGGAATGGCGCCGTGCGGCTGTCCTTGCTGCCGGCGACGGCCTGCGGCGTACCACTGGCAACCACCTTCCCGCCCGCATTGCCGGCGCCGGGGCCGATATCGATCACCCAGTCGCTCTGCGCCACCACGCGCATTTCATGCTCGACCACCACCACCGTATGCCCCGCTTCCACCAATTGATTGAGCTGGCTGAGCAAGCGGTCGACATCCCTGGGATGCAGCCCGGTGGTCGGTTCGTCCAGCACATACAAGGTGGCGCCCCGCGCCGTGCGTTGCAGCTCGGTGGCCAGCTTGATGCGCTGCGCTTCACCGCCCGACAACTCGGTGGCCGGCTGGCCCAGGCGCAGATAGCCCAGGCCGATATCGCGCAGCACCTGCAGGGCGCGCAATACGCCGGGCTGTTCGGCAAACACCTCGACTGCTTCCTCCACAGTCAGGCCCAGCACTTGGGCGATGCTCAAGCCTTGCCATTTGACCGCCAGGGTCTCGGGGTTGTAACGCGCCCCGTGGCAGGTCGGGCATGGCGCATACACGCTGGGCATGAACAGCAACTCGACGCTGACAAACCCCTCGCCTTCACAGTTCGGGCATCGGCCCTTGGCGACGTTGAAAGAAAATTGCCCCGCGTCGTAACCGCGCTTCTTCGCCGCCGGCGTGGCGGCGAACAATTTGCGCACGTTGTCGAACAGCCCGGTATAGGTCGCAAGATTGGAGCGCGGCGTACGGCCGATAGGTTTCTGGTCCACCTGCACCAGACGCCGGATCTGCTCCAGCCCGGCGCTGATGCGCCCTTCGCTGGCGATAGGCGCAGCGTCTTCCAGGCTGGGCTCGTCGGTGCTTTCCAGCACGCGCCCGAGGCCGCTGCTGACCAGTTCCAGCAGCGCCTGGCTGACCAGGCTGGATTTGCCCGAACCGGAAATCCCGGTCACCGCCGTAAAGCAACCCAGCGGGAAATCCACGGCAAGGTTCTTCAGGTTGTTGCGCGTCACCCCTTGCAGCTTCAGCCAGCCGCTGGGTTCCCGCCGAGTGGGACTCAAGGCCCGCGGTTCGGCAAACAGGTAGTCACGGGTCTGCGACGCGGCGACATCCGCCAACCCCGCAGGTGGGCCGCTGTACAGGACTTGCCCGCCGTGCTCGCCGGCGGCCGGGCCGACATCGATCAACCAGTCGGCGCGGCGCATGGTTTCCAGGTCATGCTCCACTACAAACAGCGAATTGCCGGCCGCTTTCAAACGCGCCAGCGCGCTGAACAAGGCTTCGCCATCCGCCGGATGCAGGCCCGCCGAAGGCTCGTCCAGCACGTAGATCACTCCGAACAATTGCGAGCCCAGTTGCGTGGCCAGGCGCAAACGCTGCAACTCCCCGGACGACAGCGTCGGCGTGCTGCGCTCCAGGGACAGATAGCCCAGGCCCAGCTCGATCAAGGTCGTGACCCGTTCGAGCAGATCCTCGGCGATGCGCTGGGCAGCCAGGCGCTTTTCCACCGACAGCTTCATCTTGTCCTGCCCCGCCGCCACCGGCCGCAGCAGCTCGGCCAGGCGGGTCAGGGACAGTTGCGACAGCTCTCCGATATCCACCCCGGCAAACTTCACCGACAACGCCGCCCGGGTCAGCCGCTTGCCCTCGCACAACGGGCAGGCACTGCCTTGCATGAACTGCGACACACGCTTTTTCATCAGCGCGCTTTGGGTCTGGGCGAAGGTGTGCAGGATGTAGCGCCGCGCGCCGCTGAAGGTGCCCTGGTAACTGGGCTCCAGCTTGCGTTTCAAGGCATCGCGGGTCTGCGCCGGGGTGAAGCCGGCGTACACCGGTACGGTGGGGGTTTCTTCGGTAAACAGGATCCAGTCGCGCTGTTTTTTCGGCAGGTCGCACCATGGGATATCCACGTCATAACCCAGGGTCACGAGGATGTCCCGCAGGTTCTGGCCCTGCCATGCCAGCGGCCAGGCCGCCACCGCGCGCTGGCGGATGGTCAGGGACGGGTCGGGCACCATCAGCGCTTCGGTCACTTCATACACGCGGCCCAGGCCATGGCATTGCGGGCACGCGCCCTGGGGCAGGTTCGGCGAAAAGTCCTCGGCGTACAGCATCGCCTGCCCCGGCGGGTAACGGCCGGCGCGGGAATACAGCATGCGGATCAGGCTCGACAAGGTGGTCACGCTGCCCACCGAGGACCGCGCACTCGGTGTGCCACGCTGCTGTTGCAGGGCCACGGCGGGCGGCAAGCCTTCGATACTGTCGACATCCGGCACGCCGACCTGGTCGATCAGGCGTCGCGCATAAGGCGCCACCGATTCGAAATAGCGGCGCTGGGCCTCGGCATACACGGTGGAAAACGCCAGGGACGACTTGCCGGAACCGGACACACCGGTAAACACCACCAGGGCATCGCGGGGAATATCCACGTCGACGTTACGCAAGTTGTGTTCGCGAGCGCCGCGCACCCGCACGAAGCCAGTGTGCTGGACGGTCGATGGAGGAGTGTTGTGCTGTGAAGTCATGAACAACCTTGTCTGGCGGTGAGAACGCTGCGTACCCGTTGCGTCAGGGCGTCGGGACTGTAGGGTTT
Source organism: Pseudomonas sp. 44 R 15 (assembly GCF_900004965.1). NCBI lineage: Bacteria > Pseudomonadati > Pseudomonadota > Gammaproteobacteria > Pseudomonadales > Pseudomonadaceae > Pseudomonas > Pseudomonas sp. 44 R 15. The sequence goes on from NZ_CVTU01000029.1 coordinate 13,747, forward strand.
GCTCAACAGATTAATGTCGGCGCTCAGCAGATGATTGGAGGAAAGAATGTCGCGGGTGTGGCCGGAGGTGAACAGCACCGGAATCGGCGGCACCTGCTCACGCGCCCAGTTGGCCAGGTCGATGCTCTTGATGCGGCCGGGCATCACCACATCGGTAAAGATCAGTTCCGGTTGCAGGCCGGACTGCAGTTTGGCCATGGCCTGATCGCCGTCTTCGGCGGTCAGCACGGTGTAGCCCGACTGTTTGAGCAGCTCCACCACGGTCAGGCGCACGCCTTCGTTGTCCTCCACCACCAGAATGGTTTCCTGGCCGGTGCAAGGGCTCTCCAGGTCAATGTCCGGCTCGACATGTTCCGGTTCCAGGCTGCGCGGGAAATACATCTGCACCACCGAGCCCTTGTTCTCCTCGCTCCAGATGTCGACATGCCCGCCGCTTTGGCGGACAAAACCAAACACCATGCTCAGCCCGAGGCCCGTGCCCTGCCCTTCGCGCTTGGTGGTGAAAAACGGTTCGAACGCACGCTTGAGTACCGTCGACGGCATGCCCACGCCGGTGTCGGTGACCGCCAGGCGCACATACTCGCCGGGCTTGATGCTTTTGCCCGCGCATTCAGCCGGGTTGAGAATGATGTTTTCGCCGGTGATACGAATCACGCCCTCGCCTTGCATGGCATCGCGGGCATTGATCGCCAGGTTGAGCAGCGCGTTTTCCAGCTGGTTGCGGTCGACGTTGATGCACCAGGAATCCTGCGGCAACTGCACGTCGATATGGATGGTTTCACCCAGCGCGCGTTGCAGCAGCTCACCGAGGCCGGCATAGATGCGTTGCGGGTTGTACACCGCCGGCGACAGGGGCTGACGCCGCGCAAACGCCAGCAGTTGCGAGGACAAGGTGGCCCCGCGTTCCACGGCGGCAATCGCGGCGGAGACGCGCCGCTGCACTTGCGCGTTGTCCGGTTCATGGCGGGCCAGCAGGTGCAGGTTGCCGGCGATCACTTGCAGCAGGTTGTTGAAGTCGTGGGCCACGCCGCCGGTCAGGCCGCCAATCGCTTCCAGCTTCTGCGACTGGCGCAGCTGCTCCTCGGCGGCGGAACGCGCCTGCACTTCGGCCGCTACGCGCTGCTCCAGATTATGGGTCAGCTCCTGGCGCACCCGCTCGGACTTGACCAGTTCAGTGGTCTCGACCACGATCGCCAGCACCCCGGCCGGTTGCTGGTCATCCCCGGCCACCGGGCTGTAGTAGAGGTCCAGCCACAAGGTTTCCGGCCTGCCATGGCGCGACAACACCAGCTCCTTGTTGTTGAACGACAGGGTGCCACCGGCCAGGCAGGTGTCCACCACATGCCGGTTGAACTCGGCCACTTCCGGCCAGCCCAGCTCCACCGGCGTGCCCAGCAGGTACGGATGACGACCGCCGGCGAACACCGAGTAGCTGTCGTTGTAGATCATGTAACCGGCGCGCCCCCATAGCATCACCATCGGCACGGGCGAGGCGAGCATCATCTGCACGGTGCAGGCCAGGCTGGTGGACCAGCGATCGATCGGGCCGAGGTCGGTGCCTGACCAGTCAAACGCGCGAATTCGCCGGGCCATTTCACCGGCCCAGCCTTCACAGCCGTGGGAGTTGGATAAAAATTGCATGATCGGGCTCTGGGCAATGACGAGGCTGTTGCAACTTTTGGAGCGCGGCGGCGGTAGATGGTTTCATCTTGTCGAACTTGAGCTGAATAAACCACTGGCCTCAGTGAAAATCCCGGCTGCGCACCACCATGCCATCGAGCAGCGGCGACAGGTCGGTCAGGCGCCCGGCGATCAAATGCCGCACCTCGCCCACCGCCTCCCAGCGCCCGTCCACCTTGAGCAGTCGCGAGCCGACCAGGGCCTTGCGCTGACGTTCGGCCAGGTCGCGCCAGACCACCACATTGAGGTTGCCGAACTCATCTTCCAGGGTGACAAAGGTCACACCACTGGCGGTGCCGGGACGCTGGCGCCCGGTGACCAGCCCGGCCACGCTCACATTGCGCCCATGCTCCACGCTCAGCAGTTCCTGGGAACTGCGGCAGCGGCGCTTGCGCAGTTCCGCGCGCAGCAGCGTCAAAGGGTGCGGCCCCAGGGTAGTGCCAAGCGTGGCGTAATCGGCGTGCAAGTCCTCGCCCACCGTGGGTTGAGGCAATGCCACATCGGCTTCATCGGGGCTCGGCAGCCCGGCAAACAGGCCCAGCTGGGTCTGCACACCGGCCACCTCCCAGCGGGCCTGATGCCGATTACCGGCCAGGCCGCGCAAGGCGCCGGCATCGGCCAGCAAGGCTTGGGCACGCGCATCCAGGCCGGCGCGGGCGTCGAGGTCGGCGATGTCGCTGAACGCCCGGCGCTGGCGCACGGCCTCCAGGCGCCGCCCATCGTCTTCGCGAAAGCCCGAGATCATGCGCAGCCCCAGGCGAATCGCCGGTTGCGCGCCGTCGATGGGTTCCAGGCTGCAATCCCAGTCGCTGGCCTGCACGTCCACCGGGCGGATCTGCAGGCGATGACGGCGCGCGTCCTGCAGGATCTGGTCCGGGCTGTAGAAACCCATTGGCCAGCTGTTGATCAGCGCGCAGGCGAAAGCCGCCGGCTCATGGCATTTGAGCCAGCAACTGGCGTAGGTCAGCAAGGCAAAACTGGCCGCGTGGGACTCGGGAAAACCATAGCTGCCAAAGCCTTTGATCTGCTCGAAAATCTGCGCGGCGAAGGCTTCGGTGTAGCCGTTCTTGAGCATGCCGTCGCGCAGCCGCTGCTGGTGCGGTTCCAGGCCGCCGTGGCGTTTCCAGGCGGCCATGGAGCGGCGCAACTGATCGGCCTCGCCGGGGCTGTAGTCGGCGGCGACCATGGCGATCTGCATCACTTGTTCCTGGAACAACGGGATGCCCAGGGTGCGCTCCAGCACCACTTTCAATTCAGGCGATGGATACGTGGTGGGTTCTTCCTTGTTCCTGCGCCGCAAATACGGATGCACCATGCCGCCCTGGATCGGCCCCGGCCGCACGATGGCGACTTCGATCACCAGGTCGTAGAAGGTTTGCGGCTTGAGCCTGGGCAGCATCGACATCTGCGCCCGCGATTCGATCTGGAACACGCCGATGGTGTCGGCCTTGCTGATCATCGCGTAGGTGGCCGGGTCTTCCTTGGGAATAGTTGCCAGGCTCCAATTCTGGTGGCGATGGCGGCGCAGCAAATCGAAGCAGCGCCGGATCGCGCTGAGCATGCCCAGGGCGAGGATATCCACCTTGAGCAGGCCGACGGCGTCGAGGTCGTCCTTGTCCCACTGGATGATGGTGCGCTCGGCCATGGCGGCGTTCTCCACCGGCACCAGGGTGTCCAGCGGGTATTCGGAAATCACGAAGCCGCCGGGGTGCTGGGACAAATGCCGGGGAAAGCCGATCAATTGCCCGGTCAGGGTCAGTACGCGGCGCAGCAGCGGGCTGTCCGGGTCGAAGCCGCTTTCGCGCAGGCGCTCCAATGGCGGCGCGTCGTCGCTCCAGCGCCCGCAGCAGTCGGCCAATGCGTTGACCTGGTCCGGCGGCAGCCCGAGGGCCTTGGCCACATCGCGCACCGCGCCGGTCGCGTGGTAACTGCTGACCACCGCCGTCAACGCTGCACGCGTGCGGCCATAGCGCTGGAAGACGTATTGCAGCACTTCTTCGCGGCGCTCGTGTTCAAAATCCACGTCGATATCCGGCGGCTCGTTGCGCTCCCTGGACAGGAAACGTTCGAACAGCACGTTGCTCAGGCTCGGGTTGATCTCGGTGATGCCCAGGGCAAAACACACCGCCGAGTTGGCCGCCGAACCGCGGCCCTGGCACAGGATCGAACGGCTGCGGGCAAAGCGCACGATGTCGTGCACGGTAAGGAAGTAACTTTCGTAGCCCAGCTCGCTGATCAGCGCCAGTTCCTTGTCGATCTGCTCCAGGGTCTTGGGGTCAATGCCTTCGGGCCAGCGCTGGGCAATGCCCTCCTGGGTGAGGGTGCGCAGCCAGGATTCGGCATCATGGCCTGCGGGCACCAGCTCACGCGGGTAGTGATAGCGCAACTGGCCGAGGTCGAAAGTGCAGCGCCGTGCGATGGCCAGGGTTTCATCGAGCAGGGCCTGGGGGTACAGCGCGGCCAGGGCATCGAGACTGCGCAGGTGCCGCTCGCCATTGGGGTGCAAGTGCAGGCCGGCTTCGGCCACCGGGACGTGATGGCGGATGGCGGTCATGGTGTCTTGCAGGGCACGACGGCCGCGCGCATGCATGTGCACATCACCGCAGGCGACCGCCGGAATCTGCAGGCTGGCCGCCAGTTGCAGGCGTTGCTCCAGATGGCGCGCATCGTCTTGCCCGCAGTGCAGGTGCACCGCCAGCCACAAGCGCTCGGCGAAGGTGCGGCGCAGCCACTGGATGCTGGCCTGGGTGTCGCTGTCCTGCGCTACCCACAACGCCAGCAGACCGGGCAGCGGTTGCTCGAAGTCTTCCTGCAGCAGGCGGTAGCTGCCCTTTTCGGCGCGGCGTCGGGCCAGGGTGATCAAGCGGCACAGGTGCTGGTAACCGCTCAGGTTCTCCACCAGCAGCACCAGGGTCGGCCCATTCTCGATGCGCACTTCACTGCCGATAATCAGCGGCAGTTCCAGCGCCTTGGCCGCCTGCCAGGCGCGCACGATGCCCGACAGCGTGCATTCGTCGGTGATCGCCAGGGCGCTGTAGTCTTGGCGTTTGGCGCGCTCGAACAATTCCAGCGCACTGGAGGCACCGCGCTGGAAGCTGAAGTTGGACAGGCAATGCAGCTCGGCGTAACTCATGCCTGCCCCGCCCCTGCAGGAGCGAGCTTGCTCGCGAAAAACCCAAGGGCACCGCATTCATTCTGGTGCCCCGCGTTATCGTTAACCACCTTCGCGAGCAAGCTCGCTCCTACAGAGGGTGGCGACCTATGGGCTTTCATGCAAACCAGCCTTGCAACCACAATCCATCCTGTTGCCCCACTGTGCGGTAGGCCCAGCCTTGCTGGCCGGTGCGGGTCTGGATGAGGTAATAGTCGCGGCGGATATCGGCGCCGTCCCACCAGCCGGATTCGATGCGTTCCGGCCCCATCAGGATCTGTACGCCCTGCTCGGCCAGCAAGGTCGGCTGGTGCAATAACCAGCCAGGGCGCCGCACCTTGTTCAAGGTCGGGCATGGACGGGGGTCAACGGCGGTTTGCCAGGCGCATTCAGGGCGATGGTCGGCGTGAAAACGCAGGCCCTGCACCGCTTCATCGCCCAGGCGTGCGCGCAGGCGTTCGCGCAATTGTTCCCAGGGCAGGGTCTGTTGCGGGCGGTCATCGAACAGGTCCTGGCGCTGCGGCACGAACACCGGCAAGTCCTGGGCCACCAGGCGAAACCCGCGCACCGGTGCCGTGACTTGCACCTGTTCCAGGCGCCCACGGGCCAGTTCGAACAGCATCGAGGGCTCGCGCTCGGCACTCAGCAGGCCGACCTTGATCACACTGTCGGGCGCCTGGGCATGCTCCAGGTGCAGGTCGAAACGCTGCACGCCACTGTCACGCCCGCACAGGAAGGCGGACAAGTCAGCGGTCAGGCGGCGCAAGGGAAACAGCAAGGCCTGGTGGGATTGCACGTCGAAATTCAACTCGATGCGCACATCGAACCGGTCCGGCGGTTGATAGAAACCCAGGGCCAATGGCCGCTGCCCGGTCAGGGCGTCGAGGTGCTTGAGCAGGCTGGCGTCAAAGCGCCGCGCCAGGGTATGCCGGGGCAGCGCCTGCACCTGGACCAACGTGCGCAGGCCCATGCGCGACAAGGCGGTGGCGGCCTGCGGGTCAATCCCGGCGCGGTCGACCGGCAGTGGCGCCAGCGCCTGCATCAAGGCGCTGTCATCAGCCACCGCCAGGCCATCGTACCGATTGGCCAACACCCGCGCCGCCGCTGGATTGGGCGCGGCGACGATGCGGTGCCGAAAGCCCAGCTCGGTCAACTCCTGACGCAAGCGCGCTTCGAACTGCGGCCAGGGCCCGAACAGGCCCAGGCTCGACTCGATCTCGAACAGCAAGGCGCGCGGGTAATACACGCTGACCTGGGAACTGAAGCGGTAGGCCCAGGCGGCCAGAAATTGCTGGCAGCGCTCGATCTCCAGCGGGTCGTATTCAGCGCAGGCAAAGGCTTTGGTCAGCGCATGCGCCGCCGTCAGCGACTGGCCGGGACGCAACCCCAGGGCGCGGGCGGCGGTATTGACGGTTTGCAGCACGCGCCGCTGCGGCGTACCGGCCAGCAGTGCCAGCGGCTGATCGGGCTCGGGATGGGCACGCAGCACGGCGTCCAGCGCCAATTGCGGGAAAACAATACAGACCCAGCGCATGGCAACCTCAATGCCCCGCCAGGGCAATCGGCGCCGGGTGGGCCAGGCCGCCCCGGCATTTGAGCACGCGCACTTGTGCCGGCCGTGACTCGACCGCCAGGCGCAAGGCGGCCGGTGATGGATTGATCGCCTCACTCAAGGAGCGCCAGGCAAACGCCAGGGTCTGCCCGGTTTCCGCCGCCACCTGCAAACGGCGCAAGGCCCGGTCATCGGCCTTGTGCGGCCAGCACAACACCGCGCCGCAACTGCCCGAGCGCAGGCATTGTTCCACCGCCCACAGCGCATCACGCTCCTGGGCCTGGATCACTGCGAGCTGGCGCACATCCACTCCGGCGTTCTGCCAGGCGTGGGGGTACGGCGTGTAGGGCGGCGCCACCAGCACAATGCGCTCGCCCAGCGCCGACAAGCGCGCCAGGGTCGGCAGCACCAGTTGCAGTTCGCCCACGCCGTCCCGGGCCATCAGGATTTCACTCAAGGCCGCCTCCGGCCAGCCGCCGCTGGGCAGCACCGCGTCCAGCGCCGCCAGCCCCGTGGGATGCACACTGGCCGGTGGCGCGGCGGGCCGGCCCTTCCAGACTCGCCCGCCATTGAACAGCGAGTCCAGGGCAACCACGGCGCCCATCAGCCTTGCCTCACCAGGCCGCAGAACACCCCTTCGATAGCCAGGTCCTGATCGGCCCCGACCACGATAGGCTGATACGCCGGGTTGCGCGGCAGCAGGCGCACCTTGTCGCCCGTGCGCTCGAAACGCTTGATGGTGACTTCACCGTCCAGGCGCGCCACCACAATCTGCCCGTTCAAGGCCTCGGCACTGCGCCGCACGCCCACCAGGTCGCCATCGAGAATACCGTCCTCGATCATCGAATCGCCCTGCACACGCAGCAGGTAGTCCGGGGTTTTGGCGAACGTGGCGGGGTCCAGTTGCAGGCGATTGTGCACTTCGGCATCCGCCCCGATGGGCAGGCCCGCGGCCACACGACCGAGCACCGGGATGTCCAGCCATTCCGGGCGCGGCGGTTGGTTGAGCAGGCGAATACCACGGGCCTGGTTGGGGTTGACTTCGATAAAGCCCGCTTCGGTCAGGGCTACCACATGCTTGCGGGCGACGCTGCGCGAGGCAAAGCCGAACGCCTCGGCGATCTCGGCGAGGCTGGGGGGCTGGCCTTGCTGCGCGATGCGGTCGCGGATGAAGGTCAGGATGGCGGTACGGCGGGGGGTCAGGGTTGTCATGGAGTACATTTGTACTCCTGTGGGAAATTTCTGACAATAGCCGTCAGTCGGGGGTGGGGGGTGGCCGGGATGTTGGATTGGACCGGGTACATATCCGTTTCTGCGGTCACGGCTGCTATGGGTTCCGCCCTTACGGCGGCTCACTTTTGGAAAAGAGCCCCAAAAGTAACCAAAAGGGCTCTTGCCCCACCACTCGGCACCTCGCCTAGGCTCGGTGTGCCCACAATCCGACATTGATGTGGGGGGCCGCCGCCACGCGCCATCCATGGCGCGGGGCGGCTAAACCGGCGTCCTGCCGGTTTACCCCCCACATCAATATCGAATTGCGGCCAGCGTGGTTTAACGGGGCGCCTAAGATCAAAAGCAAGAGCGGCTCGCTTCGCATCGTGGATACGCGGGCTTGCGTACACCGCCATCTGTAGGAGCGAGCTTGCTCGCGAAAAACTCACAGGCGCCGCGTTGAGTCAGGAAGCACGCGTTATCGTTGACGTTTTTCGCGAGCAAGCTCGCTCCTACACAACGCAGCCGCGCCCACCCGTAACCACGATGCGAAGCGAG